>DAOTTD010000109.1:0-2678 GCA_034438015.1 Ktedonobacteraceae bacterium | reverse complement strand
TCTCTGACGCATTCCACGCCTGAGGTTCAAACCGTCTCTACAGCGCAAGATCGCTCCTAAAGAAAGGTCCTATCATGTTCTTCCATCTCGGCAAGATCGTCACCCGCTTTCGCTGGTTGATCGTGGGAGTGTGGATGGTTGCTATCGCACTGGCTTTGCCATTTGCTCCGCAGGCACCCCAGGTACTGCATTCCGGCGGCTTCGTTAGCCCTGATTTCGAGTCGGAACGGGCGATCAATCTGCTGGCGCAGAAATTACATTTCGATCCGACCATCGTTCAGGTTATCTTTATGAGTCAACGCTACAGTACCGATAGTCCAGCATTTGCACAGGAGGCGCAGCGAGCTCTTACACGTGTGACCGGCTGGTCGGAAGTTTCAGGTGTGATCAGTTTCACCGATAATCCACGCCAGATCTCATTAGATCGCCATGCCGCTTATGTAAATGTACTGCTCAAGGCTGATCCCGATAGCGCTCCGAAGTTGCTGCCTGAACTGGAGCGGCGTTTGCAGGCCGTTGCAGGTTTGCAAACACATATTGGTGGTGGGCCTGTCTTTTTCGCAGACATACAACTGGTCAGTGAGCGTGATCTCCGTCGTGCAGAAATCCTGGCTTTTCCCTTTGCCATCATCGCGCTCCTGCTCGTATTTCGCTCGGTCGTTGCCGCGATCCTTCCTGCTTTAGTAGGTGGGGGCGCCGTCACCGTGGCGCTGGCGCTCGTCTTTGGCCTCGGGCATCTCACAACGCTCTCCATTTTCGTGTTGAATATCACCACGCTGTTTGGTCTCGGACTTGGTGTAGATTACTCACTGTTCATGGTGAGTCGCTTCCGCGAAGAGCTAGCGCGTGGGCGCAGTGTTGACGATGCGGTGACCATTACCGTTGCTACGGCAGGGCGTGCTGTGACCTTCTCAGGTCTGACTGTCTCTCTTGGCCTGCTGGGGTTAACCTTCTTCCGTATCAATATGTTGCATTCGGTGGGGTTGGGCGGCATCCTCGTCGTCGTCTTAGCCCTGCTCGCCGCGATTACACTATTGCCTGCCACCCTTGCCATCATCGCCACGAGGATCAACGCTTTTCCGGTACGTATCCCGATTGTTCGGAAATGTGCAGAGGCTAGCCGCGCCAATCCAGCATATGCAACACCAGCAATGGTTGAACATCACGGCTTCTGGTACCGGCTCTCGCACATCGTCATGCACTCCCCGGTACGGGTGTTTGTCTCTGTCTTGTTCTTGTTAGTTACATTTGGATTGCCCTTCCTGGGCGTGCGCTTTTCGGCACCCGATGCCTCCATTCTGCCCGCTGATGTGCCATCGCGTGCAGCATTCGACCTGTTAGCGCAGCGGTTCAATGATCGCGAGACAACGCCTGTGCTGATAGCTGTACAGACTCAGGGTGATGTCTTGTCTCCTGATAACATTCGCAAGCTCTATTCCTACGTGCAGCGCATCCAGGCTGACCCGCGTGTTGCACGGGTAGATAGCATTGTCAGCGCTGACCCACGGTTTACGCTCGACCAATATGAACTGCTCTATACGCATCCTCAGTTGATTGCTGATCCCTACCTGTCCGCACTTGTCAACGCGTCGGTAGCGGGAAATACCATGGAGATTTCTATCATCAGTAAGTATGGAATGCTCGATCAGCGTTCACAAGCGCTGGTGCAGGCGCTTCGGAATACACCCCCTGGTGCTGGTATTTCGATCCTTATCGATGGCGGGACGGCTGGGGATATCGACTACGTCAACTCGCTCTACACGGACTTTCCAAAGGCCATACTGGTCGTGGCTCTCACCACCTATATCGTCCTTTTACTGCTGTTCCGGTCACTCGTCCTGCCCCTGAAAGCTCTCTTAATGAATACGCTTTCTATCCTGGCCAGTTATGGCGCGCTCGTCGTCATCTTCCAGAACGGCTTTTTGCACCAGGTACTCGGTTTCACCCCGCCTGGTTTCGTTGAAGCATCGAGCCCCATTCTGCTCTTCTTCGCATTGTTCGGTCTTTCCATGGACTACGAAGTGTTTTTGCTCTCGCGGGTACAAGAAGCTTTCTGGCAAACCGGCGATAATACCCGTGCCGTCGCACTCGGGTTGCAACGGAGCGGGGGCATTATTACCAGCGCAGCCTTGATTGTGATTGTGGTGAGCGCTTCTTTTACCACTGCCGACGTGATCCTGGTCAAGGCGCTTGGCCTGGGAATGGCCCTGGCTGTCCTCCTCGATGCGACCTTCGTGCGTGCTCTGCTGGTTCCAGCGACCATGCGGCTCCTCGGAAACCTGAACTGGTGGCTGCCTTTTGTGGGAGTTCAACGTCATCCGCCTGCACTTGCGGAGTATATAGGAGAGTCCGAGGTATTTACGACGCAAGCTACAAAGGATAAGGTCATGAAGGATGTGAACATAGGGGGCAAGCAATGAAAAAACGCAGGGACACTGCTCTCATGCAATACCGCATGCATTGCATCCGCCTCTGTAGCGTGATCATCCTCCTGCCACTCGTTCTTTCTTCCTGTGGCTTTCCAGGTATCGTCACAACGGCCGGGCAATTCCCTGTGGTCAACTCGACGCCCCGGGCACAACCGCTCCCACCGGTGCGCTTCCCTCAGGATGAAGCGGCACATCGCGACCTGAACGAGTGGTGGTACTACACAGGTCACATGAACACAGTAACACCCG
>DAOTTD010000108.1:0-4855 GCA_034438015.1 Ktedonobacteraceae bacterium | reverse complement strand
GTATAGTTACAATGAGATTGATAAGAATAGTAAAAAAGACCAGACCCCTACCAGCACCTCGCTCCATGATGGAAAAGGAGATCCAGGTCTATACGGTGAAGGAACGCTACGAGCTGGGCAACACGATCAGTTCCAAAGTGCTGGCGTTTGCCTTTGGCCTGGCCGCCGAGATTGAGCGTGATCTGATCTCGCTGCGCACCAGGGACGCCCTGGCCCGCAAAAAGAGTGAGGGGGTACGTCTAGGGCGTCCACCTGGCGCTCGCTCAAAGGTCAGTAAGCTCACGGGGAAAGAGTCGTATGTCAATGACCTGCTCGATAATGGCGTCTCTCAGCGTGCGATCGCGCGCATTCTCGGCGTGGATCGTGAGACGATTGGGCGCTCCGCAGCGGAGCGCAAGCTTTGATTTTATGGCACTCCGCACGGGGTGGTTGAACTATCGTAAAGCGATGTCACGGAAACTCCCGTGAGGATGTCACGGAAACTCAGAATGCCGCATGGGAAGCGGCACGAAGAAATTCGTTTCATTGATCTGGCCAGCGTCTTGAATTTCGTTTCATCGACGTTCAACCACTCCGTGCAGAGTGCCAATTTTATGAACATAATCACACAGCTTGTGATTGTTACGTGCAGGAGTCAATCACAAGCTTTCTGTGGTCTTGCTCTACTCTTCTTCTTCCAGATGCAATGCTTCTTCAAGGTAGTCGATAGTGGCGTATTGTTCCACCAGGCACCGCAAAATATCGTTCTGATTGAGCATACGATCGTGACGCTGCCAGTATTGGAAGATCAGCGCATTCAGTTTATGCTCTTGTCCTGGCCCTGGATAGAACGTGATTTTATGCGACTTTCCCGTAGAACCTTTTTGCGTGGAAGCGGTATTCTCTTTTTGCCGTGTCCCCTCGTCGCTCCCTTGTTCGGGAGCTGCATCCCACGGTCGTGAATATCCTTCAAGGCGGCGATGGTTGCGACGTAAAACCGCTTGCCGCGCCTCTCTTCATAGGTGCTCATTGGTTCCTCTCTGCTGTGGGCTTGCCTCGGTTTTCCAGAATCCAGAGCAAGCTGTCTATCTCTTCATAGCTCATCTTGAGGCTTCTCGCCATCATGCGCAGGGTAGAGATCCGCAGTCCTGTAGGATCATCTTGGTCTCGCAGAAAAGCGGCCAGTGTGTCAGTAAACAGAGGTGTCTTTTCCCTGATATAGTTTATCTCTAGCTCAAGGTGTGGCGTTACAACGTCAGTCATCCCTCTCTCCTTCTGCTCGGTTCTTGGCCTCCTCGTCGAGAGGGTCTTCAGATGGCAATTCATCCTCTTCTTCGTCGAGCATCAGCGCCCGATCGTTGTGCTCGGAGAACTCTTCAAACGCGTCCTCGACCAACTGTGCCAGAGCTTCCTGCGCCTGGTTCCCCGCCTCCATCGCCTCTTGCCAGCGCTCCATGTCCTCGGGGATGTCTTCTGTCTCGATCTCGCGCAAGGTATCCAGCGAGAGCAACAGGGTGTAGAGCGCCGCAAAATCTCCGATCAACTCGTCGGGATCTTGCTCGTTGTCGGTCTGGGCCAGTCCTTCAATGAGTAATTGGAGCAATTCCTTGGCTTGCCTGCGCGTCATCGCCACCGTTGCATCGGGATGATCGCCGGCAAGCTTGGTGATCATGACATCGTTTTGATCGACGGTGAGTCTGACAGCGCCGTTCTCAGTGCGAGTCGTTTCTTGATATTCCTCACTCATGGGTTCCTCTCACTTTCTCGCGGGCCCGGTATCCAGACCAGGCCCGCTCTCTTCTACAGGTTCTTTTTGTCGTGCTGCCTGCTTACAGCGACGTATGCTCGTCAGTCTCGCGGTTCGGACCGTTCACCGCCCTGGTCAGTTCGGCCTTTTGCTCGTCTAGCCATTGCAGGAGGGTGAGCGCCCCGTCAAAGCTGAGATGCACTTCACCGCTCCCGTCGCGGATCTGACGCAACTCTTCGCCCAACGTTGCGGCGCGATCGCCTTGCGGCTCCCTGGTCATTTCTTCCCCCTTCTCACATCGGCGCTATTGTCGCCGCTGCTTCCAGGCTGTAAGCTGGTTGCGCAACATGGCCTGCATATCCGGCCCTAACTCGAATTGAACGCCCTTCTCACCTATGGCCATCATCTCCCGCGTATTCCTAATCCTGGTGCCGGTCAAGTTGTTAGGCGGGCCTGGCACGACCCAGAATTGCCCGGATTGGGCCAGGATTTCAAGCTCCGGGAGATAGCGCGCTACCTTGAATGCCAGGTGAAACACGCAGCTTTCCGCCGCTTCCATCTCTACCCGCAAGCCGATGATCATGTTCCGCGCTCCTGGGTTGGCTGCAAACCAGGTCATCAGAAACGTACCCGCTCCCCCACCCTGCCGCGCTGCCAGGTCGGCCAGGTCCGGGCGGTCTTGAACGTCCGCCCATACCAGGATGAGCGTCCTGCCTGGAAGCATCGCGATCTGGTCAATATCATCAATAGGGAGTGCTGACTCTACCATCAGCTTCACGGTCATTTCTTCATTCATCAATTTTTCCTTCTTTCGGTCTCGCAAACCTCTTAGCTAATCTTCTCTCATCCCGGCCTCGCGTAGCTCCTGCTCAATATCGGGAGCAAGCCGATAAGCAAAGTAATCGAGCAGAGCCCCATACGACCAGTAGCGACACTGCGCAAAGGTGCTGTCCGTTGCTAAATCCTCCTCCCACACTTCCGGGTCGCCGTTCCACTCATGGTAGCGTTTCATTATCGCCTGGCGGTCTGCCAAGTTTGGCACAAGAGGCTCAAAGTCAATATCATCACAGATATGACAACCAAAGTGATCGGCGGATTTCTTGAGCACAGCTACCAGTGCCCGCATTTCATAAGCTGGCAAGACGGCAACGCGCTCCCTATGTAGGCTATCCACGTCTGCCGGGCGCTCTGCCTGTACCTGGTCCTCTGGTAGCCCTAGATACTTCCCACACACTGCGCATGAAGCGCGGGTAGAGTATGCCTGAATAGCATTGATTGGGAAGGGAAAGGGAGCCTCTTTGATCTCTGCATCCTGATGCTCTAAACACAAGCAGGTCGGATTATTCGGAAGGGTTGACGGTTTAGGCATTTGATTGACGTAAACGCCGACAATCGTTGAGAACTTCACAGTTTGGGTCTCCCCTCTTTCATCGGTTTTTCGGTCTCGCGGTAAGTGCAAACTGGCCCTATCTCTCCGTGTGCTCCCTAAAAACGCGAAAATACCATATTGGAGGAATTTCCGCATTATACTCTAACAATCCCCACACTCCTGTATGCACCATTTCCTGTACATACTCCTTCGTCAGAGATGTAGCAACCGCATTCTGCCAGCGTCGCCCGTCAAAATTCTGCTGGTAGATTACGTCTTTTCCATCGAAGCGAAGAGAAAAATCTCCGGTCGTTGGCGTCCAGTCCTTACTCAAGCGTTCATCACGCGCAAGAGGCACCTGAAAATCAAACAGATATCCCGGCTTGCGGTTGCGGAGAAGTTTGTTCCGAAGTGCATCGGTCATCACAATATAGTCGTCTTCTGGTGCTGGCTTATTTGCTGTCATAAGAGGAGGTCTCCTTTCCCTGACTTTTCGGTTACTTTTCGGTCTCGCGATGAGTACAGACTCACACGCATTATTATGCTCCATGTTCCATTACGTCCTTGACAAGTGCCAGGAGTGACCCTGAAAAGGCTATCGGATTTTTCCTCACCTGGAAGAAGCGCACCCATCTTCCGCGCGGTCTCAAGGTTTGCCTCTTGTACCACGAGCTCGACTTCCTCTTCAGAGAGACCCAGGTTTCGGAGTTGCACGATATACAGAGCCGTCGCCTTCCGTAGGTCCTGGATGGCTTGCTTGTTTCGCTGCCGGCGCTCCTGATCATCCATCGAGTGGTAGTTTGTATGAACCATCGAACACCTGCCCTGCTCAAAAAGCCTGAGTGTTCGATGGTTCACGCAAAAAGTCCCGATTTAATTTGTATGACCCATCGAACACTTTTGCCAACATGCCTTTCTTTCTCTAAGTATCACGCGATCCTTGCGGATAGAAGATGATAAAAAGAGCGAAAACGAAACCCAACGCATCAGTAGGACTGAGTAGGCATGACTATGCAAATAAACACTGCTGTTCGATGCTTCATGCAAACTGTTCGACGGTTTTTGCAAAAGTGTTCGATGGGTCATGCAAACTACCATCGAGAGGTGGTCTCCCTTCTTTCCGCTGCAAGCTTTGGCTTTACCTTTATAACTACAGAACTGGTATTAGAGCGTCCTTTTCTGCCTGCGCCGTCTCGGTGTGATGTCCTCTGGTGGTGACGGCTCTTCTTGTTGCAGTGCCAGGGCTGCACCTGCTCGTGCCGTTCTACGTGCATCCAGGCTGACAGGTGATGGCGGTGTAAGCGGCTGCTTCCGCTGCTTCCGTGTTTGCGGCTGTGCGCCCAGGTCGATCAAGATCTTTTCCGCTTCCTCGTTGATCTTGCGCACGACCTGGCTGATCCTGCTCGTGTTGATGCGGGCCAGCCCTTTGGAGGCCCTCTCTTTTTCATCCTCGGTCGGCAACACCTCGCGCAGGCGCTGTAATTGGCTCTCGATCTGCTCGTCCTCGACAAAGTTCAGTTGCTCCAATTGCTTGACGAGATTGGAGAGCTGCACCGAGACGCGGCCTCGGATAATGCCTTCATGCTCGTCCAGGGAGGCCAGGATGTTGCCAGTGACCGTATGGGTGAGCGTACTGATCCGGTGCATGACTTCGGTATAAAACTCTTGCACCAGGCGCTCTTTTTGCCGCCGGGCGTCGTCCAGGATATCGCGTTCCATCTCCAATTGCAGTTGTTGTCGCTGCTGCTCGGCCCGCAGTT
>DAOTTD010000107.1:0-41109 GCA_034438015.1 Ktedonobacteraceae bacterium | reverse complement strand
CACTGCGGGGAATACGCGCTTCCAGGCCGATGCGCACCGCCTGGATCTTTCCAAGTTTGATCCAGCGTCGGACGGTGAAGGGATGCAGCCCTAACTCATACGCTGCTACCCCAACTCGCAACAGTTTAGGTTCTCTAGAACCTTCAGATTTCTGTCTTACCATACAGTAGTTAGTATAAGGTAATTACAGAAAAAAGGCAACTGTTAGTAACCCTCTTCCCAGCATCCTGATAAAAGCGCATTGACGGGCTATTTTTTCACTTTGCGCATCATCAATTGCCAGAACATATGGCGTAGATCAGGCAGGAGGCGTTCCACGCTCTCTTCCTCGACATGAGAGGGCGCCTGCGCGGGTGGTCCCCAGCGTTCTCGCACAAAAAGATCGGTCAGGCGCAGGAGAGGCGTGGCGTTCTGTGGAAACTGGCTACTGAGGAGGCCACTATATTCGTAAGGCGTCTGCCAGGATTTTGGCGCAAAACCAGCCCGGCTCGCGATCCAACACAGGCGCCAGAACATAGACGCGACGAAGCCGTTCTCCGCGTAGAGGTTGCGCCACCAGTAAGAGGCGATCGCGGTCAGAAAAACCAGCATAGATAGCAGTAATACCGCGATCGACATGCCCATCAACACATTTTGATCTACAGGACTCGTCGCCCTGGGATGACTCTGGTTCGTTGGTTTGAAGGGCGGCGGCAGACGAGCCGGCGGCGGAGGTGTTGGCTTGCTGACGGGCGGCGGAGTTACCACCGGAGTTGCTTTTGTCGGTGGTTTCGTTGCCGTCGGCGATGGCGTCGGATGGGGAGCGGCCTCTGGCGCAAAACCAGGCGTCGGATCAAAACTGACCCAACCGAAACTGGGCAGATAAGCCTGCACCCAGCTATGAGCGTCCTGCCCATCCACAACCCAATTATGGTGCGTTACATCATAGTGTCCTTGACTGAACCCGTTTACAACGCGTGTCGGAATACCAAACTGGCGCGCCATGACCGCCATAGCGGTCGCATAATAGGTGCAATATCCGCTCCGTGTCTGAAGCAACCAATCAACTACATCCGTCTTAGCAGGGATAGGGGTATTACTTACCGAGTATGTGAAGACAGACTGATCACTTAGATGGGACTCCAGCAGCTTTAACGCGCTATAAGCGTTTGTCGCTCCCTGCGTCCATTGCTTCATCGTGCTCTGAACGTTGGGCGAGAGATCCTGCGGCCCCTGTATATAATCTGCCGCCAGTCTCTGATAGTTTATGTCGTTATGCCACAGATCCGGCGCAACCGCTGGCAGTGGGACGTTCGATAAAAGGTTGCTATCCGTAGTAGGTATCATCGAAATGACGTTGTAGCGTTCCCCTTTTACCAGTGGTTTCACCTGCGTCCAGGAGCCCGCCATACCATCACCGTACACGATCACAGGAGTATTGAAACCTGTTGGCTGGGCCGGTCCAAAGATATAGTTTTTGGGTCCACCCGGCGGCTGCGTCAAGGTGACGGAGGTTGTTACCTGGGTGTAGTCGCTGCGCATGATATCGACGGGCAGCGGCGAATTGGCTTCGAACGACTGTGCATCGGTCAGAGAGGTCGTCCAGGTATGTCCATCGAAATGGTTATAGGTAAATCCTTCAAGATTGTGCGGCAAGGCATCGCTACTTGCGTAGTACAGCACCTGACCGATGGGAAGATGCACGCTCCCACTGACGGTAAGCTGATCGCTAAAAAAGTTGCTGGGCTGCTGATAGGGCTGCGTGAGCGAACCAATGCTCTGTAATGTGACACGCCCATTGATGATATTGTCCCACACGTTATTCAGTTGATCCCAAAAGTTCTTCCCGCTCGCCGACTGGCTCTGTATAGGCAGCATCCAGCCTGTAAGCAAGGCGATGATTGTCAGTATGGAAGCGATTTGCATACAACGCGTTGTCATATTTCTGAGCCAGACCACATCCGTATGCAACCCCTCCGCCGTCCAACGCTGGATCTGGGTCACCAGGTGTACGCGCGCAATAAGTAGAATCAAGGCGCCAACCAGAATAACGACAAGATAGGCCAGATCTTGCTTCACATAATTGAGGTTTACCAGCAGGATGGAGCAATAGACCAGCGCGACCAGCCAGGGCAGGTGCGCACGATAGACCAGCCAGCTCCCGAAATATCCCAGAAAGAAACAGAGGAACGCGAGATAGAAGAAGAAAACGATCTCACTGGCCGGCATTGTTCCCGTCATCATGGTTCCCGTGATGGCGGCACGCAACCCACCCAGCAGCAATAGCCAGTTGACACGGAAGGCTACGACGCTGGTCAGCCAGATTGCCAGCCAGTGTCCGATGAGACATGCAGCCAGATGCAGCACGGCCTGCGGCAAACGGGGCAACTTTGCGATAATCAGTCCAACCAGCAGACCAAACGCGGGACTCCACAGCAGAATCAGACTATGGCTTACCCATTCGGCAGCGATAATTGACCAGACAACACAATATAGCGCTATCGCGAGCAACAATAAAGGCAGCCAACCCTCGGCAGGGATCAGACGACGCGGCGTGGGACGTGATGCGAGCTTCCTGGTAGTCGTACGCTTGAGATCAAGCGTTTGAGTTTGAATAACTGGTTCATATTTTGCATCCCGGTTCTCCCCCCCAGGTGACCGCTTAGCATCAAGGACACTCGACCCCATCAAGGACTCCTCTAAGATAACAGCAATTTCAGACCATCTCTGGCGATATACTCAGTATACAATGTAAACCGCATAATGGAAGTGGATTAGCTCATATCTGGGACGAAATAGTCATTTTGTTTATGAAAAGGAGATTTGTCCACCCTCCATAACGTATCCGCATCCCCAGGACTGTGCTTTCTACTATTCTACCTGCTCTCGTGGCGTTTTGTCCATCTTTGCACCATATTACCTCATATGGAGCCAGCGCGCGTGCTCCCAGCCGAGATGGGCGTGACTGTTCATCAAGCGCACGGTGGGATGAGAGGGTCGCCAGTCGATGACGCTGATTGTGGCCGGGTCCAGAAATATGTTAAACATGGAAGTTAGGGGAGTAGCGAGCGCCCTACAGAGCAAGACCTTAATGGGCCCCACGTGCGAGACAAGGACTACTGTCTGGTCGGGATGAACCTCCGCCAATTGCTCGACTGCTAATCCGACGCGCGCCTGAAGGTCGGCAAAGCTCTCTCCCCCCGGCGGTGCCTGGGTAGGATCAGCCTCCCACGCGCGCAACTGCTGCTCGGCAAGCGGTCCGCTCGCCAGTACCTCCGCGCGGCTCAACCCTTCCCAGGCGCCGAAGCGTCCCTCTGCCAGTGCGCTCAATACCTGCACTTCTTGCTGTAGCCGCGCCGCAATTGGTTGCGCCGTACGATACGCTCGCGATAGTGGACTGCTGTAGATGGCTGCGATGGGAAAGATAGCCAGTGCGTCAGCCAGCCGCTCAGCCTGTTCTTCTCCACGCTCTGAGAGGGCATCGTCGCGCTCCCCAATGTAACGGAATTCCCGGTTCGCAAGCGTCTCTCCATGACGCACCAGGAGGAAGCGGGTTGTAGGCATTATGCACCTCTCTTTCGAGCGAAAAAACGACCACACTCATACATCATTTATTATGGATTCCCGACACAACCATTGTACGCACCCCTGCGTATATACCTGCAAACTGAGGATTTTTATGACCACCGTTCTTTTGATTAAAGCAAAGAGTTCGTAAAATGGAGCATAACAGATACGAGAGGAGCCATCCGAAGCAATGCATATCGTTGTGAAAACAATAGACGTGGGCAGCATCCTCCATCCCGGAGATCTGATCGCGTGGCTGCTGGTCGGTCTGATCGCTGGCTATCTCGCGAATGTTCTTGTGCGAGGGAGAGGCGCGGGCTGCCTGGGAAATATCGTTATAGGTCTCATCGGCTCGGTAATTGGAAGCATCCTGGCCAGCGCCCTTGATCTCGGTCAGTTCCACTTCTGTGGCAGCATCTTCGTCTCATTTGTCGGCGCAACTATTCTGCTCGCACTCTTCCGTCTGCTCACTGGCGGCAGTAGACCATAACACAGAGCAGGGGCCACACGCGGCATGCATTGTGGTCCCTTCCATCACCGCCGCTCAATGTTCGATCAACAGACCCTCGATCACCACTTCGCTCTCAGGCAAGCGCACAATCATAACGTATTCGCCTACAGGCACGGCTTTAAATACGACATTGCCCAGATCATCGATCTGTGTGGAGAGTGCCGACTGCTCGCCAGCACCGTCCCGCGCTGGACCGGGTGCACTGTAGAGATCGACGGGAACGCCCTCAAGTTCTTCAAGCGTTTCGTCGGGATTCTCGCTGGTAAACAGGCCCAGCAAGATATTCTCACCGCTGCTTCCTCTTGAAAGGTGAAGGGAGATATTGATCGCGCCAGCGCTGTACTGCCGGGGCCAGCGAGAATCGGAGGAGGGGCCTCGCGTGACCGGCTGCGGCTGCCAGGGGACGAGTGTGGCGATAATACGTTTGAGGATGGTCTGCGCCGGGTGATCTTCGACAGGGGAAAAAGGTTCGAATGCGGCAAGCACACGGCGGATATCAATCACCTCATGCGTACAGAGCGGACACTCGGCAAGGTGATATGTAATCCCCGTCATCTCTTCACCAGGCATCAGGCCCGCGCAGTAGAGATTGAGCCGGGTAGACGTTGGACACTGGCTGCGATACAGCTTCGTTAGCAGATAACCATTCGTTTGCTGATAGCGTGCAAGCCGCTGTTGACAGATGGGACAGTGGTCAAGGTGCTCCTGCGCACTTGCTTGCAGTGGCACTTCGTCCAGAGCCAGCCTCAAAAGTTCCTCGTCGCTGGGGGCCATTGAGTTAAAACAGTCCATCATTCCAAATCCCTCATGTTGTTTTTTTAGCACCATTTTTTGTTACCGCCTATTCCCGCTTACTGCTACGATCTTCAACCTCTTGTCCCTGTATAAACGCCGCTGGCGACGTTTTTTGGGCTCTCAGTTATATAACGAAAAAGGAGAGCAACTCGTTGAGTTGGCTCTCCGTTGATCCTTTGTACTCATTTGACATCACCACGTAGTCGCCAGCGAATCTTGTCGGCGTTCCGCAGGATGCGCTCCATAATGTTGCGCTTGAGCCGGTAGATCTCATCCTCGTTGCTGAACTCACCGGGACAGTAGCGGATGATCTCGCGCGGCTTGAGGTTGCAGTGGAAATGTAAGAAGGCCACACGCTTCTCTTTCTCTCCCGGCAACAGCGCTTCGATGACCTCCCACAACTCCCCCTCCTGGTAGCTATCTTCGACTGAAGGCCCCTCGGTATCGGTCTGCCCATAGTCCGGGATGGGCTCCTCTTTCGGGCGCGAGTAGGCACGCAACGCATCCATGATCGCGCAATTGAGACAGAGGTGCAGGTAGCTCAGTGCGCTCGCCAGCGTGTGGAATGCGAGCTGTTGCTCACTGACCGCCTGCCAGAAGCGCCTGAAGGCATCATCAATGTAGCTCTGCTCCCCATCATGGCGGAGCGCAGCCTCCCGATTGGGATGACGGCCAAACCAGGTGCGCACATTCTCGTTGAACTGCCGCTGCAAGACAGCCCAGGCCTCACTCTGCCGAAGGACGACGGCGCGCCTGAAGATCTCCAGACAGTACTGATCATCGCTCGCTTCTTTGCGGCGATACTTGCTCATCTCGCAGGTGCAACACTCTGCGAGGTCCGTCAAACTCATGTTACCAGGAAGCCTGTTCATTTTGATACCCATGCTCTTTACCTACTTTTCTTCCAGCAAAGGCTGAAAGTATGGCTCAGCTTACATTAACATTCCCCGTTACTACAGTAGAAGTTAGTTCTACATTTGTATCCAAAATGTATTTCTGTATCTATATTGCTTAGTATAGGCACTTATCAATTTAGGAGCGCGTGTCATATGTCCCATTTCTTGCGCCTCCTTATAAAGCGGGGTATACTCTATACATATCCAAGGATACTTGTATTGGCGATGGTACACAATGTCATACGTAACCATTCCATAGTGACGAGTTGCACAAAATGGTAGTGGATAGCCATGAATAAGCGCATTCTGTTTGGTGTCGATGGTGATCTATCCCCCATGACACAATATGTACTTCAGAGAGCTGGCGAGCTTGTTGAGGCGGCAACACCAGAGGCACAATTCATCCTTCTCACCGTCATTCCTACCGCGCAGGTCATCTCGACCCACCCAGGACTATACGCAGGCCATATCTATCCGCTGGCGATCACCTCGTGGCAACGCAACCAGGCCGAGGAAGCGGTATATAAGGCACGCCTCCTTCTACAGATGCAGGGTATTCCATTTGCGCGTACCGAAGGCATCGTTCGCGTGGGAGTGCCAGCCGATGAGATCGTACGCACGGCAAGAGAGCTGCACGCCAGCCTCATTATCATTGGCTGCCACGGCTATTCTTTCCGCGAGAGACTGCGCCGACTTGTGCTTGGTAGCATATCGCATCGCGTCTTGCAGCTCGCGCCATGCCCTGTGCTGATCGTCTCTCCACCACCAGTCACGCGCCGCACTACCGATCTCGTGACATGGTACGAAGAGGCCGCCAGGCGCTACCTGAGTGAACATACGGATACGCTACAGGTATTTACTCCGGACCAGCTTGCCCAGCAGTTCGCTCCCTCTGACAAAAAGAGGCCGGGGCGCAAAGAAAAGGAAGCAGCGAAACACGCCCTGGAGAAATTGGTACAACAGGGCGTCCTCTGCTGCCACCAGATTCGGGGTGAATTACATTATGTTAATGATTAGCTGCACAACTTGCGCTGGCAACGTCTGGACCATACAGCCGCGCATGTGCGAATAATCGCTTCGCGCCGTTTACGCTTCTGCATCGTTCCCTATGACGACCAGCATATCGCCCAGGTCGACCGTCTGTCCCTTGCTCACAAGAATCTCTTTGATCTTCCCGGTAATAGGTGAAGAAAGATCGTTCTCCATCTTCATGGCCTCCAGAACGACGACGGGCTGCCCTGAATTGACCTCAGCCCCTACCTCCAGCAGCACGCCCACCACCAGACCAGGCATAGGCGCGTGAATGGTCGCATCTCCACTATGAGAGCCACCTTTGATCAATCCTGCCAGCAGCCTGGTTCGTTCGTCCCCCGCCTTGACCTCAAAGCGTTGGCCACCGACAAAGATCTCATAAGTCTGGCCACTCTTCTCGTCCGAGCGCGTAATGCGTCGGGCAAATACTTCATACGTCTTTCCTCCGATGATCAGGCTGTAGTGTCCCCCCGCCTCCACGTGCCCTTTCGCATCCGTCGCCAATGGGGCGAGCTGCTTCCAGTCGATGACGTGCGTCTGTCCATCCAGGGTGATCTTCCCCAGATGTTCATCTTCACCTGTATCGATATGATGCTCCTGACCATGCAGCGTTGTAACGATGTGTGACATAGCTATCTACCCTTCCCTTGACATTGCTGGCCCCCGCAAATAGGATACCATATCTAATTTCTAACATTCCTCTAACACTTCTCCTATGATATTCTAACATTTTTCGTGCCATACTTTGTCAGGAGGCCGGACACAACATAGTCACAAACAAACGCTGGAAATTAAGAAGATATATGTACGCAGAGAGCAATCAACCACAACGTACTGAAAATGACAGCCGCTCGTCTCAGGCACCGCTGTACTGCGCGAACTGCGACATAGCTATACTCTGGCCTCCTATAGTGGTACGGGAAAAAACCTACTGCTGCACCGGATGTGCCGCTGGTGGTCCCTGTAATTGTGACTATTCACAGTATCGCTCCACGAAGATCGCGGGAGTGATCCGCTACGGCATATAGTTGAGTGAAGCAAGGGAGACCCTGGTCGGATGATGCTTATGTTGCGTTATCCACTGCATAACGGCCCTGCTTCCACTAGCGACCGTGTGCAGCGGTAATCAATCTGCATAACGAAAAGGAGTACACATCGTGGCAAAACTTCGTCCTGTCGGCGACCGCGTGGTCGTAAAGCCTGCAGCTAGAGAAGAAGTTACCAGAAGCGGTATCGTTATTCCTGACACTGCAAAAGAGAAGCCCCAGGAAGGGACTGTGATCGCAGTGGGTAATGGCCGCCTTTTGGATAACGGCGATCGCTCCCCTATCGATGTACACGAGGGGGACCGCGTTCTGTTCGCCAAGTACGGCGGCACCGAGTTCAAACTGGATGGCGAAGAGTACCTGGTGCTCAAAGAGAATGACATCCTCGCCGTTCTTGGCTAGCTCTTAGTGAAAGAAGGTTAAAGATACATGGCAAAACAGATTGTATTTGACGAAGAGGCTCGTCGCTCACTCAAAAAGGGTATCGACATTCTGGCAGGTGCCGTCAAATCGACCCTTGGCCCTAAGGGCCGCAACGTCGCCCTCGATAAGAAATTCGGCGCACCCAGCGTGACCCATGATGGCGTTACCGTCGCCAAAGAGATCCAGCTTGAGAACGCTCTTGAGAATATGGGTGCCCAGCTCCTCAAAGAGGCCGCAACCAGGACCAACGATGTCGCTGGTGATGGCACGACGACTGCTACCGTGCTCGCTCAGGCCGTCGTAAACGAGGGCTTGAAGAACCTGGCCGCCGGTGCCAACCCGATGCAGTTGAAGGCCGGCATCGAGCGCGGCACACAGGCCGTCGTGGACTATATTCGCGAGATGGCTATTCCGGTCGAGGGCAAGAAAGAGATCGCCCAGATCGCTTCTATCTCCGCTGCCGATGACACCATCGGTGATCTGATCGCCGAAGTAATGGATCGCGTCGGGAAAGATGGCGTCATCACCGTTGAGGAGTCTCGCGGTATCAATTTCGAGACCGATTATGTCGAAGGTATGCAGATCGATAAGGGCTACATGTCTGCCTACTTCGTGACCAACACGGAGAAAATGGAAGCCTCCCTTGAGAACCCCTATATCCTGATCACTGACAAGAAGATCAGCGCGGTCCAGGATATCCTGCCCATTATCGAGAAGATCGTCCAGCAGGGCCGCCGCGAGGTCGTGATCATTGCGGAAGATGTCGATGGTGAGGCGCTGGCTACCCTGGTTGTCAATAAACTGCGCGGTATCCTCAACGTCCTGGCAGTGAAAGCCCCTGGCTTTGGTGATCGCCGCAAAGAGATGCTGCGTGACATCGCTACCCTGACGGGTGGAGAGGTTATCAGCGAGGAGATGGGTCGCCGCCTCGATTCCGCTACCCTGGCCGATCTTGGCTCTGCTCGCCTGGTCACTTCGCATAAAGATGACACGACTATCATCGAGGGGCATGGCGAGACAGCCGATATCCAGGCCCGCGTACGCCAGATCAAAGCTCAGATCGAAGAGACCACCAGCGACTACGACCGTGAGAAGCTGCAGGAGCGCCTGGCGAAACTGGCAGGTGGCGTTGCCGTCATTAAGGTCGGCGCCGGTACCGAGGTTGAGCTGAAATATCGCCAGACTCGCGTTGAGGACGCATTGTCCGCAACCCGCGCCGGTGTCGAAGAGGGTATAGTTCCTGGCGGTGGCGTCGCTCTGTTGAATGCTATCGAGGCCCTGAACAACCTGAACCTGACCGGCGATGCCGCAACCGGCGTGACGATCCTGCGCCGTGCACTTGAAGAGCCTGTCCGCCAGCTCGCAATCAACGGTGGCCGCGATGGTTCTGTCGTTGTCGAAGGCATCCGTCGTGCTCAGAAGGAGCGCGGCAACAAATACATCGGCTACAATGTGCTCAACGATCAGTATGTCGATATGGTCGAGGCTGGTATCATTGACCCCGCCAAAGTGACCCGCTCCGCCCTGCAGAACGCTACGAGCATCGCGGCGATGATTCTGACCACCGAAGCGCTCGTGACCGATCTGCCCGAGAAGGAGAAACCCGCTGCTCCGGCGATGCCTGAGTACTAGTCTCCGCTTCTCTCCATACACAAAAGCCCATCGTGTTCAACACGATGGGCCTTTTTATGCACGCTACTCACATCCTCAGCGATCGTCCCCAAAGCGTTTGCTTACGACAGGAACTCGAAAGAATCGAGCATATGCTGGATGTACTTCTGCATCGCCTCGTTGTAGTACTGATCGGGCATCAGGAAAGCGATATTGTAGTAGATCTTATTATGCTGCGCCGAAATGGTGACAAAATGGATCTTGGTGCTACTAGTGCTGTCAACATAAGTGGCATCTACCTGCGACCATTTTGTACCGCCAATCGTCGGCTGGGAGGACGGCGAGGAGGGCACTATCTGCACGTTTGAGTCGGTCTGCTGCTGGCTGATCCCCGACACATTCGCCTGGTTGATCTCATCCGGGCTGGTGATCGCTGCGGATGTTGCGTCAGTGTAACGCGCAACAAAGAACTCAATGCCCGCCTGCTGTTGCTGCGGAGTGTGGATAATGAGCGAAGTGAAACTGGTTGACTTCTGTGGAGTCTCAGCTACCCAGTCTCCTGGATACTGAACAGAGACATTAACGTCCTTACTGTTGGTCGTCTTAAACGATGTCGGCGCTGGTAATTGATTTCCCTGGGTCGTGGGAGTCGCCGCAGCGCTGGTCGTTGGCTGCTTCGATATAACATTGCTCCTTGGCTGCGCACTCGCCGAGCCAGGCGGGAAAAGCCCCTGGCTTGTCAGTATGCCCAGCGTTATGCCGATGCCAACGAGGGGGGCAAGCACAATCAAGGCGACGGTCGCTACGATACTTCCTGCCGAGCGTCCTGGCCGTTTTGCGGGCCCAGTGCCCACCGGCTGTGGAGACATTGAAGCACCAGTTGTATAAACAGATCTTGATGGTACTGTGGTGGGCCAGGGAGGTGCCCCGGCTGGTAAATACGAAAACGTCGATGACGTGAACGAGCCCGAGGTTGTGGTCGTTCCACATCTTGGGCAAAAGGTAGCTGATTCTGGCAGTTCTGCTGCGCATCGAGAACAGTTCATAAGTTGCTCCCCGTTATTTTGCTGCTTGATCAAACGACAGTCTACGCTTTACGCTCCGTCGTTCCATCACCACTTGTACCACTTCAAGTCTAATCATCTATCCAGTCGCATCAGACACTGGAATCTTCTTTACCCTGAAAGATATTTCAAGTTTACTCTAAAAGTGTGTCCTCACGCGTCATCTCTGCTTTTGGTTCGCCTATATAGCTGCACGATGTCTATTATCCCAATTTGCATGAGAACCAATACGTATGATTGAACTATAGAGAAGACAATGCAAATTGTCAACCTCTATGGCACCTGTTCTTAGCGAAATGAGAATTTTCCCACTCTATTATTTACTACGGAAACGGATTTTACAAGGTTTCTACCTGATCGGCATGGCAGATATCAGATCCACTGCTGAATAGTACCGTCGGTAAGCGCTACAACAAGCTGCTTGCCTGCAAAATGGAGTGCGCTGATCTGCCACGGATGATAGAGCTTCTGCACAATCTGACCCGTGACGACCGACCAGAGATCAATGACGCCCTCGTTGATCTCACTGTCCTCGCGCGCTACGGCGGCCCATTCTCCATCGGGCGAGAGCGCCAGCTTCGAGCTGCTCCCCATTGTCCCGCTTGCCAGTTCAGTGTACGTACCCTCAACGGTATCGCAGAGACGTAACTTTTTCCCTTCGTGCACAAATGCAACCATTTTCCCGTCAGGAGTCACTTCGTAGGGTGGACTACAACTGGCGCAGCGCCCCACGACGATCGAGGCACTGATCTGTGGGCGTATCTTGCCCTGACGCCCCTTAGTCGCCAGATTCCAGCGTCGCACAATCGCCATCTCCTGCTGATCGTGTGGGAGGTGCGCGCAGGATAGCGTGATCAGAGCGCCGGCATCCTGTGTGAGGGCACGCAGGCGTATCGCCCAGAACTGTCGGTTCTCTATCCCCTCCTCGGCGCAGACAAGCGGCTCACTCAGGCTCTCCTCTGCCGTCCCCATCTCATGGCTCACGACATCGGTTCCACGCACTCCCCAGGCACGTGGCGCGTCCTCTACAAGCAGGGGGAGCGCCATGTACGCGAGGCGCTTCCCCTCATCGGCTATCTGCAGCGCCATGTCGAGCGAATAGTGTGCCGATACCGCCCGTTGCTCCAGCGGGTGGCTCCACAGCCGCGTCCCATTCAGACTATCCCATACATGCAGCCCCAGGCGACCCCAACCGGACAACAAGGCCCCTGCCTGCGAGAAACGTAGTTCGCGCAGCGACTCCACGGTAAAGGCAGGGTCAGCAGCAAAACCGATCGGTTCCGCAACCTTGCCATCGGCCAGTTGCCACAACGCGCCCTTCCCATCGAGAGACCCTGCCGCGATAACCATGCCATGCACGGTGTGCACACACCCAAGCGCAGAGATAACGCCGAGGTGGCTGTGAATGACGCTGCCTGCGCTCAGAGGTCCTCTGGTGCTGAAAATGTTGAGGCCGGAAAACTCCACGTCCTCCGCAGGATCGAAGACATGCGGCTGCTGGCGCGCACGGGCGAAGCCACCCCTGCGCAGGTCAATTACTCCGCCGATAACCGTATCGTAGTTGCGACGCTTCTCAGGATCGCTTAGCACAGCGTACGCCCGGTTGATACGCTTCATCTCGACCGCTCCACCTGGACCGGCCAGATCAGGGTGGTAGCGCCGGGCGAGCTGACGATAGGCGCGTTTTAACATATCGGTATCAGCATCTATCGGAACGCCTAAAACGGCGTAATAGTTCTCAGGTACGTCCATTGCTCACTCTATTGCTGGATAGTTTTATATCGTAATTATTGTAACTGTTCAGGACTCCTCAGCGCCAAAGGCGCTTCGCAAGGGGTTTGGTGAGGTTGGCGGCGTGGCGGCCCCGGCCGCCACGCCGCCAACCTCACTCCCAAGGAATCGTGCGAGCCGCGCAGCGGCGAGGAGTCCGGGAAGAGGGTCCTGAACAGTTACTAATTATTGTACGACACAACAGGTTTAAGGGTACAGAGCATAAGAACTTTCTCCACCCCTGAACAATTGGCATAGTGTGACATAAAATTGTCACGAAACTGGCTCTGTTTTTCACAGAAATGGCGCTATAGTTACTTGCATAAGAGACTGATGGTGATGCGCACCACCAGCGACCTGCGACGACGGTAATATAGAGCCTAAAAGTGCAAGGAGCAAAAGTCATGGGAATATCTCAATGCCGGTTGCCTGCCAGTGACATTAATGACGCTATAGAAGAAAACCAGACGAGTATAGAGGCTACACTGGAACAATACGACACATATATCGTCAAACAGGTGCACGACCGTATGCATCAACATCCGCATGTCGTTCATTCAGATGTGTTCGATCTGGAAACGGACGAACTTGTCCAGCGCGTACGCATCAAATTCTGGCACGCCCTGCAGGATAAGCACATCGAGTACCCCAGGACGTATATCAAGCGCATCGTGCATAGCGAATTCATCGATATGGTGCGCCGCCTCAAGCCGCAATACGCGCTGACCCTTCCTGTGGACGAAGAGGGAGAGCTTTACCAGGGGGATATGCTGATCACGCCCAGCGCGGGCATGGACGATCCAGCCGCTGAGTATGAGGAGCAGGCCGCGGTCACCAGTCGCATACAAGAAGTTGTCGATGTTGTACTACAGTTGCCGGAGCGCCAGCAGCGGGCTATCATCTGCACGCTGCGCGATCGCGTGGATGATATCGATGCCCTCGCCCAGGAGTTCAAAGAGCGCAAGGCCGATCTCAGTACCTGGCAGTGGCCACAGGTCCACTCCGAGAAGCTCCTGCTGCGCGCCTCTCTTGCCTATGCCCGTAACAAGATCGGCATGAGCTTCAAAGATGCGGAGCGCATCCAGGCCCTCTACCTATCTCGCAAAAATCGTAGCGCTATCTGTTAGATGGAGGTGGTATCACGCCTCCATCTCCCTCTGTACCTGCTCCTTCACCGTATCTAGATATTGTTGATAAATCTGGTGAAAGATGCTCTCTACCTCTTTCAATGTAGCAGCCGGAACAGGCTCATCAGGCCCAAAGGTGCGCCGGACCGTCTCCGCCAGTTCCTCTACGGCCTGCTCGATGGGTAGGTGATACTGCTCCGGCAGATATCCCTCCACTGTTAAGAATCCCATGACGATCGCGCTGTAAACATGTACCTGGACAGGAATACTCATGTCTGTGCGTATCATTCTTTTGTTCCGCATCAGCTCTAAAATGCCCTCGGAGGTGAGCAACTTCCGCCGCGTTAGCATGACCATCGTTTCGTGCTCACTATGCACCAGTTCGCCTAACATCTCGACGTCACCTACGTAAAGAGCCTTTATCAGTGGACGGTTCAACGTCACATAGATGGCATGCTTCGTCAGATTGTGCAGCAGTATGCCTTCTGGATCGCTTCTTACGCGCTCCAGCATCTCTACACCCGCGTCAATCGCTTCGCGCAAGAAAAGCGCGATAAAAAGATCTTCCCGCGTCTTCCAGTGCAGGTAGATGGTACCCTTGGCCACGCCAGCCTGCCGGACAATATCGTCGATGGTGGTCTTTTTATAGCCCCAGCGTTGCACCAACTCGGCGGCTGCATCCAGTATGCGGTGCGCCCGCTCTCGCCTCTTCGATCCCTCCGCTATACTCGCGCTCTCTGACTTCCTGTTCTGAGCGACCAATCTTCTTTCCTCTCTTCAGGGCTCTGAACATATGACTATTTTATATCATTTAGTCATAAGTATAATGACGAGAAAAGAAAAGTCAAGGAGTAATAGCAAAGCGCCAGGGTTATTGCAGTGTAGTGAGCAGTGAGCGCGCCGCCGCCTCGTCGGAGACCGCCAGCAACTGCTTGAGCAATGCAGTCAGCTCATCTGCCTTCTTCAGCGTCTTCACACGTTGCCTCGCCAGCCCCACTAATGCTGGAAACCGCGCTTCGGTGATGGTGAGAATCGAGATTCGTAGCCCTTTCACCTCTCCTTTCGCCTCTCCTCTGGCTTCTCCTATGGCCTCACTCTCAGCGCGAATCTGTCTCATCTTGGGATCTTTTTCCATCAGATCATCATACATACTTAGTCGCTCCTCAATCATTCGTTTCTCTGTTAGTGGGACGATATCCGCACGACGCAAGACGATGCCCATCCAACGTAACTCCCGTGCCAGTGTCGCATTATCTTGTTGGTAGTATTGTACCATTTCATCAATGGCCCGGCTCAACAGCTGGGCGTTGGCTCCCTGCATCGCCGGCAGTAATACATACATCGGCACGATATGCTCCTGCACATATTTCTGCGCGCTTACCCGCCACAGCGGAAACACCCGGAAGCGGAAGAAGAGGATCACCTCCTCGCCGCTCAGTTCCTGCAATGGCGACTGCGCCATCGTCGTCTCAAAGGGGTAGACCACGATCGAGATCACGGGCAGGTGGTACTTATGATAGAAGTAGGCGTGATAGTCCAGCAGCCGCGAGTCCATGAAGCTTTTCGAGTCGGTCTCGAACTCGAGATGCAGGATGTGTTCCCGGCCCCGATAGAGCACTTTATAGACGCGATCGGTTCGCAACAAGGTGCGCATGACCTCGATCGTCAGGGTATCCAGGTAGACGACTTCCTCGTCGAGCAGGTATGGCAGGATCTGCGCCTCCTGTCCCTCCAGAAGGGATTTTAAGATATTATCATACGGCTGTTGTTGCTCCACCGTTGAGGTCTGTTCTTTCTGTTTTCCCATTCCCTACAACCACTCTCTCCCTCGCGGGAGAATTACTAACAAGAGTTGTGTTCTCCCGCACGAGATCAATTCAAAATCGTCCATTGCTGTCATTTCTACAGCTTCTATTTTCATTATACTCGGCAATACAAATATACACTTTATTTACAATAACACCCTAAAAATATTATGTCCGGTTTCTATTCTGGCCTTGATGTCGTACAATACATGAAACACGCTGAATACTACAAACAACAGGGAGCAACCTTATGTCATCTCCATCTGAAGAATATAAGTATACCAATCGTCTCATCAACGAGACGAGCCCATATCTGCTACAACACGCGCACAATCCTGTAGACTGGTATCCATGGGGCGAGGAGGCGCTGAGTAAGGCACAACAGGAGAATAAGCCGATCTTATTGAGCATTGGCTACTCCTCCTGCCACTGGTGCCATGTGATGGAGCACGAGTCCTTCGAAAACGAGGTGACGGCGGCGCTCATGAACAGGTATTTCGTGTCGATCAAGGTCGATCGTGAGGAGCGCCCCGACCTCGATAGCATCTACATGCTGGCAGTTCAGGCGCTGACCGGCCAGGGCGGCTGGCCTATGACGATATTCCTGACACCTGACGGACGCCCATTCTCCGGCGGCACCTACTTTCCGCCGAACGATCGTCAGTATGGCAGCCAGGTAATGCCGGGCTTCCCACACGTACTACAATATATCGCGCAGATCTATCAGCAGCAGCGCGATAAGGTGGAGGAACAGGCAAATCAGCTCGCCGATCACCTGAAGCGGCGCAGCAGCGCGCCCCTACGCACGAGCATTAATCCTGGCACCACCCTTTCCCTGGATCTGCTCGATACCGCCAGTCGCGCGTTGATCGACGATTTCGATCCCGTCAATGGCGGCTTCAAGGGCGCGCCCAAATTTCCTAATACGATGTCGCTGGAGTTCCTGCTCCGCGTGCACCTGCACCGTCTCAAAGGCGAGCTTCAGAGCGCAGAGGCCACAAAGTACTCCGAACTGGAAGTGGTTGAAAGCTCGCTACAACATATGGCACATGGCGGCATCTACGATCAGCTCGGTGGCGGCTTCCATCGCTACTCGGTCGACGCCCAATGGCTGGTGCCGCACTTCGAGAAGATGCTGTACGATAACGCTCTGCTTAGCCGCATCTACCTGCACACTTATATTGTGACGGGGAAACCGTTCTACAGCCGCATCGCAGAAGAGACGCTCAATTATGTCATTCGCGAGATGAAATCGCCCGAAGGCGGCTTCTATTCGACACAGGACGCCGATAGCGAGGGCGAAGAGGGAAAGTTCTTCACCTGGACGGCGGAGGAGGTTAAACATCTGCTCCCACCTGAGATCGCGCCGCACTTCATGCAGTACTACGATGTTACCGAACGTGGCAATTTCGAGGGCAAAAATATTCTGCACGTTGCGCAGGATGTCCAGCAGGCTGCCGACGATGCGCAGATCAGTCTGGACGAGTTGCAGGCGCGCCTGGCACGAGGCCGCGCGATCCTTTTCAAAGATCGCGAGCGACGCGTAAAGCCGGGCCGCGACGAGAAGGTCCTTACGTCCTGGAACGGACTGATGCTGCGCAGTTTTGCAGAGGCCGGACGCTATCTCAATCGTCCCGACTATTTGCAGGTTGCTATCGATAACGCTACCTTCCTGCTCAGGACGTTGCGCAGGGAGGACGGACGCGTGCTGCGCACATTCAAGGATGGTCGCGCCAGGCTGAACGGCTACCTGGAGGACTATACTTCCCTGGCTGATGGCCTGCTCGCGCTCTACGAGGCGACCTTCGATACGCGCTGGTTCAACGAGGCGCGCGCGCTGATCGACCAGGCGCTTCCCCTCTTCGCGGACGAGCAGAACGGCGGCTTCTTCGATACTGGCAGCGACGCCGAGGCGCTGATCAGCCGTCCCAAAGATATCATGGATAATGCGACGCCGGCAGGCAATAGCGTCGCCGTCGATCTCCTGTTGCGCCTGGCCGCCTTCACCGGCGAGGAGTCCTATCGCAGGCACGCCGACGATTACCTGCGCCCGCTCGCCGACCTGATGGCACAGCACCCACAGGCATTCGGCCACGCGATCGGCGCGCTGGATTTCGCGCTCTCGCCCGCCAAAGAGCTGGCGCTTATCGGCGCCCCGCGCGCCGCCGACACCCGTGATCTGTTGGAGGTTATCAACAACCGCTACCTGCCCAATAGCGTGCTCGCCTGCTGCGCACCAGACGATACGTCCGCTACACAAAGCATTCCCTTGCTGGCTGCACGTCCGCAGAAAGAGGGCAAGGCGACGGCGTACGTCTGCCAGAACTTCGCCTGCCAGGCACCCGTGAATACAGCAGCGGAACTGGAGCGATTACTATAGGTTGATGCCTACAATTAATGTGCGTCTACAAATTCGGTCAGCAGCTTCAGCACCTCGGCTGCCTTCTCGATATGCGGCGAGTGACCACAATCGGGCAGGACGACCTCGCGGTACTCGCCGCCATTGGCCCGGTAGTTATCGAGCACGGTGCGTAACTGCGTCTTCATAGGCTGAGGGGGGAAGACCTCGCTGCCGGGCCAGTCGGGCACAAATCCTAGTTGCCCGAGATAGCCGAATTCGAGCAGCGACAGGTCCGAAACGATCTGGTCGTCAGCCCCGTGAATCCACAGTACAGGCGGCTTGACGCTGACCGTTGCGAAGTTGGATTGGTTCAGGTACTTCGGCGAGAGCGCGTTATTGACGCCCCGCGTTCCCGGTGCAACGCCCGGCCAGTTGGAGGAGGGCGTCATATCTCCCGGATAGTTGCCCGGCACGACCTTTGTGGAGAGAATGGCGCTGACGTAGATCTCCTCACGGTCGGCGGGTGCACGGAAGGGCGGCTTGAAATAAAACGTGTTCATGACAGTGCGCGGCGAGTTCTGGTCGCTGCCACGGTCTCCACGCGCGATGCGCTGCACAAAGTCTGGATTAGCCATGCCGCCGCCGCTGCCCGCGTAGTCGGGCCAGTTCGGCGTCCCTTCGGCCCCCTTCGTGCCCCCATAACCGAACGGTGAACCCGTTGCCTCCAGGGTCAACGAGCGCAACATCCCCGGATGATCTATAGCATACTGTATGACGACGTTTCCACCTAGCGACCAGCCGAATAGATGAAACGGCGGTAGATTGATTGCATGCACAAAGGCATCCAGATCGTCAGCATAATCGCGTACACCACGCGTCGCATCGACCGGCAGCACCTCAGTGTCGCCATAGCCGCGCATGTCCGGGGCGTATACTTTGTAGCGCCCCACAGCCGCCAGCGCCAGCATGAGATCCTGAAAGAAGAGGGACGAAGAGGCGTTCCCGTGGATCAGTACTATCGGAGTAGATCCATCGCCCGCCTCTAGATAAGCTACCTCCAGCCTATCCGTCTTCACTGTACGCTGTGTAATACCTGGGAGGAGCTTCGCTGCACTCGTGCTCATAATTGTTCTCCTACACTGAATAGAGTACGATTCGACTACTAGAAATAGGTATACATATACCTACATACAGATATATGTTATTCTCATATACCACATACTTATATCACAATGCGAGATCATTTCGTGATCTCGCGCTCTATCGTGACGCGTTTGAGATACTGATGGCTACCAGCAATGGTAATATGTAAGAATGGCGGAGTGCCTTCACTCTGCCAGTAGACCTGATATGCTATAATTTGCCTGTGGTAGTAAAGGAGAACCGCCGAACTATGGACCTGCATATAAGCAATAACGCCGAAGAGTGGCGCAACACGACTCTCAAGAGCGCCCGCGAAAAGGCTAAGGAACGCCAACCAGAATTTGTAACGAGTTCGGGTATAAAAGTTCCGGACGTAGCAACTGAAGACGATCTCGGTGACTACGATACAAGCGAGAAGCTGGGCTACCCCGGAGAGTTTCCGTTCACACGCGGCGTCCAGCCGACGATGTACCGCTCGCGCTTCTGGACGATGCGCCAGTACGCGGGCTTCTCGACGGCGGAGGAGTCGAACAAGCGCTATCACTACCTGCTCTCGCAAGGCACAACCGGCCTGTCAGTAGCATTCGACCTGCCCACACAGATGGGCTATGACGCGGACCATTCTCTCTCTGAAGGCGAGGTCGGCAAGGTCGGCGTCTCGATCTCTAGCCTGGAAGATATGGAGACGCTGCTGAATGCCCTGCCTCTTGATCGTATCAGCACATCCATGACTATTAACGCGACGGCCAGCATCCTGCTCTCGCTCTATATCGCGGTCGCGAAAAAGCAGGGCGTGGATGCACGTAAGCTCTCTGGCACGATTCAGAATGATATTCTGAAAGAGTACACAGCGCGTGGGACCTATATTTATCCTCCCCGCCCATCGATGCGCATTATCACCGATATTTTCCGCTTCTGCTCTGAGAACGTTCCGCGCTGGAACACGATCAGTATCAGCGGATATCATATTCGTGAGGCTGGCTCAACGGCGGTACAGGAGGTAGCCTTTACGCTCTCCAACGCCATCGCCTATGTGCAGGGCGCGATCAATGCCGGGCTCAACGTGGATCGCTTCGCCGGGCAGCTCTCTTTCTTCTTCAACAGCCATAGCAATCTGTTTGAAGAGGTCGCCAAATACCGCGCGGCTCGCCGTATGTGGGCACATATTATGCGCGAACGCTTCCAGGCAAAAGATCCGCGCTCGATGATGCTGCGCTTCCACTCACAGACCGCCGGCTCTACCCTGACCGCACAGCAGCCCGACAATAACATCGTGCGCACATCGTACCAGGCTCTGGCCGCTGTTCTGGGCGGCACGCAGTCCCTGCATACCAATTCAAGAGACGAGGCGCTCTCTCTGCCCACCGAGGATTCGGTGCGCATTGCGCTGCGCACACAGCAAATTCTTGCCTACGAGACTGGCGTGGCCGATATCATTGATCCTCTGGCTGGCTCGTATTATGTCGAGTCCCTCACCAATCAGATCGAGGAGCGGGCCTGGGAGTACATTCGCAAGATCGACGAACTGGGCGGCAGCGTGCGCGCTATCGAACGTGGCTATATCCAGGCCGAGATTGAGCAGGCCGCGTACAATCATCAGCTCTTGCTGGAACAGAAAAAGGCCGTGGTGGTCGGCGTCAATCGCTTCGCCCTGGAGCACGAAGAGCCTCCAAAGATCATGCATCTCGATCCCGAAGTTGGCAAACGGCAGGTAGCGAAACTGGCCGCTCTGCGCCAGCGACGCGACAACGAGCTGGTACAACAACGTTTACGAGCACTGGATCAGGGCGCGCGTGGTACCGAAAACCTTATGCCGTTGATTATCGATGCAGTCGAGTCCTACGCCACACTGGGTGAGATTAGCGATGCACTACGCCAGGTGTTTGGCGAACAGCGTGAGTTTCGTAGTATGGAGTAGACAGAAGTAAATTATGTTTTATTGGGGTTCAGATGAAGAAGCAGGGACGCGTTCTGTGTTCCCCGCGCGCGATGCTGAACGTAGCTCCTTCAATTCCGAATATGCTCAGGGCGACCTTCACGGTCGCCCTCAAGCAGACGCTCAGGATGCTAACACGCTTTTACGGGAAAGTGCGCAGGCGCCAATCGGCGTTTTTGATTCAGGTGCGGGCGGTTTTACTATTCTGTCAGCGCTGCGACAGAAGTTGCCACATGAGCACTACATCTATTTCGGCGATACTGCAAACTGTCCCTATGGTGTGCGTAGCGACGCCGAGATTACCACACTGACGATGCGCGCCTGCCACTTTCTCATCGCACAAGGCGTTAAGCTCATTGTCATTGCCTGCAATACGGCTTCTCAAGCAGCGCTCACCACACTGCGCGCCACCTTCTCTCTCCCCTTCGTCGGCGTGGTGCCAGCCGTTAAACCCGCTGCCCGCTTTACAAAACGTGGGCGTGTCGGCGTCGCCGCGACGAACCAGGCCACCCGAGCCGCCTACCTGCGCCAGTTGATCGATGATTACGCCAGCGGCATCCAGGTCTACGCGGTCGGTTGCCCAGAGCTGGTGACGCTGGTAGAACAGGGCGAACTGAGCGGTCCATTGGTCGAGGAGACATTGTCCCACTCACTGCATCCCGTGCTTGTTCACGACATCGATGTCCTGATCCTGGGCTGCACCCATTTCCCGGCCCTGCGCCCGGCTATCGAACACGTCGTTGGCAGGCAGGTTCTTGTCATCGATAGTGGAACTGCCATTGCCCGGCGCACGCGCTCCATACTGGATACGGAAGCGCTCATCCATCCCACAGGGCCGGAGGAGGGGGCCCTCCAGGTCTGGTGTAGCGGCGATGCGACCGCTTTCAGCCGGGTTGCCGGCAAAGTACTTGGATACCCCGTCCACGCCAATCAGGTGACACTTTAAGGGCTCTGCCCATTTTACATAACGTCTCGCTACTCTTTTCCAGTGCTGACAGTGGTACTCTGCGGTTGCACGAGCTGTGGCACAGCATCACGCAATGGCAGTGCGGGCACGGCACGGCGTTGTGCGCGGATCGCGGGTGCCTGTGCCTTGCGCGTCGAGGAGACGGTGACGCGACTGACAAGCTGGACGAAGCCAAACACGGCGACCCAGTTGATCGCAGCAACAACTACCAGGAAGACCCAGGTAGGCGCGCCGAGGCCGCTGACGATCAGGTACACCATCGCGGTGACGATGATATTGCCCAGCGTTACCGGGATCAGGATCAGCCAGGCGAACTGCATAAGCTGGTCGGAGCGCAGGCGTGGCAGCGTGCTGCGTACCCAGACGAAGACTGCACAGAGCAGGTAGATCTTGAGAAGAAAGTAACCTAGCGCGAGGACGTTGCCAAGAAAACCCCAGCCGAGTGAATTGAGTCCGGTCAGGTACGCGACGCCGGGGCCAGAGAAGCCGCCCAGGAACAGGTAGCTCGCGATCGCGGAGACAATGGTCATATTGCCATATTCGCCGAGGTAGAAAAGCGCCCAGCGCAGTCCACTGTACTCGGTGACGTAGCCAGCGACCAGTTCCGATTCGGCCTCGGGCAGGTCAAAGGGCGCGCGGTTCGTCTCGGCCAGTCCGCAGGTATAGTAGATGATGAGCATCAAAGGCTGGATCAGGAAGAACCAGAGCCAGGGGGTGAAACCCTGGAAGAGGAAATCGAGGATGCCGATCCCCGTCTTGTGCCAGACGTTCTGAAAGTCCATAATCTGACGGACCGAGATAGTGCCGATGCCGCTATTCGGTATGCCAGGATAGCCCGGCATCCCAGCCAGCGCGCTAGTTAGCATAACAACGCCGACCAGCGCCAGCACCAGCGGCAGCTCGTATGAAATCATCTGCGCCGCCGAGCGCAGACCACCGATCAACGAATACTTGTTGTTCGAGCCCCAGCCAGCCATGATGACGCCGATCACATCGATCGAACTCACGGCGACGAGATAAACGATGCCGGTGGCCAGCGCGCTGCCTGGCAGTCCGATATAAGGCGAGAAGGGCAGCACCGCAAAGGCAGCGATTACGGGCGCCATAAAAACCGAAGGCGCAAGCAAGAAGACAGCCGTGTCGTGCTGCTGGCCGCGAATATCCTCTTTCAGCAGCAGCTTAAGCACATCGGCGGTCGTCTGCAGCAATCCCCACGGTCCCGTATGGATCGGCCCCACGCGGTCCTGCATCCAGCCCATGACCTTGCGTTCAACCAGGATTAGTATAACCGCGCTGGTCATAATAAAAAGAAAGATGGCGATGAACGCTACGAGAAACTGGAGGAATTGCCATGATAAAATTCCATGCCACAGTTGCGTCCACCATAAAAATGAGTCGTCGGCTAAAACTACATTCAACATGGATATCTCCAATTGCGAAAAGGACACTTTTACCTATCGACCTCACCTAATACGAGATCCAGGCTACCTGTGATCGCTACCACATCGCTCATCTTGTGACCGCGCAGCAACTCTGGCAGTATCTGCAAATTGACGAAGGAGGGTCCGCGTAGCTTCGCGCGCCAGGGATACTCGCTGCCATCACTGATAAAGTACACACCCAACTCGCCTTTGCTGCTTTCAATCGCGAAGTACGTCTCACCTCGTGGAGGACGTAGAGCGATCGGCGTGCGCACGCTGATAGAGCCGCCCGGCAATTTGTCAAGCGCCACCTTACAGAGACGAATGCTCTCGTAGATCTCCTGTACACGCACCTTGTAGCGCGCGAAGCAATCGCCCTCCTGCCGCACCTGCGGGTTCACAGGTACCTCGCGATACGCCATATACGGACGGTTCACGCGCAGGTCCAGGTTGACGCCAGAGGCGCGCAGCATCGGGCCGGTCAGACCATAAGCAACGGCCTGCTGCGGATCTATATAGCCCACACCCTGTGTGCGTGAGGTAAAGATCTCGTTGCCAGTAATCAGTCCTTCCAGCTCGGCCATGTTCTTCTCAACCTGGTCGAGAAACGCCTCGCACTCTCTGAGCCAGCCCTTTGGGAAATCGTGCAGCACACCGCCAACACGCAGATAGTTTACGTTGAAGCGACTACCAGCCAGCGCCTCGAAGAGCGTCATGATGCCCTCGCGATCGCGGAACGCCCACAGCACTGGCGTGAATGCACCCAGATCTAGCAAGTAGGTGCCCACTGCCACCAGGTGGCTGGCGATACGCTGCATCTCGCCGACTAACAGGCGAATATACTGTGCGCGGCGCGGCACTTCGATACCCATCAACTGCTCAACGGCCCCCGCGTACGCGATCTCATTGAGCATTGGAGAGAGATAGTCGGCGTTATCCATATAGCGGATACCGCCCATGACGGGTCGATTCTCCAGAATCTTCTCGATGCCCCGGTGCAGATAGCCGATTACCGGAGTACAGTCCATCACCGTCTCGCCTTCAAGGGCCAGCACGAGGCGCAGCACGCCGTGCGTGCTGGGGTGCTGCGGCCCCATGTTCAGCAACATCTCCTGCGACGTTATCCCTTCGGCAGTCTCCGCAGTCTCAAGATGTATATCTGTATCCTGGTTTGTTGCCATAAGTTCCTCAATTACTCTTTTTAAAGCATGTCTTCGACATTACCTTCGTTGTAATACTTTACGCAGACGGACTCCGAAGCTGACCGACCACATGACCGCCATCACAGCCGCCAGACCAGCAAACAACAGGCGATTAGGATCAGCGGAGAATACGGCAAACGTGAAGGCCATACCCAGGCAGCCGAGCGCTACCATACCCGGCATAATCACACTCTGAATCCCTGCCGCACCCGTCGTTCCTCTCTGGGGCGTTCTCGCCGGGGTCGTAGGAGTCGACCTTTCTACCGCAGGCTGGCTCGTTACCGCTGTATTTCTTACTGAAGCCGTAGCGACACGTCCAGCTTTTTTGCGCGTCTTAGCCTTTGGCATCAGATCTGCCCACCTTCCAGATTGACTGTCTCACGTCTTGCTATTTTCGTTCTGGTTCGTCTCCGCCTGAGCCGCATGCGAGGAATGCCCAAAGGTCGGGGTCCCAGGATGCAGCCGCTCCTCAAGCCCCTGACCAAGCTTCTTCTGCACCACATGTTCAACGCCCCGCTGCTGGAAATCGCCAGCAACGGCCATATTCGGATCGACCTGGGTTGTCGCGCGCGGCTTTACCGTTAGTGGCACCTGGTGGAACGTCTTCAGCAATGGATAGCCCTCAAAATCGTCGTCCAGCAACATGCGGCGCAGGTCGGGGTGGCCCGCGAAACGTATACCATACATATCGTAGGTCTCGCGCTCCAACCAGTTAGCTGTCGGCCAGACTGATACGACACTGTCTACCTCCGGCTTCTCGCGATCTATCTTCACCTTGATTTGCAGTAACTGCCCACGCGTCGTCGAACGCAGGTGATAGACCGTCTCCAGGTGATCAAGCATGTCAACGCCTGAAACACAGCTCAGTAGATCAAAACCAAGCTGATCGCGCAGGAAACGACTCACGGCGACCAGGTTCTCGCGCTCGATATCCAGGGCGAGAAAATCGCCCTTCAGCGTTTTCGGCGCGACAGGCTTCCCTGTGATCTGAGCGATCGGCACCAGGTCGCGTGCGAGCGCGGCATTTTGATCGCGGTACCCCGTTGTTGCGCTGGGGGCATTCGTTGTACGTGGTACTATATCCATCGTGTCACTCCCTTGCGCCATGCATAAACCAGGCCAAGCGCCAGTACGATGATAAAGAAGAGAATTTCGAAAAACCCAAAGACGCTTAATTGTTTAAAGATAATTGCCCAGGAAATGATGAAGACGATATCTACATCAAAGGCGACAAATAGCAGAGCAAATATATAGAATCCAAGCGGATATTGGACCCACGCGCTGCCGATCGGCGACTCGCCGGATTCATATGTCTGCAATTTTTCCTTTGTTGGATGGTGGGGTGCAAGCAGATTCGAGACAAGGGTTGCGACGATGACGAACAAAAACCCTGCTACTATAAGAATGCCTGCATAGAGATATCCAGAACCATTTGCTATTGACACAAGCTTTTCCTCCCCAAGACTTGCCTTACACAAAGGCGAGAAGATGCTGCATAGATTATAGCACAGGGAGGAAGGTCCGACAATTTTGGAGACGGCGCAACGCCAGCCGCCTATAGCTCTGGCAACTGCACCGTGTCTGGCTTCGCAAGCAACTGCAGGCCATTCCCGCTACTATGTTGCGACACCTCGTTCACATAGACAACGATGACGCTCACATTGTCCTCACCACCGCCATCAAGGGCTGCCTGAATTAGCGCATCCGCCGTCTTCCTGGGATCAGAGAGCGTATTTTTCACTATGCTCTCGATCTTTGGATCGCGCACCATGTCCCAGAGTCCATCGGAACAGAGCAGCAACCTGTCACCCGGCTGCAACTGCACAACAAACGTGTCTACCTCTACCAGCGATTTCTCGCCCAGGCTGCGATAGATCTGGTTGCGCTTGGGATGCGTGTAGATATCGTCGGGCTTGATGATGCCCGCCTCAACCAGGCTCGCTACAACTGAGTGATCGTTTGTGACCTTGCGCAGCCCATCCGGCTCGCGATAGAGATACGTGCGACTGTCTCCTACATTGGTTACATAAGCAGTTGTGCCTACGATGAGCACAGCGGTCACAGTCGTCCCCATATCGGCGCGCTGCTCTATGTTATGCTGGTGCACCACCTGGTTCGCGTGCTGTACGGCGTTGGCGAGCAATTCGCCGGGATTGGAGCTCTCCATGTTCTTGGACAACTTGGGCAACATAAAGTCGATAATCGTCTGTATTGCGCTGCGACTGGCGTCTTGCCCGTTTGCGTGGCCGCCCATACCATCGGCGATCACATATAGACCGGAAGACACCGCCTGCATACCCGCACCGGGATCCAACTGCGCCGCGAACAGGCTATCCTCATTCGGCTTATACTTCCTCTTAATGCCAGGATCAGAGCGCGTCCCCACGACAAAACCAGCCCCCTTCGAATTATGCATTGCAATGGAATAAGGAAGGGTCTTCTCCCCATCGCCCTGCCCATTCATCGGCAACGCCAGTTGGGCAGTAGATTGATCGTTGGCCGCCTCGGGCACCATCTCCAGCGTAGGCTGTTCGGCCAGCGAACGCGAGGGCACAACAGGTGGTATTGGAGCAGGCGGCGCGGGCGAAAACTGGTCAGTGGGTTGTTGTGATAGTATCCGCATATGGTGTCCAGACTCCGAAGGCGAGAGCACCATACGACAATTAGAACAGAAATTATCCCCTCGCATCACAGGATGCCCGCAATTGGGACAGCGTAGGTCCCCCACAGCTACCGGACCGGGTCCTGCCGCCCCCCTGGCGAAAGGAGGCTGTGCGGCGGCCTGTGATGATTGTGCTGGTTGCGCGGACCGCTGCATGTCCTGTGAAGCCTCCATCGCCGCGATGCGCTGCGCATCCAGTTCGGCCCTGCGCTCCGCCTCGTTGTAGTCCTTGAATACGCGATTGCGCCGCACACGCGCGCGTATCAGCAATACTATGACCAGCACTAAAAGCACGCCAAAGATGGCACAGGCAAGTATCACCAGCGAGCGCAGATCAGGAATAGTGAAGATTGGCTGATTGCCGCCAGTTGTGCCCCCCTCCTTACTTGCTGCAATCTGGCTATTGCTAAGCGTCTCAAACTTCTGCGCTCCCTCGAACATGGCGTTATGATTCACAGCGGTCTGGAAGTCTGTGCTGGCGGCAGTATAATTCTTGCTAAAGTACGCGGTGATGCCACTCTTCCAGGCATCCTGGACGGGATTGGTATGCGTTGAGGCATGTGGCGTTTTGAACTCAGGCAGGCCGTTGATCCAGCCTGAGAAGTTGCTCAGCGGCAAGGTCGTGTTCCCATTGAAGAGAGCCGTCAGTTCGCCTGAACTATTCACGATCGGCGTTCCTGACTCAATGGGGGTCTTGCTGTCGCTGGCGACTACGCGTTGAGGCGTCATGTATTGCTGCACCTGCGCGGTGTATCGAGTCTGTTGTTTACTATCCTGGATCGATGAAGAAAGCGCCGGACCCGCTGCATTCGGGGTATTCAAGGCAATCTTTGCCTCTTGCGTCTGGTCTGTCGTGGCAGGATTCACAAAAGGCAAGGTGTGGGTCGATTCCGTCGAAAAAGCGAGCAGCGCAGGCCCATCGCTGCACGCGGTCTTCTGACAGCGTATGGTGGAAGTCGGCGAGGAGAGTGCCTGCCCAACAGGAATAGCCACTGGAAAGGACTGAATCGTCCCGTTATACGCCGAACTCAGAAAGACTTCGACTTTCGAGAGCGTCAGTTTCGTCGAAGGTGTTGACCCACAGGACTCCTGTGTTGGATCAACCAGACTGCCATCGGTCAACAGCAAGTTATTATTGGCATTGACACTATTCGGGGCTGCCTGCCAACTCGAAATGATCACGCCGAGCCCTGTGCATTGCATAAAAGTAGACTCAGTAGACGTTTTCGATGTTGTGCCAGCTTTGAGTGTATACATGGACAATACGCGCGCGACGGAGACACCAGCAAAGCTGATATCCTGCGTCGGCCCCTGTGGCTGAACGACGGTAGAAGCCAGCGCGCTTGCAGAGTTGAGCAGGACCAGTTGCAGGGCGATGAGAAGCGCGCCGAGTGTCGAAAGAACAGTTGTCACAAAACTGCTCCTTCCCTGCCCCCAGGATATGAAACGATGCGTACTCATTGACCCTTTCCCTTCATGCCGATTTCACAGCTCATAGAATACCGCCTCTTATCGTCCTAAACTCGTTCGTAAACGCTGCATCATCTGTTGCACAGCAGGATTTGCACCCAGGGGTTGTATCACATAACTGCACTGACGAAACGCCTCTTCCAACTTGTTTTCGCGCTCATATACCTGGCTCAGCAAGAAACGTGTCTGGTGATCAGCCGGATTAATATAAAGCACCTGCACAAACGCGTGCTCGGCTATCGTGAGCTGATTCATACGCATGGCAAGCTGACCCAGCGCAAAATGAACTCCTGGCTGTGGAGGCTGCTCCGGCGCCATGCGCGCCGCCTCTTGATATTCATATAACGCGGGAGCGAGCTGATTTGTCTTTTCGTAGCTATGACCCAGGCGCAGATGCGCCTCAAAATCGTTTGCGTTCAGGCGCAACGCTTCCCTGTAAGCGGGAATCGCCTGCACTGGCTGTTGAGTCAGGTACAAAGAGACGTCTCCTATCAGTTTGTGCGTTTCGGGATCGTCCCGGCACAACTCCAGAGAACGGTTATACGCTCGCACGGCCAGGTCGGGACGCGGTGGCGTCTGGCGCGCAAAGACCTGTCCAAAGATCTTATGCACCAGCGGGTTGTTCGGCTCCAGGGCAAATGCCTGCTGCACAGCCGCGTAGGCAGGCTCAATGCGACTTGCTGCAATATAGCCTTGCGCGGCGGTAATATGTTGCCCGGCAGGACCATTTGTGCCCGTGGTAACAGGCGTGGCACTTCCGCCAGATCCAGGCACAGCGCTGTTCGGCGTGAATGGATTCGACGGGCGCGGCGTCCCTTGCTGCACGATGGGGACGACCGGAGGCACAACCGTTATCGGCGGCAGATTGATTATCGCGCGCTCCATATCAAGTGCGCTTGCCCAGCGCTGAGCCAGGTCTGGTTGCAGCGCCTTTATCACCACCTGCTCGAAAGCTGGCGAGATATCGGGCCGCAGCGAGCGCAGAGGAGGAAATGTAAAAATGCTCGGCTTATTGCTGGAGGCATCGTGGCGCGTCAATACGCGATGCAGCGTAGCTCCTATTGCGTAGATGTCGCTACGCGGCTCCGGCATGCCGTGGAGTTGCTCCGGGGGTGCGTAGCCGATGGTCATGATGATCGTTGACTGACTCTGCGATTGGAATGTGCGCGCAATGCCGAAATCGATCAATTTAATCTCGTCACGGTCAGTGACCATGATATTCGATGGCTTGAGGTCGCGGAAGATGACGGGAGGATTCTGGCGATGGAGGTAGCCCAGCACGCTACAGATCTGCTGCGCCCAACTGCGCGCACGCGCCTCGGTTACGCCGCGCGCACCTTTCAGACCCTGCACATCGCCTTCTTTCTCCAGAACATCACTGAGCGTACGGCCTTCGATAAAATCCATGACCAGGTAATGCTTGCCACGCTCCATAAAGAAATCGCGCACGCGCGGAATGCAGGGATGATTCAGGTCTAGCAGGAGCGTCGCCTCGCGCGAGAACCATTCGATGGCCTGTGTGCGATCGCTATCATTATGAAATTCATCCAACATCTCCTTCACAGCACACGGACGATTGAAACGTGTGTCGATCGCACGATATACAGCGCCCATTCCACCAGAAGCCGCCAGCCGTCCTATACGGTAGCGATCCGACGAAAGTACTGTCCCAGGCGACAAACGACGCGGGCTTCCAGCATTCTCATTATCAGGTGCCGAAGAAGATGATGGCATCACCACTGATGACCCTCCATTTGGGAAAGAAGAGGAAACAGATCGGGCTGGCGGCGTCGAGAGCATACCCGGCGCGTTCCCGACAGAGCCACTCTGCGGCGTCGCGGCGTCATTGACAGGTAACATTTGCTTTGGGTCAGATGAATAATTGTTTGCCATATAGTGTGCACCGCTCTGCTGAACTCTGAACTCCATTCCTTGTCCATTGTTCTGGAACATAAAATGATACGTGTCGTATTATTAATGGCGCTCAGAAAAGTTCCTCTCCATATTTAAAATCTAGACTTCATATTGGGGGCATTATAACACATCTTCCTTCATATGAGCAGTGTCCAGATCCATAGTGGCTATACGACTTTACACTCCTGGTTTTGCAGTCTGTGAGTACGGTGCCGGTCGCGCTGTTACCGCGCGGGCGTGGGCGGGAAAGCCCTCGAACTCAGCCAGTCGACGCGTCGTTTCGCTCAGGGAGGCGTACCCTCCCGCTGTGAGATATGCCAGCCCGGTGCGCTTCAGAAAATCGAAGACCGATGTGCACGAATATGTGTGCGCGAAGCCGCCGGTCGGCAGGACAGCATTGGTTCCGATGGCGTAGTTTCCGGTACAGATCGGCGTGTATGGCCCTATCAGAATCTCGGCTGCATTCTTAAGATCGGGTAGAATGGCGAACGGCTCACGCACCTGTACCTCAAGGTGCTCCGGCGCAAATTCGTTGGTGAACTCGATCGCTTCGTCCAGCGCGCGCGTCAGGATGATGCCGCCCGTCCCTTTCTCTCCCTCCAGGCCCACGCGGCAAAAGTCCTGTCGCGGCTGTGGCAGCGCCGCGATCTTGCCCGGCAGCAAGGCCAGCACAGCATCCACCAGGGCACGACTATCGGTGAGCAGCAAACTGGTGGAATCGGTTCCGTGCTCGGCCTCGATCAGCAGGTCGCGCGCCACCAGTTCGGGGTCGGCGCTCTCGTCGGCCAACAGGATAGCCTCGCTCGGCCCCGCTGGCAGCCCCACGTCAACCGTCCCATAGAGCAGGCGCTTCGCCGCCGAGACATAAGGATTGCCCGGTCCTGTAATCTTACGCACGCGCGCGACACTCTCCGTTCCATAAGCCAGGGCCGCGATCGCCTGGGCACCACCTAAGCGGTAGATCTCGTGCACACCACACAGATCCGCAGCAACCAGTGAGGCAGGCTCAACCTCACCATCTGGTCCCGGCGGCGTGCAGACGACGATGCGCGGCACTCGTGCGATGCTGGCAGGCATGGCGAGCATGTACATCACCGAAGGGAAAGCTCCCTTACCGCGCGGCACATAGAGGCCCACACTACTGATTGGCGTGATCTTTTCGCCCGCCATAACGCCCGGCGCAACCTCCGTAAACCACTGCTCGTGTGGCATCTGTCGCTCGTGAAACACGCGTACATTTCGCACGGCCTGCTCGATCGCGGTGTGGACATCCTTATCGAGCAAGTCGTGGGCTCGCTCGATCACCGCTCGTTCGACGCGTAGACTCTCGGGCGTCAGCTTCACAGAGTCGAAACGCTCCATAAACTCGATGAGCGCCTCATCGCCTCTATCCCGCACGGCATGCACAATTGGGCGCACGTATTCGATCAGATCATCGATCTGGACCTCGGCCCTGCGCATCAAGCGTGCTCGCTGTTCCCTACTGAGCTGAGATAACTCGTAAAAATGAACCATCTATGTGTTCCTTTAAGTAAGTGTTCCTCATCAAAAAAATAACCTGTCGTCCTGGTGAACACCGACCATCTAGTCATCTTCTTGCAAGAGCATCCCTGGAACTGCCACGATCATATCACCTTACATCATACGCGACCATCTCTAAATTGTCCACCTTATCCGTAGGGCAATTTTTACTGATCTGTAGAACTCGCGTCTATTATTTAGAAGCCCCGTAAAAAGGAAGCTATGACTTTTAGCTCTTTTTAAGAGCGTTCTGGGAGCTGCATAGGACATATGGGCAAATCTGCCTGCTAGCCTTCGAGCGTCCTCATCTCGCGATCGGCCTGCTCGGCGGCGACAATATCGCCTCCCATCCAGCGCGCACCGAAGAGTCCGATCAGTCCCGCAAGCGCCAGCGCGGGTACGCAAGTTATGAGCAGAGCTGTACTTAGATCCTGCCCGGCGACACCATTCTTGAAATGCATGCCATGCGTCGGATCAAAGGCACTGGCAAGCACGCTGACGATCGCGGGCGAAAATGCATCGCCCAACAGGTGCGCGATCAACAGAACGATGCAGACGGCGGTTGCGCGCAAGAAAGAAGGGACGACATCCTGAATTGCGGCGGTACTGGGACCCTGGTAGATGGTAATGAGAATGGCGGTCAGCACAAAGAAGATGGTGAAAATAGTGAGACTATGTGTGGTGATGGCGAGCGCAAAAGAAGGTGCGCTCAGCAGAAAGCCGATGCCACAGACCAGCACGCGCGCCCCCGGATAACGCCGGTTGAGCGCGTCGGCCATGTAGCCACCGGCGACCGTCCCGACCAGTCCGGCCAGCGCGATAACGCCGCCAGAAAAGATGCCGGCAGTTCCCGAGCTGAGACCAAAGATATCTTTTTGCTGGAGATAGGTTGACAGAAAGCTAACGCTGACGTACAGTACGAAATAGGCAAAGACCTGCATGAGAGTCAACACCACCACCGTTTTGATGCGCAGCAGCGACACCACCTGCTCGACAACGCCCTGGGACATGCTGAGCTTGATCCGCCCGTGCTGCGGCTCCCCGGCCTCGAGTTCAGGTAGCCGCAGCTCAGCCGCTTCTTCGTCCGCCTGGTTGCGTCGGGGCTCACGCAGCCGCCACGCCAGCCACGCCAGGAGCAGGCCGGGAATACCGGTAAAGACAAATGCCAGCCTCCACGTACCCGTGTACAGGCCGGCCACAACACCTCCGATCGCTGTGCCGAAGAGGATGCCGACCACCTGGGCAACGTTCCACCAGCTCATAATACGTGAGCGCCTCTCGCGACTGAAATAATCGCTCATCAGCGCGGTCCCGGCGGGAAAATAACCGGCCTCGCCGACGCCCAGCAGCATACGAATGAGGAAGAGCGAAGTGAAGTTTGTCGCCAGCGCGGTCAAAGCGGTAATTACGCTCCACACAGCGACACAGGTGGCAACAACCGTCTTGCGTTTGGCATGGTCGGCCCAGATACCCAGCGGCAAAGTACCAAGGGTATAGACAACCAGGAAAGCCGACGAGATAAAACCGATACCCTCGATGCCGAAGTTGAGTTCTTTAGCAATTATGTTGATGGCACCGGAGAGGATATAGCGATCCATGTAATTGAGCAAGCTGATGGCGAACATGATCCAGAAGACATAACGGGCATAGCCAGCAGTGATACGTGGTGCCTTGCGCGCGCCGACGCCAGCCGAAGGGGCGATCTCACCCATGTAAACCTCCATAGTGAGGGTGCACTACCTCTCGTCATCGATCCCCATCTCAAGCGCTCGCAGGCGCCTCCTGGCGACTATTGCACTGAGCAACATGACGCCGCCGCAGAGCAGGAAAAAGCAGTTCATAGCCCCCCAGCCCAGCAAGAATCTCGCTCCCAGCGTAGTACTTTTTTCAGTTGCCTCCCACGGATAAGAGACACCAAGAATAACGCTGTTGCTGATAATCCCTATCGTGATAATCGGTAAACTATTGATGAAGCCTCTTCTAGCTATTCTGCTAGCTTCCCGATAGTTCATCAAACCTATACCGCGCAAGGTGGAGACCCCTAGCACAAGCGCTATTAGCCCCACGCAGAGCAGCACAAAGATTACGATGTCAACGTATGGGTCGGAGAACACTTGCTCCATGTTGATATCCTTGCTCTCTCAACAACGAGCTACGATGACGGCTAGCACCTCTCTTACAGCCATTACGATAGCATAATAATTCTGGCAATGGCAAGATGGGATCGCCCTTTTACCCACTCCTATATAGACGAATATCATTTGGCAGCTTCTGTATGCTGTGAATGGAACGTTTGCGATAACTTTGTAACGACTTTTAGCTATTGAGAAAATCTTTACAGTTATTGATTAGTTACAGAAAAGGAAGACTACTATGAACCAAAAACTGCGTATAATCCTGTTCGGAACGTTGCTCTTGAGTGCGCTTCTCCTCTCAACTAGCCTGTCTTCACAGGTGTTCGCCGCCTCGACGACAGCTAATGTGAACGGAGCTACGCCTTCTCTTGCCAAACCTTCACCTAACGGGCCCAACTACGACCGCGGCTTCGCGCTCGGCTTTCAGGCAGGTTACAAAGCGGGCCTCGCAGCATGCGCGGCACATCACTACTGGTTCCAGCCGGCGACCCACACTTTCAAGCATCCAGGCCCCTTTAGTCAAGGCTACGCAGCCGGCTATGTGAAAGGCTTCCAGAAAGGCGTACATAGCTGTAGCAACTTTACTCATGACTACCCACGCAGCAATGACAACAACTACCCTCGTGGCAACGCATTCGAGAAACACTAAACTTCTTCTAATAAAGCAGTGAACTGAATTGCAGCATCTTGTTGAACCGGGCTTTCTCTTGTAAAGCCCGGTTCTTTGCTTGATCAAAGAAAGAGTTCTGCTCGACATGCTCTGATGTTAGCGCAGCATCTCCAGAAAGCTCCAGGATTTCAGGTCGCGCTCAAGATGGAAGCGCAGCAATCCGTGCATAGCGTGCTCAATCTCGGCCTGCAAACGTGCATCCAGATGGAATGTGGGCACATGCGCCCACTCGGTGCGTTGGAGCACGCGCAGCACTTTGAGCGCATTCACCGACAACGACTGCGCCCAGAGGTGGGAACAGTTGGGGCAGAGCGCTCCGCCGAGCGCTGGCGAGAAGCCGTTCTCTTCCGGGCGTAGTTCCACATTACAGTGCGCGCAGGTACGCAGGACGGGCTCGTAGCCGACAAAAGATAGCAGGTAGACCTCAAAGTAGCGCAGCAGCAGTTTCGTGCGATCTCGTTCCCGCTCAGCATTTATAGTGATCCCCTGTTCGCGCTGCTGATGCAGTTGACGCGCGTCGTCTTCGAGGCTGCGCAGGGCCTCCAACAGCAGGTTGTAGACATCCAGGTGCACGGTATCGTCCTCAATGAAGCGCTCAACCAGTTCGGCAAGGTAAAAGCCGCACGTCATATGCCAGAGCTCGGTACGCAGATGCGAGTAGTTTTCGATGTTCTGCGCTTGCGTAATGATATCGAGGTTGCGTCCCAACGCCACATGTACCTGGCTGTGACACAACAGTTCCAGGTGTCCGCTCTTCTTGCTCACGGGTCGACGCACACCCTTCGCCACCACGCGAAGCTTCCCTTTGCGTGGAGTGAACAGGGTGAGAATCCGGTCGGCCTCGCCTAGATCGGTATGTTTGAGGATAACGCCTTCTGTGGAGTAGGTACGTTGCTGTCGCATGTGTGGATGTCCTATATAGAAAAAGAGACGTGACCTTCATCACGTCTCAAAGGGAGGCGACGAGCGGACTCGAACCGCTGGTGCAGCTTTTGCAGAGCCGTGCCTTACCACTTGGCGACGTCGCCGCGTTAAGAGATGGGGAGCGGGAGACGGGGATCGAACCCGCGACTTTCTCCTTGGCAAGGAGATGCTCTACCACTGAGCCACTCCCGCTAATGCCTTTAATAATGCAATCATTGTTACATTTCTGCAACTCCGTTCGCGCTATTAAGATATCATACCCCCGGCCCTTTGTCAACAGGATTCCGCTAAGATTTTGTACGCCTCCATGAATTTCACTTCCTGGATTCAAGCTGCCGGAGATGCGTTATTCGATGGTAAAGCCGCGCTCGCGCAAGAGTTCTACTACGCGTTCCAGGTCGTTTGCATCTATATGTACGAGACGACTCTGCTGCTCTACTTCACTGCCGAGCAGCGCTTTAAGGTCTTCGTCCTCCCGCAGGTCTTCCAATACCTGAGCAGAGAGGCGCAGCAGTGGAGCACGCTCTACAGCTATGCGCTGCTTCTCGCCATAGCCGCTTCCCCACAGTTTCAGGCGGATTAACAGGGAGCCAGGTATGCCGCCCTCGCAATACTGCCGCAAGAAGCGCATAATGTAATCGAGTTGCAGATCATTGTCCAGCGCCCGCTGAATAGACGCTGCGCTTATCCTGTACCAGCCCATCGCCTCGTCAAGATCACTGAAACGCTCGACCTCGGCGACGACATAAAGATCGAGAACGGCGTAAAAGGGCTGCAGGAGTCCATCATCATGCAGTCGCCACTGTGGTTCGCGCGTGGTCCCCTTGCCTGCTTCGGCGTTTCCATCCTGCGACGCCCCAACGGTCAGCGCAGGCAGACAGTCGCGCTTCCAGAGCGCTTCTTGCACTGCCGCCAGTTGCTGAGGTAGAACCTCTGCCAGTGCCGGCGACATGCGGCGCCCAAACAGGGTGCGTGTCTCTGCATTGGCAAAAAGCTCATCCAGCAGCGCAGAGTCGTCGACCTCCAGCAGCGTCGCGCCCTGCCACACCTCTACGCGCCGCGCCTGTCGCTCCCACTCGACAAGCGAATAGCGCACATTCTGCGGAATCTCGCCGCCTGCCGCCCGTTCTAGTTCGGCCTGAATCGCCTCGGCGTGCAGGCCCCTCTGAATAGCGCGTGTGACGCTGGCCTTCGTTAAACGATACTGGGCGATATGCTCCAGGCTGACACGCTCGGCAAAACGGTCCAGGCTCACCAACAACACCTCCGATACAGGGGCCAGCGCGACTAACTCAAAGTTGGGTTGCACGATCAAACGTCCCCAGGGAATATCCTGGTCCAATACGGGTTCCGTGCTCAGGACCATCATGACTCCGGGCACCTGACGGAATGAGTCGGGATTCTCTTCCCGGTCCAGATCGACCATCCCCAACCAGTGCATTGGCCCCAACAGTATAGCGCGGATAAATCCTCCCTCGACCATGTGCCAGCCTTCACGATGCGTCAGCCAGCCACGTCGCAGCCGGAAATCCCAACCGTATGGATTGCTACCACTCGAATAGCGCTCAGCCCGCGAGCCATACTGGCGCGGAAAGAGCAGGTAGGGATGGTACAGCTTTGTGCGCGCGATAAACGCTGCGACGTTGTGCCACGCTCCGAAGCCCTCATGCGCCAGGCGCTCTATCACTACCTGGCGCGAACGCATGACCTCGTCCGGCGCGGCATCCAGAGGCGACGGACCGGGACGCACATTGACCTCCGGCAGATAAAGCAGCTCGTTCCAGAAAGGCGTCTCCAGGTATAGGCGATAACAGCGCCGAGCGCGCTCCACTAGGGGCATAGCGAAAAAGGTATCGGCGGGCGCGGCAAAGAGCGCTCCCCGCCTGTCTTGCAGCAGTCCCAGCTTCATCATTAACTGGCGTACAAAGAGTAAACGCGCAACATCGCTCTCGGCACGTACCTGCTCAACCTGCGTCTTAGCCCCCATGTGTTCCACCACGTGCCGCAACGCCGACCGCGCAAGTAGACCATTGCTCACCAGCGTCAGACCTTCGCGCATGGAGGAGACCATCGACCAGTATAGATAGAGGGTACGCTGGAACGCCCGCACGCCATCACCAACGTCTTCGCCCACGTGAGAGGCAATATGATCCTCTTCCGCGTTCAGTGCAGTACGCACAACCTCCCTGACTGTCAGCGGCACGATCAACACACCATCGTGTATACCACTGGTATAGTCGCGTCCAGAAAAATTGGTCTGCCGGCCCCAGAACAGCAGCCCTAGCAGCAAAAGATGACGCAGCGCCTGCTCGAAGATACCATGCGGATGCGCGGCCGGATACTGTAGTGCAACGCCGGGCTGATATCCCCCCTGTGGCGCTTCAATGGGGAGTCCTGGTACTTCGTGCTCGCTTGAGAAGTCATCCTTCTTCGCCGCCGTCAGCAAGCCAGCATAGGTCAGGTAGAGGGCAAGGTCGCGGCTATTGACGCGCCCTCCGCACATGACCAGCTCGCGCAAAATTATCCGTTCAAGTCCATTCAGATCCCCAAGCGCTGCACGGATAGAGGAAGGGTCGAAGAGCGCCTGCGCGATCTCTATGATGTTTGTGGAATTAGCGGATGAAAGAGTGCCAGAAGCAGAACCACCATTCTGTTTCGAAGATGACTGCGCTTGTCTTGCTTTGACTACCGCTTGCAGATGATAAGGCGGCACCGTCTGTAGCAGATCCAGGTCACTCTGTTCCATACAACTCCTCATCGTGTATGAGAGGGGATTGCCCACGCCGCTTGAGATCGTCTAGAATGCGCTCGCTTCCCGCCTTCTTGAGTATGTACAGCGTGGGATGAATAGGGCGCACGATCTGTTCGTCTAACGTGGTCGTCGCGGAGAGTTCGCGCATCACCAGCGCATCCGCCGCTTCAAGAAGTGTCACTCCACTATAGATACGTACACGACCATAACTCGTGATCCAACGCTCGATTTGCGCCAGCATGCTCGCTAATGCGCCCTCGCCCACGTCGCCCGGCATGGAGTGCAGCAGTTCCAACAGGCTCGTTGGATGGCTTCCCCGACTCAGCGCCTCGCCTAGCACCTTTGGCGTTAGACGATAGCGTAAACGTTCCCGACTCACACCAGTTGCCTCCATGAAGGTCTCCATCATTTCAATAAGCGGCCAGGCATCAGGGGAGCAAGCAACGAGAAGTTCCTTGTTATCTACTATTTCTAACGCATTGGAGAGATTCGGGTAATTCTGTGATACGATCTCTTGAGCAAATTCCAGGTTGTTGAACAACCAGCCAGCTAAAGATGTGAGCCGGAAAGCAAGCAAACGTCCGTCTTGTGCAAGGGCGATATCGCAGATGCCCCACCAGTGCAAGGGGCCATATAGAAAGCGCGCGAGATAGTAGATCTCTGCACGTAGCCAATCGCTCAACTGCAGCGGTCGTAGAGGCCGTCCCTCCTGTAGTTCCAGCCACCAGTGCGGCGACGAGAAGAGGCGCTGCCGCTTCTGCAAAAACGCCGGGTTCAGGCGGTAGACGAAACGCGCAAACGCGGTAAAACTGATCCATTGATGGAGCGGCGCCTGTGCCAGCAGGGCTACCAGCGACATACGCGCCTCGCTGTTCTCAGCATCCAGTTCACCCGAGCGCAATATGGGGATATTGAGCGAGGTTGCCCGGCAGCGCAGGCGCAGACCATCCTTCTGCAGATCGAAGAGCTCAGCATACGAGGATTGTGTCAACCACAGCTCAAAGAGATCACGTACCGCTTCCAGGCGCGATGGTCCCAGCAGCAAGCGTGCCGTGTTGGAGAGCATGCGCAGGTAGGGCGCTCCACTCTCATCCTTATGCAGGATATCGGCCAGGCGCAACAGGCGTATGGCGAAACGCAAAAAGGCCGGCGAGCGCTTGAGTGAGGAGCTCACGACCGCCAGCAAGGCTTCCGAGGGCATGTCGCCAGGCGGCGGTATCGGGACCGAGCCATCTACAGATAGTGTGGTGCGTATATAAGCATACGAGTCAGCCGCACGACCGGGCTCACCTGGTTCCAGCCATTCATCATCGCCGCTCAGCCGGTAGCCATCCAGCGTCCGCGCCACCAGTAGCAGATCCGATAGCAGACTATCGCTTCTGTTCTGCCCTATGCGTGGAACCTCGCCGCTTTTCTCGTCCGCCTGCATGCTAAAAGGTGTGATCGGTACCGTGACGCGCAGCGCGGTTCGCACCTCAATGGGCACATACCAGCCAATATCAAGCAAAGAGCCGCTCAGTCCTATACGCTGTTGCGGCGAACTGTTCAGGCTAGTGCGGAAGAGCATCGCCTTGCCTTGCAGCGCCAGTAGCGTACTCTGCAACTGGTTGGGCTGTCCCAGGGCGAACCGCTCAAACAGCCCGCGCAGGTCATCATCGGTCATCGATCCGCCCGCCAGGGTCAGGGCCGCCAGCAACTGCCGCTGCGCTTTCTCCAATGTCCCCGCCACCCGCCGCACCAGTTCAGGCTGACTCAACGCCTGCTGAATAGCTTCCGCGAGTTGTTGCTTGCTCATGCCGTTCGTGGTGATCTCATACTCGCGGGCGATACTGCGCAGTTCGCTCAATCCAGACTGCGTCAAAATATCCATTAAACTGCCAAGCGGCGTAGGGCCTCGCTGCATGATGAGCGGCCTGGGTGCGGGACGCATCATTTCAGGGACGGCATCTTGTATTGCTTCTTCCGCACTCAGGGGAGCGGACCTTTGAAAAGAGGTAGAAGATGATGTAGAGAGAAAAGAGGTCGGGCGCGCCAGCCATTGGTATAAAAGGGCAGCGCCATGCGCGCAGAGGGCCGAAGCATTCTGTCCACACGGACATACACTATCCCATGCAGAGGCACTTCGTATCTCGACCTCAACAGGATAGCGCCGACTATCCGTCTCCTCCGCTGGCACCGCAGGATGAAGAACCTCGACAACGCCAGAGAGACGAGCGCCCTGCCGCTGCGTACTGTGTACTACGCCGGTGCGACAATACTCCTGGCCCACTGAGGCCGCCGCCAATCCTGCCATGCGAATGATATCTGCGGCCCTCAGGCGTTGTAGAGCGCCCGGTACAACGTTTTCCATAGACACTGCTCTAAACCGTATACGTTGGATTGACTACGTTGGGGTATAATAGCACGAATTGACGCTTCCGGTCAA
>DAOTTD010000106.1:0-9167 GCA_034438015.1 Ktedonobacteraceae bacterium | reverse complement strand
TCACCAACTCAATGACGAGCAACGTTTATTGCAATGAAATGTGTCTGGGCCTGTTCCAGGCGGCGTCAAACATTACTTTGGTCATGCCTTCAGGGCTAATACGTTGTCAGAACTACCGAAGTTGACTAATATGTACAAAGATACCGAAGTAGACGCGTCTGGCTGGGTAAGGTAGAAGAGGCGGTGAGGCCGACAAGTATGGAATGTCAGCATAAAGAGGGGTACAAATCTCATGAACGCAGAAGCATTGATTGGAACGGTGTTGGGTACCTGTACGCTGCAAAAACTGATTGGGCAGGGCGGCATGGGGGCAGTCTACCTGGCTCAACAATCACGTCCCAGGCGCCAGGTCGCTGTCAAGGTGCTCTTACCAATGACTCCCTTGAGTCCTAATCAACTGGCCGCGTTCATTGAGCGTTTCCGTCGTGAGACCGATGCTGCTGCGTCGTTGGAGCATCCCAATATCACGCCGGTGCATGAATACGGTGAGCGCGATGGGCTGGCCTATCTGGTGATGCCGTATGTCAGCGGTGGCACGCTGCGCGATGAGATGGAGCGTGAAGGTCCGTTGCCGTTGGCCAGTGTGGTGAATTATTTGGAGCAGATGGCCGCCGCACTCGATTTTGCACATGAGCACGGCGTGATCCATCGCGATATCAAACCTGCCAATATTTTGATGACGCCAGAGGGGCGTCTCTTGCTGACCGATTTCGGACTGGTGAAGATCATCGCCGGGGGACAGGCACCTCAGATACGCCTCACAGGCGCGGGCGCGCCCGTTGGTACGCCCGACTATATGGCTCCCGAACAGGTGATTGGCGAGGAGATCGATGCACGCGCTGATCTGTACGCGCTGGGCGTTGTGTTATATCAGATGGTGACGGGTACGACGCCGTTTCAGGGTGAGACTCCGATGCAGATCGCCGCGCAACATCTCCAGATCCCACCGCCCTCGCCGCAGATGTTGCGACCTGATCTGCCCCTGGCGGCGGAACAGGTCATGCTGCGCGCTATGGCCAAGCGCCCTGCGGACCGTTATATGCGCGCGCAGGACCTGGCAAACGCTTTCCGTATATCCTTGATGGGGACAGGCATACCACTGGGCCTGCAGTCCATGAATGCCGTGACGGGGCCTCGCATCGCCACGCCCGGCCTGCTGGACAATGCATGGCAGAGTGGCAAGGCTCCCGCCATATCGATACGGGATAGAGCAAACGGCGGACAATACAATGGAACGGGTGCAATGCCAACATTGGGTGGTGGGAGCGGCCTGCTCAAGGGAACGGGCATGCTGCCTGCGGTATATAAAGATGCGTCTGGTACGTTGCCAACGGTGACGAACAGCACGCCGCGCGTTGGCGGTGGCCTCCTCTCGCGCACCGGTAAGTTTCCCCAGGTGGGGACAGGGCTGCTGGCGTCAATACCCGCGGAGAGCGCGCCGGCGCCTTCTACCGGACCGTTTTTGGCGGCCTCCGCGCAGTTAACAACGAGAACGCCAACTGGTGCCTTGCAGGGGCCACCTGGGCCATCAAATACGGTCAAGTTGACGGGGCCCGTTAAGGTTGTGAAGGTCCCCGTTGTTGGTCAACCAGGTCACTTCGTAACCGGAATCCTACCGGTGGTGCCGCAGACGCAGGATGATGAGAAGAAAAAAACTACCAATCCATGGATGAAGTTTGTTGCCCTGGCGGTTGCTATCATCCTGGTAGCTATGGGCACAATCGGCGCAGTTATGTTTATTCGTGCCCACGCTGGTCAGACGAAATCGACCCTGGGTATGCCTCTGACTACCGGTGCGCCTGATGTAAAGGCGACTGCTCTGGCGCGGGCAACTGCAACGGCCCGGTCGAATATCGTCCTGTTTGATCGCCTGGATCACAACATCAACAATTGGTTGACAAATCCACCCGATGTCTACGCATTTAAGGCTGGCGCGTACCATATCACCGACCGCGAGAACAATGGTCGCGCGACCGTCTTGCAATCGGGTAATTTCACCGGCAAGCTGGGCTATACGCTGACTATGCAGGAAGTGGCCGGCGACGATGCCTCGCCGAACAACTCCTTCGGTATGATCTTCCGTTTTACCCAACGGACGAAAGGGAACAAAACGGCGACTACCTTTTATAGCTTCGAGGTGGTGAATACTCATGGCGGCCAGTATCAATTCTGGAAATACGACGACACGCAGGGCACAAATAACGCCTGGCATGAGATCTGGCACGGCAATACAGGAAAAGAGTTTCACCAGGGGCACGGACCTCAAGCGAGTAATACAATCAAGGTCTTAATGGATAACAATAACTTTACGTTTACTATCAATGGGAAAGCGGTGAAGACCGCGCAGGATAACTCTTTGAACGGCGGGACGGTCGGTATGATTGTGAATCTGAATAAGACTGAGGTTGCTTTCAAAAATTTACTACTCACGCGTAATTAAGGAATGTGTTCATGAACGCAGAAGCATTGATTGGAACGGTGCTGGGCACCTGTACGCTGCAAAAATTGATCGGTCAGGGTGGTATGGGGGCGGTCTATCTGGCTCAGCAGTCGCGGCCCAGGCGCCAGGTTGCAGTGAAGGTTCTGTTGCCGGTCACGCCTCTGACACCTGACCAACAGGTCGATTTCCTGGAGCGTTTCCGGCGCGAGACTGATGTGGTCGCATCGCTTGAGCATCCCAATATTATGCCGGTGCACGAGTATGGCGAGCGCGACGGCCTGGCTTATCTGGTAATGCCGTATGTGGATGGGGGCACGCTGCGCGATGAAATGGAGCGCGAAGGACAACTACCCCTGGAAAAAGCCGTCTTCTACCTGGAGCAGATGGTGGCGGCGCTCGATTTCGCTCATGAGAGCGGTGTGATTCATCGCGATATCAAGCCAGCAAACATCCTGTTGCGCCGTGAGGGTCGCCTGCTGCTGACCGATTTCGGCATGGTGAAGATCGTGACTGAAGGACAGAATGCCAGCTCACGTCTGACAGGCACAGGTATGCCGATGGGGACGCCCGATTATATGTCACCTGAACAGGCTATGGGTGGCGAGGTAGATGCGCGCGCCGATCTCTATTCTCTGGGCGTGATTCTTTATCAGATGGTGACCGGAACAGTGCCGTTTAAAGGCGATATGCCGATGCAGGTAGTGATGCAACATATACATATGCCTCCTGCGCCACCTCGCTCGTTGCGTCCAGATCTTCCTCAAGCTGCCGAACAAGTTCTGTTGCGTGCCCTGGCTAAACGCTTCGCCGATCGCTATCTGCATGCTCAAGATTTTGCCAGCGCGTTCCGCCTGGCCCTGACAGCTTCGGGCGTGCCACTTCCTGATTTCAGCAGCATACTCGCACCTGGTGTGCTTACCAACGCGCATCTGTTTACGCCAAATAGCTTGCTCGCTTCTGCACGGCAGGCATCTTCTTCTGTAGGCAGCAATACTCATGATGATAGCTCGCTGGTTCCCGATCTGGCCTCAGCCCTTCCGCAAACGAATAGCGGCATACCCAGGAACGATATCATCGGCAAGACCAGTATGCCTATGCCGTCATTGGCTGTCTTCATGCCACGGGATACGCCGCTGCCTCCTACTGTTGCTGTGCCACCAGCGCGCGGTTCGGCGCCGCGTTCCATTCTGGGTCATAAGCTAAGTTTACGTCGCCCCTCCGAGGGATCGGGCTTACGTCCCTTGCCACCTCTGCTAGCTACCGACGCTGTGGAGGAACAGGTCCTGCCTACCTCCACAGCGTCCGAGGGATCGGGCTTACGCCCCTTGCCTTTCTTGCTGCCCGTTGGATCTGGTCCACGCATCGTTTCCCCAACGCCTGCCGAGGCTTCAGACATACGCCCCGCACTGGGAAGATCGAACCTGCGACCATTTACGCCGGTTCCGCCGGGCAACTCGATGGTACAACCATCATCCGCTGTGCCCACGGAGAGAGCGAGCGCGCAACCCTTAACCTCTCCTCCGGCAGCAGGCTCAGGCTTGAGGCCATTGGCGTCGCTAAACGGCAATATCCAGGCCCCTCCTGCGGTACCTGTAGTTGGCGGCGCTCCTGATTCCGGGTCAGAGCAATTGAATGCGGCGCTCCCTGTCGCGCCTACGACCCCGGGCGATGCGGCGCCCCCGCCATATGGTGTCCCGCCTATGCAGCAGCCAGGTCCCTCAGTAACACAGCAGCTAAGCGCTTCGGCCACCCGGCAGATTACTGGCGCGCTTGTCATGGGTGAGATGAAGATGAGCGAGTCAGGCAATACAAATATGATGAAGCTGTCGCAGGCCGCCAAGGTGATTCAGGTGCCGGTTGCAGGGCAGCCGGGACGCTATGTAACCGGACTTCTGCCCGTATTGGAGGAGCCGAAGCCAGCGTTGCCTCCGCATATCGCCAGTCGCGTCGAGACCCTGAACGTCTTGTTGAAGGGACGTTTGAAGCTGGTCGTGCTGGTGGCTGCGATTGTGCTAATCCTGTTTAGCTCTCTTGCTTTCTGGTTGGTACAATCCCACAGCAGCCGTGTCGCGCTGGATAACGGAAATATGGCCGGCGCCTCTGGGGCTACGATAGCAACGGCGACGGCAAATGCGGTCGCCACGACAAACGCAAATATTATCGTGTCGGACCCCCTCAACGGTGCCAGTGGTAATGTCCATAACTGGCCTCTGGCTCAGAAGGGGCCGCAACTGTACGCCTTTAAGAACGGCGCATACCATATTACGGCGAACGATCCGCACCCGGCTGTTGCCCTGTTGCCCAATGTAGTGCTGCCAGGGTCGTTCGTTTACACACTGACAATGCATGAGGTCAAGGGTGATGAGGGTTCGGTCAATAATCGCTTTGGTATCATCTTGCGCTACAATACGGTAACAAAGAATGGCAAAAACTATGCAACCTTCTATTGCTTCGAAGTGTCAAACACCCAGGGAGGCGAATATCAGTTCTTGAAATACGATGATAGCGCGGCTACAGCCTGGACCGAACTCTGGCCGAAGGCGCAAAAAACGGCGCACTTCGGTAAAGAATATCACTTTGGACATGGCACAAAGGCTCAAAATACCTTGCAGGTTGTTGTAAACGGTAGTAAGTTTACTTTCCTGGTCAATGGCAAGCAGGTAGGGACCGCTCAAGATAAAACGCTGAAAAATGGTCAGTCCGGTATGTTTGTGAATCTGCAAGGAACCGAGGTTGCCTTCTCTAATTTAGTGTTGGCCTATAATTAACTGTGATGTTGTGTGTGCATGAAAAGGATCAGTATGAATGTAACGCTCTTGATCGCTCTTGTCTCTTCTGGTAAGAGCCCTTTACTTGAGAGATTGGACCTGTTGATCTCTATCACGCTGTGGGTCTCTCTTTTCCTGTGCTTACTGAATATCGGGCTGGCGATCGCTTTTCGTAAAAGACGTCTGCGCGAAGTAGCTTCTTATTATGTCGCCTGCGCGTTCGAGCTGGCTATCTTTGTGTTTGCACTTCTGCTGCACCTGAATCTGATCACGAAGGTTCCCTATAACCTGCCACCGGGCCTGCCGTTCGATCGCGCCCAGATCGGTGCCGCCCTGACGATTGGTATTGGTCTCTTCCCGGCGGCGTACTGGCATCGTATCAATGTCTCCGAACTGCCAAAACGTATTGCGGATGATGCTAAGGTGATAAAAGAGCGCGATGGCGGTGTGCGCGTGCGCAGCAACACGCCCGGCGAATGGATGAATTAGTATGTAACGTGGTTGCTGGCGTCAGATGATTTTGTGCCGCCTGGCTCTCAACAAGTCTTTCTCTATGTCCGTAATGATCTTATGTCAATTTCATATCCGCCTTCTTCATTGAACTGTGCGTTCTAGTGATCGTAACACTTTGATGAGCATTTGCTTATGACATCCTTTCTTTTGCATCCGTTGGATAAGTCTTTGTCCACTTCGTCTTAACTGATATATTCAATCCTTTGCTACAATAGCGTTGAAATGCTATGCTTACTGCGAAAGAGATTCTGGCACATAATTACATAGACCTGTTATACATGAGTAAAGGGTAGAAATTGACTACTCCGCCGCGTTGAAAGCGGGGGATTCCAGCCTCTCACGAGCTGGCTTTCCTGCTTCGTCGAGACGCGCCTGTGTGGGTTGTCACCCGCCCAGGTCTGACCGCCTCTCCACAGGCAGACACCGCACGTCCTGCGGCCAGAATGTTGTTTGCAGCATTGAGATCGCGATCGTGATGGACGCCACACTCAGGGCAGTCCCATTCACGGACATCCAGCGAAAGGGTTTCAAGGATATGCCCACAGTCAAAGCAGCGTTTGGAGGAGGGATACCACTTATCAATCTTGACCAGGGTTCTGCCATACCATACGGCTTTGTACTCCAACTGCCGCACGAACTCACCCCATCCGACATCGGAGATGGATTTGGCAAGGCAGTGGTTGGCGACCATGTTCTTGACGGTCAGACTCTCGACGCATACGATCTGGTTCTCGCGTATGATCTGGGTCGAGAGCTTGTGTTGATAATCACGGCGTCTGTCGGCGATGCGGGCGTGTATCCGAGCAACCTTCTTGCGCGCCTTCTCCCGGTTCTTGGAGCCTTTGCGCTTCTTCGCGTGCGTGCGTTGCGCGTGTGCCAGTTTCTTTTCGTCTTGGGCAAAGAAGCGAGGGTTGCCGTAGGTGTGACCATCGGAGGTGATGACCATCGACTTCAAGCCCAGGTCCAGCCCGACCATCTTGGGGGTCACAGGCAAGGGCGTGATGTCCTCTTCAATGAGCAGAGAGACGAAGTAGCGCCCGGCACAGTCCTTCGTGATGGTGATGGTTGTGGGCTTGCACCCATCGGGCAAGGGACGCGACCAACGGATCTGCAGAGGGGCATCCATCTTTGCCAGCGTGAGACAGGTGCCATCCCACTTGAAGGCGGAGGTCGTGTACTCTGCCGACTGGACGCCGTGCTTCTTGTGGAAAGAGGGATAGCCTGCACGCCCTTCAAAGAAATTGCGGAACGCTTTGTCCAGATGTCTGAGCGCTTGTTGCGGAGGAACACACGAGACCTCATTGAGCCAGGCCGTTTCTGGCTGGTGCTTGAGGATGGTGAGCGCGGCAGAGGTCTCATGATAGCCAATCCGTTGCTGATGGTGGTAATAGGCATCGGTCCGCAAGCGCAACGCCCAATTGTAGACGTAGCGCACACAGCCAAAGGTCCGAGCCAACATCTGTTGCTGCTCGTCGGTGGGATAGCATCTGTACTGGTACGCCCGTTTCTGTTTCATGCCTCACATCCTAGCACATACCGTGTGAAAAGTCAAGCGTGGAGGACTGCCTGCAGGCAGCTTTCTTTCCTCCCCGGCGCAGATCAGCGCGGGGTTTCCAGAAAGGAATTCTATGACTACATTTCCTGAACAGAACTCATCTTCTCCTGTGACGCAATATCCCGCTCAGCCGGTTGCGGGGACGGACACGGCGTACGCGGTCGTGACGCGCGACCTGGTGCGCGTCTTCGGTCAGAAGGCTGCGGTCAATCACCTGAATTTAGCGGTACGTGGCGGTGAATTCTTTGGTTTTCTGGGACCCAACGGTGCCGGCAAATCCACGACCATTAAGATGCTGACGGGCCTCCTGCGCCCAAGCTCCGGCGATGTCTGGGTCAGCGGGATCGATGTCTGGCGAGACCCGTTGCAGGCGCGCGCCAGGATGGGCGTTCTGCCCGAATACCTGAACCTCTACGAACGCTTGAGCGGGCGCGAGTTCGTGACCTTCGCGGGCCATATGTATGGCGTGCCCGATGCGGATGTACGCAAGAGGACCGAGGAGCTGATGCAGGTTCTGGATCTCGTGGACGATGCCAATAAGCTGATCGTGGATTATTCCGTTGGCATGCGCAAGAAGGTTGCGCTGGCCGCTGCTATCATCCATCGTCCTCACGTGCTCTTCCTCGATGAGCCGTTCGAAGGCATCGATCCGGTGAGCTCGCGGGTGATTCGCGATATCCTGCACGACCTGACGCGGCGTGGCACGACCATCTTTTTCTCTTCACATATCATGGAGGTCGTGGAGCACCTGGCCACGCGCGTCGGCATTATCAACCAGGGCGTGCTGGTGGCGGAGGGAACTATACAGGAACTCCGTCAGCGCGCCAGCGGCGATAACAAAGACGCTTCGCTAGAAGACATCTTCCTCAATGTCATCGGTGCACGCAACGAGAATCATAATCTGAGCTGGCTGGAGTAAGGGGGCAAGCATATGATTATTCATGGCGATAAGTTGCGCTGGCTGTTCTATCGTTATTGCTATGGATGTTGATATCCCCCTCATGCTCTAGTAGGTCGGACAAATTGATAATCCATTTCGCATAGAGAGGCGTATCACTTTCTATTGCCTCTCTTGCCACTGCTAGTACCTTATCCTTGTCAGGAAAGAACGCTATATCTTCCCATGATATGCTCACTGGTATCTCTCTCTTAGCTCTTACTTCCCTTTGTACCCCTAAACTAGATGCTGCACCTATAATGGTTCTCCACGTTCTATTAGGCATTTTCCGCAGCAAGTCTTCCATATCACAATTGGCATAGTGCTCTTTAATAAGATCAAGTTCCCACGGTTCTATAGCAGGTTGAGACTCCGGACGTTTTCTCCATATATACGCTATATCGGGTCTATTGCACACTGGCCCTATCCAATGGATAGTGAGCTTATACCAGTGCATAGAACATGGTGTAAGCTCTACTTTCGTTGTGAGCAGTTTTATTAACTTCTGTTTCTTATCTATCTTGAGCTTATGCCATTCCTCTTTAACGTTTCCTAATGTTGTATAAAAATTTCTTATCTCCTCGTTACCTTTTATCATACCCATATGTTTCTTTTTCTTTTCAAGTTCCCTCTTTTGTCCCCTTAGCGCCTGCACCTTGCTGACGATAGCCGTTACTACCTCGTTTTCAGCATCTTCTTCATTATCGTCATCTAGCAGGCTACTAACTGTAGCAAGTCGAGTTGTAAGTCTCACAAGATTTATGTCAATCTGTGTTATCTGGTCATCAATTGACACACATTCCTTTACCTGTCTCACCCTTACATCCTCTACAGCGGTTCACACAAAGATTGACCTATGTGAGAGAATAAATACAAGGAAGAAACGGAGAGTCAACGTGGAAAAGGCATAACAGAGCCTTTCAAAAGGATAAAAAGTATGAGAGCATATTCCCA
>DAOTTD010000105.1:0-7287 GCA_034438015.1 Ktedonobacteraceae bacterium | reverse complement strand
GAGTGCGTCGGTATCGACAGCAGTCTCCGGCCATGGCTCTGGGGCTGACGGACCATCTCTGGTCGTTCCTGGAAGTGTTGACCTCCCGTGTTCCTACCACCTCTTAACAGGGTCACTACCCGTTTTTGCGACACGCCCTTTATTAGATCATGCGCTATTCCTATAGCCATTGGATAGACCTGAAGAGCAGAAGTGCCACTACGTTTTGCTGATTTTTAGACTCTCAGTTCTGATGCATCCGATGAACCAACTACGCAGTGAGTACCCTCGCAGTTGGTTCATCAGTTGGCTGTGTTTTCAACCTTTCATACGCTCATTTTATGTAGCCAGATTTGTAGCCACACGGGCGAATTTGAGCGTATAAAAGCATCTCCCAGCGAACTACGAAGCGCTTCCCCTGTGGGGAGGCGAGCACAGAAGCGTGGCTCCAGCGAAGCGGAATTAGAAGACACCGGTATAAGATGAATAAGACTTGTGCGTAAGTCTTCTACACATGCGTGCGTGATCGGTTAGAGTAGCGATAGACAGGGCAATACTAAGAAACGTCACAATTTTCCAGCAAAGTTCGTACGCGCCCTTCCGAAATACTATAACAAACGGATCTTTCTTGTGGAAGGGGATTGGGAGACGATGGCAAGGATGTTTCCGTATACTTTCAGCAGAAAGAGTATTGCGGTGCATAGTACTCTTGTGCTAAAAGGAGTGTTCGCTATTGTAGGGCGGTGAACAGTGTGGTGCTCCCTGGAGCGGGAAGGAAATTTCGGCAAGGAACCGATAGTATGTTGGAGGAGTTCAAGGGGCTTTATGCCATCTCTCGGGTGGCGCGCGTCGTTACGTGGTTGGGGATCGTGTGCGCGGCTATCTTTCTTTTCTGGGCGGCGGGTGGCATTCCTCCACAATCCTGGTTCCAACTGGTGCAGGCGTTATCTCGACTTCCCCGGCTCTGGAGCGCGCAGGGGGCGATGGCTCTTATTCCTGTGCTGGCGCTTACTGTGGCGTCTATCGCCTGGCTCGTGGCCTGGCTCGTGCTCGGGTATGTCGTATTATTCCTGGTCCGGCTACAGCGGCAAAAGTCTTATTACTATAAGCAGTATTATGACGGGAAGCGTTGGGCGCTCGTGCGCTCGCTGTCTGAGGCTCCGTCGCCAGCGCTCACAGTAGCGGGAGATGATACCATGACGCAAACGGGTTCTATGCCCAGGCTACACTTACCACAAAGGCTTCAGCAATCGGCGCAGTTGACACGACCATCTCTTATACCGACCGGCGTGAGAGGCATTCATGATATACCAACACGCCCGGCGAGTAATGCCTCCATCAGTCGCCCCCTCACGCCTCCAAATCCACTACAGCATCCACGCCTGATTCAGCCGCTAGAGGTCGGTGTGGGCTGGAATACAGGGATCGCGCGGCAGCGCAATCCCAACGAGGATAGTCTGGTGGTGCTGCAAGGGACATGCACATTTCACGGGCGCCTCGTCCCCTTCGGCCTGTTCGTGGTTGCCGACGGGATGGGCGGCCACGCGTATGGGCAGGAGGCCAGCCGCATCGCCATCCAGAGTATGATGCAGATGGTGCTACAAAATATCGTGACCAGCAACGAGATCAACGATGATTACCTGGTCGAGATGCTGGTGGGCGGCGTCGAGTGGGCCAACAACGCGATCTACCAGCGCGGTAGCGAGTGGGGGCAGGAGATGGGGACGACGCTGACGGCTGCGCTTGTTGTTGGCTCAAAAGCCTATATCGTCAATGTTGGGGATAGCCGCACCTATCTCTTTCGTCCCAGCATTGGCCTGACACAGATTACGCGGGATCATTCACTGGTAGCCTCGTTGGTTGCCGCAGGCGAGATCACGCCCAACGAGGTGTACACGCACCCGGAGCGCAACAAGGTCTATCGCAGCCTGGGCAATAAAGAGGTGATCGAGGTGGACTGGTTTATGGTCGATCTGTGTGAGAATGATAGCCTGCTGCTCTGCTCGGATGGATTGTGGGAGATGGTGCGGGACCCGGAGATCGAGCGCATTATCCGCACGATGCGCGATCCTCTGCGCGTGAGCGATGTCCTGGTCAATGCGGCCTTGCAGGGGGGTGGACGCGATAACGTCAGTGTAGTTGTAGCGCGTATGCCATAGAGACGTTTACTCTCCATGAGACTTCCCGGTACCTGTTCAGTAGGGAAGGTGAGGCCTGAACAGATACCGGGCTAACTCATGTTCCTTCTGTTTTTCCGCGTCACTGTTTAGTATTCATATCACAACAGGCATCTTCTTCATCGGTGCAGCAAGAACATTGTTCCCCCGTTCTGGCTTCGTGCCAGGCTTCACGTCCTTCTCGCAGAACGAAATATACCAGAGCCAGAGCTGCTAGAGGATCGGCCCACCACCAGCCGAAAATGCGGTTGAGCAGAAGACCAACGAGGAGTGTAAGTGACATGTAAGCGCAGGTAACACTGCAGGCAGCATCAGCCTTAAGGGCGGCGCTTCCAATCTGTCTGGCGACGCGGAGCTTTCCTTGCCATAACAGCGGCATAATGATCGCAGCGGCAATAGCCAGGCCCACGCCCCACCAGGTCGATGCGGGATGACTGCCCGTGAGGAGAGTCCAGGCGCTGTCAGCGACGATGTAACAGGCCAGTGCGAACAAACCAACAGCAGTGATCCAGGAAGCGCGTCGCTCAGCGCGTGCGATGCGCTCCTCTGATCCTCCGCTGCTTTCAACCAGGAGCCGCCACAAAAGGATGCCACCAGCAAGCAATTCGATCAGGCTATCGATGCCAAAGCCCTCAAGGGAGACACTTCTGGTAGCAAAACCAGTGATAAGAGCAACCGTCGCCTCGATCACCATCCAGACAATGGTGACAACTTCAATGCCAATCCCCAGGCGAATGTGCTCCTTGTGAGCAGTTGGAGCATTTATTACAGGCAAAGAGCGAGCCATTAGCATGCCTTCCCACAAAAATATATCATACCTGCTGATATGATGAACCACAGAAGCGGCAAGTGTCAAGCAAGGCAAAAAAGGGCGGCCCTGGCACAGGACGCCCTTCGAATACCGAACCATATGATTCAGGGAAGCAATTACGCGTTTCCCTGATCCCCATCATCGTAATGACTCAATAGTGTTCACCATTCCTCATGCTTACTCATCCATGAACAAGGTCATCATGAGAGATGACTACCCCAGGAAATCCTGGAGCATTTTACTTCGACATGGATGATCCAACTTCCGCAATGCTCGAAACTCCACCTGACGCACTGCTTCATGACTTAACCCTAGCTTTTTTCCGGTCTCCGTCAAACTATGTTCGCTTCCACCGTTCAGCCCATACCTGAGCTGCAAAACCCTCCTCTCTCTGGGCGTCAGACCATCCAGCAAGTCGTGAATATGGGCCGAGAGCGTCTGGCTGATGACGACTCGTTCTGGCGAATAGCTTGGATCATCCTCCAGAATGTCGCACAGGGACACCTCCTCGTCGCCGCCCTTGCGCGGCATATCCAGACTGACTGTCTCCTGATTCGTTGAGAGCAACGAGATGACCTGCTGGACGCTAATCTCCATCTGATTGGCCAGATCTTCCAGCGTCGGCTCTCCTACTGCAATGCCATCCTGCTGCAAACGTCGGCGTATGCGGCCCAGGCGCTTCATCTCCTCGACTTTATACAAAGGGACGCGGATCATGTTCGCCTGTTCGGCGAGTGCGCGGGTGATATACTGACGAATCCACCAGGTTGCGTACGTACTAAACTTGTAGCCCTTGCGGTAATCGAACTTTTCGACGGCATGCATCAGGCCCAGATTTCCCTCCTGGACGAGGTCCATCAGGTCCACGCCGAAGCCTTTGTACTTCCTTGCTACGTGAAGCACTAGCCGCAGATTGGCCTCGATCAACTGTCGCCTGGCCTCGGCGGCGTCTTCGGTGTCCCTGGACGAACGCGGTAACGGATTGTTACGCTGCCGCTTCGCCGCTTTCCCGCGTTCGATGCGCTGGGCGAGCCGCGTAACTTCCTCGGTCGAAAGCAGCTCGACCTGCCCGATTTCATAGCGGTAGAACCTGGTGGAGTCATCGAGGTTCATCGCCTCGGGGTTTGCCTTGATGAGCGTCTGGTTTTCGATGGTCTCCGTCACGGCTGTTTCTTTCATCAGGACTTCCTCCAAATTTGAGTGTGTATCGTGGGTGTCTGTGAGAGTAAGTGTACGCGTCGCTGCTTGCCGCTATCTCCCAATCTCCTTCCATGAAAGAGATCATGCACAGCGAGGAATATTTTTAGATGGATGAAGAATGTCTGCCAGATACGGAGTAGGGAAGATGGCTCTGTATAAGAAAGGAGGGTGCCAGAAAAGGTTATATCTTTTGGCATAGCTCTTTCGTATAAGACAAATTATAAGAAATTTACTGGGGGAGGCTATACGGGGCGTTCGCTATGGTAGGTTAGAGATGTGAATTCGTATAGTCATGTACTACTGCTGACACATTGCCGTCGTAATCTGGACCTGAGCTATGCAGCGTCTTTCAGGGCGGCACTTTTGATGTTTGTGATGGAATGCTATTCGTCTGTCTGCTTCCGCAATTCCATCTCGTGAAGGTCCGCCCTGAAGACTTCTTCTCCATTATGACAATTTCTACTTGTCCTCCAGGTGATCCATTTCGTGAAGGGCATCCTGCAAAACATTGGGTGACAGGTTGCTCATGCGCTGGATCAGTTCTTCGCGCTGCTCCTTCAACTGCTCGTGTTGCGTTTCCAGGCGCTCGGTTACCTGGAGGATCATGTTATCCTGGCTGGTGAGCAACTGATTCTGCATCTGTAGTTGCTGGACGATCTGTAGAATCTGCCCCTCCTGTTGCGCGATCTTCTCAGTCTGGACCTGGAGCTGCTGGACCATCTGCAGGATCAGGGTGTCCTGGTGATCGAGGTGCTCCATGATGTGGCAGATCTCCTGCTCTCCCTTTACATCCGTCTTATAGTCATTCTCAGCAGTGAGACGGTCCTTAGTAGCCTGGCGGTTCTGGCTCATCATGACGAAGGGGGCGGAATAAGCGGCCTGGAAAGACAAGGCCAGATTGAGGAGTATGAATGGATAGGGGTCCCAGTGGTTGATCCAGGCGAGGCTGTTCACGATGAGCCAGAGGGCGAGTACGCAGCTCTGGATGATGATGAAGGGCCAGCTCCCCACGGTCGTTGCCACGCTGTCGGCGATGCGCTGTCCCATCGTCAGTTGATTGTCGACGACCTCGTTGACGTTGACGATGGGGCCGTGATGTTCGTGTTTGAACTGGGGGAATTGCATATGCATGCCTTCCAGCATGTGCTGACCACGAGCGAAGACGCCCTGCGGTGCGGACGAGGTGGAGTGCGGTGTATGTGATGTTGTCTCCATAATATTCTCCTTTGTTGGTGGAGGTTGACTGTACTTCTTCAAGTATAAACGCCAGGGGGAACAGGAAGTCACTGACATAGTGATAAAGATGCACAAAAAAGTAGCTATTTAAGTCTTCCTCTCTGATTATTTGCTGCAAGCGCTGAGGAAGCTTGAATAGACTTCCACGCAGGATGCTACTCAAAACCATTGGCTTTCAGAGGAGGCAAGGTAACAGCGATGCATAAGGATGTACAGAATTCAATACGGCTTTTTTGGCTCATCTTGGTCGAGCGAATCCCCTCGATCAGAGGCGCGGTCTGCAAGAGCGACTGAAGCCAGATGAGGCGAGAGAGCCACTCATCGAGATGCGTGAGCGTAGCACTCTTGGGCGCTTCTTTGACTCGATTGAAGAGGGTAAACGCCGAAGCACCTTCGGTAATCAGGAGACCAGAGAGTACCTGCTTTTGCTCATCGGAGAGCTTCGCAAGAATGCGCTGATAGATCCCTCCATTGACAAGGGTGCGGATACGCCAAGCCAGGCGATCCAACGTGCTAAAGGCGGGAAGTTCACAGTGTTCAGCAAGCAAGGTTTCAAATGCGAACTTCTGAGCGGGCCCACGAGCATGAGTCGCAACAAAAGCAACATCGGTGGGGGTTGGGGTATAGATCTCACGTAACTCTTTCACGGAAGGAGCACGAGTAAAGCGGGGATAGACGGTTCGTTCAATGGATGCCATGAACCATTCCTCCTGCCCACAGAAAGTGCTATGGCCCAGGTGTGAGCCATAGAGGTGGGTCAATACTGCATCCTAAAGGGAACGGTGGACAGAAAGCAAGCGAATTGAAATGCAGGATTTAGTCAGGTCATCCGCGCGATCAATCATTATTTTTCTCCTAACTCAGAGAAAGCGGGTATACTAGTGCCTGTTTCCCCCTCCAACATGCCGCCAGAACCAACGGCACCGACAGTTTTCCCCGATCTCTTTGCACCAACGATTTCTCTGACGCCTCCTGCTACTCTCTCTGAAGCTCCAAACATTTTGCCCTGTGGGCATGAACTGCGCACCCCCAGTGCTCGCTTTTGCAGTGTCTGTGGCGCACCCGTTTCATCATAACCTCTTATACTACCAGGGTTTCACCATTCTGACTGTCTCGCACGTCAGAAGTGCGACGCCTAAAACGACTTTTCGTCTCAACGCTTATCGTGCTGTAGCATTTCTGGTGCATGGGTGAGCGAATACCGTGAGTTTCTGGTCGTCGAACGGCGTGATCGGTTTTTACAGTGATCCTAGCCTTACCTCTGATCAGCCTTCAACAGGCGATAGCCAAATTCATACACCGGGTCATTCGGGCGCATGAGAACCTGAGCCTGAACAACCGTGCAGCTCTCCTCTTCATAGGCGCTAAAGGTAATCCAGCCGGAAAAGGTATGCCCTTGCGGGGTCATGAAGGTGAAGGACTCCTCGTCGGCGTAAAGAACCATCACGCCGGTAGCGAGCGGAATGCCGCCGGGGAGATGAAGCTGCGGCAGCGGTCTGGAACGACCGGATGCAGGCGCTATATGATGGATGCAAATACGTGATTCGAACCGTTGCCAGGGAGGAATTGCTCGCCCCCACGTGGACGATTGAGGAGGCGGCAGACTTCTTCTGGGCCACGCTCTCGATAGTGACCTGGGAGAACCTCACGATCGAGCGTGGCTGGTCCCAGGAGCAGTACTGCGCGCGCATGCAATTGGTCATCAAGAGGGCGCTTCTGCAGGTGTGAAATTGCCTGCTAAAGTTTTACGCGATCAGCAAGCAGATGCTTCTGCACTTTCCCCAGCGCGTTGCGTGGCAGTTCGTTCACAAAGACGACGCGGCGTGGTTTCTTATAGCTGGCAAGGCGCTCACGGCAGAAGGCGATGATATCGGCGGCGTCAGG
>DAOTTD010000104.1:0-3716 GCA_034438015.1 Ktedonobacteraceae bacterium | reverse complement strand
TAGAATGAGCCAATTCATTTGACACAACAAGAGTGAGTGTTATCGTGAGCTGATCCCTGCCATTCGCTGGTATACTCAGTAAGCATTGGCCTATTCTCAGTCAGACTTGCTACGCGTCGATACCATGCGTTCTGTTCAAGGTCGTCCGCAAGCAATTGCGCGGACTCTTGATCCTTGAAATGCATAATGGCGATGAACTCGTTGGGATCTTCGACGTTTCTAAGTAGTTCCCCTGTGAGGAAGCCTTTAGCTCTGAGTTGCTGATTACGCTGCCAGTCCTCGTGCAAGGCAATGATAGCATCCTCTTCGCCAGCCTTCGCCCGATAGGTGAAAACGGTGACAAACATATCCGCCTTCCTTTTCTCTACCAGCAACTCAGGCTGATGTAGCTATGATTCTGAGGATGCACGCGTGCATAACGCTTTTTGTTAGTGGAAGTATACCCTTAAGGGGTGGCCCGTGACATCGGAGAAACCTCCTTCTTTGGAGAAGCTTCTCAAAAAGAGAAGGGCGCACTCACCTTAGAGAGAAACCTCCTCTTGCAATCATACTGCGGTCAATCACTGAACGGAAGAGACCTCGGATGGGGGAGAAACCTCCCTCGTGGAGGAACAGAGCTTAATGCTTCCAGGGAATAGTTGTAGAAGAGACAGCGCCTTCTGTGGCTCGGGACCGGGTTACAGAGCTGTCCTCCATAGGGATTCTGCAAATTCTATTCTATATGGAAACATTGAATGAGGCGCCGGTCAGGCCAGGCCGTGACGGATCGCAAATGCGGTTGCGGCTGCGCGGTTCTGGCAGGTCGTCTTATTGAAAATGTGGGTGAGGTAATTGGTCACAGTTTTTGCACTCAGTCCCAGGGCATCCGCGATCTGGCGATTGCTCTTGCCCTGGGCGACGAGTTTGAGCACTTCTGCTTCGCGCTGGGTCAGCTGCGCCGGAAGTGATAGGCGTGTTGGACTCCCAGGTTGAGAAGCAAGCGTGCGTAACCGATTGAGGACACCATGAACGGAATGAGACATGCTCAGTTCTTCAAACAGGGCAAGCGCTTGCTTAAGCAGATCCTCAGCACGCTTGATGCTTTCTTGCCCGCGCTGTACGAGTTCAACATCGGCTCGTGCGAGAAGCGTCCGTGCTAATTCGGGTCGCAGTCCTTCACGCCGGGCTGTCATCTCAGCGGCGCTCAGGTGTGCTATGGCCATCTCCCACTCGCCACGCCCGGTGGCGAGCAACCCCAGGACGCGATCCACAAGGAACCAGTAGTGCTGACCGCGAAAGGCCAGGAGCCTGGGATAGAGCAAGATGGCCCGCTCATAGTCCTCCAGGGTCAGTGCGGTGAGCGCAAGACAAATCAGGAGGGGTGCAGTTGGCAGGGTGCCCTCCGTCAACAGGGCAAGTTGTGCTTCGACGCGTGCCATGTAGGCATGCGCCTCCTCATACTTCCCCAGCGCCGCCTGCACCAGGCCAGGCGGACCAAGATAGAACATGATCATGCCCAGACCCATGTGCCAATCCTCCTCGGCCAGCGCCAGCGCCGCCCCGATCTCGTGTTCGGCAAGTGGATACTCGTCCCGCTGGTAGGCCAGGAAGCCATTGATCTGATAGAGGAAGGCGGCAAACATCGGACTCGCCAGGTGATCCACCAGAGGATGTGCTTGCTCGATCCTCTGTTCTGCTGCTCTCCATTGGCCCCGTGAGGCATGCAGAAGTGCCAGCCAGGTATAGGCGGTGCGTAAGTGGTACGACTGCCGACAGCGCTCAATAAGCGCAAGACGATGGATCCCTATTTCATAAGAGCGCTTCACGGCAGCCATCCAGTACGATGCCACCGTGAGATTCAGGCAGCACTCTGCTGCCTCGGACAGGTTGCTATGGGCCTCGGTCTGGGTCAGTGCCTGTTCGAGGAACTGCACTGCGGTAATAAGCTCATTCCCTCGCAGAGAGAGATTCTCTGCGAGGATACGACGCGCCATCACCTCCAGATGCGTTTCTCCCAGACGCTGAGCCATCTCCAACGCCTGCTGGGCATAAACCATCCCCGCATCCTGCCGCCCTATGTAGATCGTAAGCAGAATAGAGAGATCAGCCCGTATCTCTACTCCCTCCGCGCACTGACGCTCTCCCAGCAGCGTCAGCGCCTGTTCCAGCGCAGCTCGCGCCTCTGCTCGTTTATCCTGTCGCCAGTACGCTCGTCCTAATCCATGAGATGCCCTGGCGAGAGCCTTCCGGTCTTCACCACGCGACAACCATTGCCGCGCAGAGGCGTAGTAGGTCTCTGCCTCTTTCTCCTTGCCTGCCAGGAGTGCTACTTCGCCTGAACTGAGCAGCAGATCGCCACGCTGTTGATCCTCTGGAAGGAGGAGTTCGAGCGCCATACGATAGTGAGACAGGGCCTCTCCAGCAGCGTAGGTATGCAGCGCAGCGGCCGCAGCACGCTTCGAGTAGTCGATACCACGGTCCCGGTCATTACTGCGGACAAAGTGGAAGGCCAGTTCGGTAAGCTGAGACATGCTCAGAGCCTTCTCGGGCTCATATTGCGTCTCAAGGACGTGACCAATGAGCCTATGAAGGCGTTGACGACGAGCAATGCTGACTTCGGCGTAGAGGCACTCACGAATTTTGTCATGACTGAAGGTGAAGCTTCCCGTCTGATCGGTTCGAACGAGATGTGCATGGACCGCCTCAAGAAGTTCTTCCTCAACCGCTTCCATCTCCTGCTTCTGTACGGTGGCAAGTAGAGAGAGATCAAAGGTGCGTCCAATGATGGCGGCCACGCGTAGGTGATCAATACACTGTGCGGACAGGCGTGTGAAACGTTGTCGTAAGGCGCCAACAATACTTGGAGGCAGCGCGTGATCGAGCGAGGTTACCGCAACCCACTGATGGTGCTCGTGTACCAGGCCACCTTCCTCAATCCAGTCGTCCAGGAGTTCCTCGGCAAAGAACGGATTGCCCTCACTGTGCATGTACAGCAGGGAGTTTACATCTGTATGGAGAGAACCGCCCAGTTTGCCCTCAGCCAGCATGGAAGTCTCTCCGACCGAAAGTGGACCAATCGTAATCGTTGTAAGCACGCGCAGCCGAGAGAGTTCAGAGATGGTACGGGCAAGCACAGGACAGCGATCCAACTCGCTCTCACGGTAAGCGCCCAGTATGAGTAGATGGGCATCTGGCTGATGACGTGCCTGATGACACAGCAGATCCAGGCTGGCTGTATCTGCCCACTGCAGGTCGTCAAGGCTGAGGACCAGCACGTGTGACGTGCCAATGGCTTCAAGGAACATTCCAATCGCTTCATAGAGCCGGAAGCGTGCCTGCTCGGGGGGTAATGGCGAACAGACAGGAAGATCGCCGAGACGGGTGATCACCTCTGGCAACAGCGTGGCGAGCACCTGTGGCGCTGCGGCTACTTGCGTCTGCAGCAGGTCGAGGGGGGTATGCTGGATGTGTCGACCCAGTGCCTCTAAGAACGGCAAATATGGTGGCATGCCCTCGGCCTCTGAGGCACCACCATACAGAACGATGGCTCCGTCGTGGACAGCAGATCTGGCAACCTGGTCCAAGAGACGCGTTTTGCCTATCCCAGGTTCTCCTGTCACCAGCACGACACGAGCATGTCCAGCTTTGGCTGCTTCATAGTGATGTGTGACCAACGCCAACTCCCGCTGTCTTCCAACGAAAGTTGGCGTGAGCGAATGTGACGGAGTTGGGGTCAC
>DAOTTD010000103.1:0-10669 GCA_034438015.1 Ktedonobacteraceae bacterium | reverse complement strand
TCACATCGTGACCACATTCCTGGCATTCCAGCATCGGCACTTTCAATGCTTTCACCACTCCCCAGTTGGTAGCTAGCGCCCGCTGGTAATGCCCATCTCGCATGAACCGCTTGGCATCCCGACAGCCGCAATGTCCACAGTACCAGTCGATCTCATGGGCTTGCCTACTCACGTGCCGTGGTTCGCCTTTCTCCCGTCTGAGTTTCGCGGTCACCTCGGCTTCCAGAAAGGTTTCCAGTATCATGGTGATGGCGGCAAGCGCAGCCTCTTGCCCCTGCTGCTGGACAGTTTGAATGGCCTGTTTGCAGTCTTCGCTCTTCAGCTTCCCCTGGGAAAATTGTATACTCATCGTTTGCCTAACCCGGCCATCTGCGCCAGTACCTCATACACAATCGCAAAGTCGTGCTTGGCAAGCCCCATTGCTCGGGCAGCAGTGAGAAACTCATTACTCACGGAAACCGTTGGGAGTGGCACATCGAGTTCCCGACCCAGCTCCAAAGCCAGGAGCATATCTTTCTGCATCATGTTCACATCGAACCATGCCTCTTCTGGCATGTTGAGGATAAAGGGAGCGCGATACTGTAATGATGGCGAGGCAATGACGCTGTTGAGCATCACTTCAAGCGCGGTTTCACGGGGGATGCCCCCCTTTTCAGCGAGAAGTAACCCTTCGCAGAGGGCCAGAAATTGGACTTGGAGATTGAGGTTCACCGCAATCTTCATCAAGACGGCTTGACCATTGTTGCCCACATAGTCCGCTCTTGGACCTATCGCCAGCAAGATAGGCTTGACTCTTTCAAAGGTGCTCTGATCGCCAGCGACCATGAGCGATAATTTCCCCTGTTCGAGGGTGATGACGCTGCCGGATACAGGTGCATCAAGCATGCGTGCTCCCTTTTCTGCGGCCTTTGCCGCCAGGTCTCTCGACTTGGAAGGACTGACCGTGCTCATATCGATGTACGTTTTTCCCGGTCCCAGCCCTGCCAGGAGTCCGTTTGGCCCTGATGTGACCTCGTGTAGGGCATGTGTGTTTGTCACCATGGTGAAAACAATATCTGCCGTTTCTGCAACTTCACGAGGAGAATCAGCCCAATGCATTCCGGCGTCCAACAGCCATTGTGCTTTCGACTTCGTGCGATTGTAGCTCGTGACGCTATGACCGGCATCAAGCAGGCGTTTGACCACGCGGCTCCCCATTGCACCCAGGCCAACGTAACCAAGATTTGCCATAGAAAACCTCCTCACACAAAAATAGTTAGCTTTGGCAGAGGTCGGTCGTGCCCCGTCCGCTGCTATTTGTACTATCATAATATTATGTAATTATCATACAAACTTTGAGGGCGTTTGTCAATCCTTTTTGGGGGCAATGTGTTACTGCTCTAAGAAATTGTTCCTGACTAACGGTGCAGCGAAAATATCGTGATGCGAGGAGGTCAGCGCTATGGAAGTAGGATGTGATCCTCCCATGGGTACTTTTCCCCCTCAGAAAACAGCGGGCAGCATTAAGCAGCTTGACAAATATGCCCAAATTTAGTATATTTATACTATTATGATTTAAGATTATTATCATACTAATGTAACTGTTGAATTGAGTGAGAGAACATGTATACACCGATACGACCAAGCAAACTGTACGAGCAGATCGCCGAGCAGATCAAGCAGCGTATCTTCAGGGGTGAACTGCGTACTGGGGATCGTCTCCCCACCGAGAACGAATTGGCTGAGCAATTCGGTGCCAGCCGCACGGCGATCCGTGAAGCCATGAAGACACTGGCTCAGCAGGGGCTGATCGATACGCGCCCCGGTCGGGGAGCTATGGTGATTAATGCCACCTCCCAGGCTATGGGCCGCTCCCTCGAACTGCTGATGAGAGTCGAGCATGCGGGCGGTTTAGCTGATCTGATGGAGGTGCGCGAAATGCTGGAGCCGGAGATTGCCGCTCTCGCTGCGAGGCGCGCCACCCAGGACCAGGTGACGGCCATGCAGGAAGCGGTGCAGGCGATGGATGCCAGTTTGCAGGATGCCGATGCCTACATTGCCGCCGACAATCAGTTTCACCGCGCCCTGGCCCAGGGCACACAAAACGTCCTGATGCTCGCCCTCGTCGACTCCATTGTCGACCTGCTCACTGAGCAGCGCAAGCGGATCTTCGCGGTTGAGGGCGGCCCTGAGCGCGGACAACTCTATCATAAACGTCTCCTCGACGCCATTAGGCACCATGATCCCGAAGCGGCTCGCCAGGCCATGGATGCTCACCTGCGGCAAGTTCGTCAGGATGCTGGAATTGCACCTGCTTCGTGATATATTTTTGTTAATAGGAGACCATTGCAGGATGGGGCAAACTGAACGCTTGGTTGAGAAGAATCTCTCCTGATGCATACAGCACAGCAAGAGGATCCTCTTTCAGCAAACAACCACTTTGCCCCCATCCTGCAATGGTCTCCATGAAAGAGCCTTCTGGTCCTATATAGCTCAGTCCCCAAAACGGTCGTTTTCTCTACTCATCCATTCACTGGAATACCTGTCTACGGCACCGAAGTATCAAATTTACATCTATATTGAGCCATAGTATATATTCCTCTTCTATTACCGCCTTCTACTCTTACTCACGGATTTAGTAGAGAAGGTGAACTTCATGCCCTGCTTCTCTATAAAGTTCTGGAACTGGGCGTAGAATTCGTTGCGGTCCTGCATGGTGATGACGGAGACGGCGTCAGCGGTCTCGATGGCGTAGGGGTAGCCGTTGCCCGCGATGACCTCGGCGCGCACGACATCCAGCACGGGTTCCAGGATGCCGGCGTCGAGCATCCAGCGCGGGAATTCGAGGCGCGCGGGCGGGCGGTTCGCGGTGCTCTGCAGGTAGCAGAAGGCGACGCTCTCCCGGTAGGGACCGTAACTCTCCAGAATGTCGCCGCGCGCGCAGATCATCGCCGGCGTGCGATCGCCCCATTGCAGGCGACCGGACCAGAGCAGAGCGTCGTGAATATTTTTCGTATCGCGCAGTACCGGCTGGCTTTGCTGCCTATCCAGGCGGCGCAGCATGGTGATCATATCGCGAGCGTAGCTGGTGTCGATGTAGCCGATCAGCGGGATGCGCAACTCCTCGGAGGTCTTGAGCAGCGAGACGGCTGATTCGATATAGAGCTCCCGATAGTGTTCGGGCATGGTCAGGGCGAAGGAGACGACGAGCGAGCCATCGAAGAAGACGACGGGACTGTGCGCGGGATCGTCTGGATGGCGCACAATGGCGCGCATCTGGGCGCACAGCGTCTCGATCTCCAGCAGATAGCGGCGCAGCGTCACCTCCATCTCGGAGTAGGGGTAGCTATCGGGATCATCTCTATCGTTGTTGTGCTTCTCCATGATCTCGTCGGGTGCGAGTACCTCCAGGCGCACGTCCTTGGTGTAGGGACGCGTGCGTGAGTGCGGATTGATGAAGAAGCCGACCTGGACCAGCGCCACGGGGATCGAGGCGTCGCGCCAGGGCTGGAGCTGGCTTCCGTCGACCGCCAGAGTGGTGATGCCTTCGATGCACTCGGCCCAGTCCCGCGCCTGCTCGTGGTTGGCGAACTCGCGCCCGAAGGGGATGATGGGACCGTGGTAGCGGCTCTGTGCGGCGCTGACCAGCCAGCGATCGAACTCGATGCTGGGACGCGCACCCGCCGTTCGCTTTCCTCCGATCCCGTCCGGCGGCAGGATGTGCTCCAGTCGCGCGCTGGTCGGATAGCGCAGGTAGAGCGTTTCGAGGGCCTGCTGGTATGCCTTGAGCTGTTCGCTGAATGTGCCGTCGTAGAGCGAGAACTGGCCGCGCTTCAGGTTGAGGGCGGCCTGTAGTTTTCCTTTGTGCAGCATAAAAATACTCCCTTTCGAACGGGGTGGGACATGATAAATCCGGACGCGCTGAAGCTGGTCCCTAGCCTCAGGAAAGAAGGATGGAGATAGGTCGCCGCTGTCTCCCTCTCATACCTCAATTGGGGTAGGGACCAGCTTCTTCCTTGCAGTGAGATGAGCCGAAGGCTAGCTGTGCAACAGCGTTTCTCACTGCATAAGGAGCTTGCAGCGCGTCCGGATTTATCATTTTCCTCTCTGCTCAAATAATCTCCTGTCTCTCATCTACGACCCGTTTGAGGGTACTGAAATGGCGACATAGACATCATCGCTCCGACTCCACTGGGCTGCTTCGGGCAGGCCGCGTGGCAGCATCTCATCGCCGTCCAGCAGGCGCGTCTCGACGGTGTCTTTCTTCAGGCGCACGATGCTGTCCAGGCCCTGCTCGAAGGTATCGTCGTGGCTGATGACGACGAGCTGATCGAAGCCGCGCACACGACGGATCTGCTCGGCGAGGTTCATGCGCCGCCGCTCGTCCATGTTCTGCGTGGGCTCGTCGAAGAAGGCGATGTTGAGCGTCGAGAGCTTCTTGAGCAGCGCCAGGCGTATGGAGAGCGCGGCGCTCATCTGCTCGCCGCCGCTCAACTGGGCGAAGGTGCGCTTGACGCCGCGTCGGCTCAGCACCACCTCGTAGTCGTTCTCCCAGGAGAGTTCCGCCGAGTGGTCGCCCATGATCTCGCCGAAGATGCGGTTGGCCTGCGCCGAGATGTCGTTCAGCATGGCTTTGAGTACGTAGGGCGCGGCCTCTTTGATCAATTTGCGGAACTGCTCCGTCATCGCGTTCAGATCTTCCAGCGTCTGCAGCTCCTTGTGCGCCTCTTCCAGCTTGACGAGCTGCTCCTCCGCCTGGGCGATCAGGCGCGCCAGCTCGTTGATCCTCTCCTGTTGATGCTGCATCTCTGTTGCCAGCGATCGTAGATCGCCGTTCAATTGCTCTACCCGTGCCTGTACGCGCTTGAGTTCGTCTGCGTCGAAGGCGGATTGCGCGGCGAGATATGCCTGCTCGGCCTCTTGCAATGCCTGCTCGGCCTGGCGGGTCGTTTGCAGTTGTTGCTGGTAGAGCTCTTCGCGTTCGGGGAGCGTCTGGGCCTCTTTTTTGTATTGCAGGTAGTTCTGATAGCCATCCTGGCTGCTTAGTCGGATGGCTTCCTGCCCGGCGATATCAGCGTCCAGGGAGGCGTAGATTGCGAGCTTCTGTTTCACTTGCGCAAGCTGCTGTTCGCTCTCCTGGCCCTTCTGTTGCTCGCTTTGCAACTGGCGGGTAAACTGCTCCTCCTGCGCAACGATAGTCTGCTGCGTCTTGCTGTGGGAGCGCGGATCGTTCAATTGCGCCAGTTGCGTGTTGATCTCTTGCAACTGCGCATGGCTACCACTCAGCGCATCGGCCTCCAGGCGGCGCTCCTGCAGGTCCGCCTCGCACTGGCGAATCTGCTCCTGGAACTGCTGCACCTGTTTATACAGACCGGCAAGCTCGCGCACTTTAGTATCGGCGTTTTTGCTCTCTTTATACGCGGCGTCGGCCTCGCCGATCTGCTGCTCGATCTCCTTGAGCACGTCCAGCTCTTCCGTAAGTCCGTTCACATCACGATCGAGACGCGTGATCTCGCCGGCAATGCGCTGCACCTGTTCGGCCAGCGTGTCGCGCCTCTCGCGGTACTGATCCAGCTTGCTGAGCGCATCGACGTACTTCTTGATCTGGCCCATCTGCTGTGTAAGCACGTCCTGCTGCTGGCGCACATCCGCCAGTTGCGCCCGTTCACTTGTGAGCAGATCATCGAAATACGACTCAAGGCTCACGATACCGCGCTGGCGAATATTGAGGCAGCTCTCGTGCAGCAGTGGACACTGTCCCCCGGCTGATTTCTCCTTCGAATCCGCGTACGCCTCTATATTGCCCGTGAGGCGATGGATCTGGCCAGTGAGTTGCTCGAATTGTCCCTGCAAGACTGGCATCTCCTCGGCCTCACGGCGGTGCTCTTCGATGAGGGCCACATTGTTCTCGGCCTTGCGCAACTTCACGGTGGTCTGTTCGTGTTCCTGGGACTTCTCCTGAAGCTGGCCGCGCTTCTCCTGCAACTGCAACTGCTTGTTTTTGCGCTCGTTGCTCTGAATGCGAAGCTGCGTCAGGGCCTCGGTGCGCTCGCTGAGCAGTTCCGCAAGTGGGACGAGCGGCTCTATAGCGGCGATCTTGCGCTGGAGTTCATCCTGCTTTTGTAAATACTGCTCGCGACTCTTGTTCAGCTTCTTCCCTTCAGCCACGATCGACTCGTAGCGCGTCACCTGCTGCTGCAGCTCCTCGCGCTGCTGCTCGCGTTCTCGCTGTTGCTCAACCAGGGGGGCAAGTTCAATGATCTTCTGACGAGCGTCGGCGACCTCTTGCAAGCGTCCCAGCAGGTTTTGTACCTTTGCCTGTACGCTTGCCAGGGAGCTATCGAGCCGCGCCTGCTGTTCGCGTAGGATATTGCGCTGCCGTTCCTGCTGCCGCAACTGTGCCAGGGCCTCCTGCGCTTGCTGGTAGCGCTGGTAGTCGGCACGGCTTGTCAGGACGATCTGCTGCGCGGAGCGGGCGGCCTGTAAAAGCTGGTCACGGTTCTGCAGCGTGCTCTGCTCGTGTCCATAGGTTGACTGGCAGCGCTCGTGATGGAGGCGCAGGCGCTCCAACTGGTTCGCCTGCTCGATCAGAATGGCTGCACGCTCGCGGGATTGGCTAAGTTCCGCATTCCAGTCCAGGTTCTGTTGCTTCTGCTTCTCGTCGAGCTGGCGGGCGTCCTTGAGTTGGGCGCGCCAGCTCTCCAGCTCGCGCGTCTCGTATGCGAGGAAAGCGATTGTGCCCTTCTGCTCCTGCATCTGCTCTTTGTAGAGTTTCTGCACATCGAGCAGGTAGTCAGCCGCCGTCTTATAGTCTTCGATCTGGAGCAAAGCGTCGAACGTCGGCTTGCGTTTGCTGGCGGTCTCCAGGAAAATAGCGGTGAAGGTGCCTTGAGGCACGCCCAGCGCATCCCTGAATAGCGAATCGAGGGGCCGCTCGCGATCGATGCCGAAGAGCTCGTGCAGCTTATCGAGCACGTCGGTGCGCTGATCGACGTTGTAGTCGGCATCGACATCGTGAATGTACCAGCGCGAACCGGAGCCGCAGCGCCGGTCGACCGTGTAGGGCCGCTCGTCGCTACCGATCAGATGAACCGACACCTTGCCGTACTTCTCGCCCTCGCGCACAAACTGGTCCTGTTTGTAGGGCAGGTAGTCGAAAAGGGCAAAGCCGATTGCCTCAACCAGCGTCGTCTTGCCCGCGCCATTCGCGCCGCAGATCGCCGTCGTGCCGCGCCGAAAATCCACAGAGACGTAACGGTAACTCTTGATGTTCTCTAACTCGATGCGCGTAATGAGCATAGTGATACAGCCAGCCTTCCCAACAAGCGCGAAGAAATAAACTCTCCCGGTGCGCTATTCTCTTTTCGGCAAGTAAAAGCGGAAGCTCTCCCAGCCCGATTATAACACGGTAGGGAAGGGCGGGGGACATGAAGAGTTACAGAATTGTGACGCAGTCTGGCAACTGCTGTGACGCAAATGTGAGATATGTACGCGATACTTGAAGTGTTCCTCTATTATATAGAGAGGGGCAAAGCAAGTATATATAGTTTTCTCGAATGACGTCTGCCACGAGAAACATTTCTTGAAAGGGAAAGAGGTCATGTTTAGTCAAAGCAACGCCACTTTAAAGTGGAGCAATGTGCTGATTGTTGCCATTGCAGGAGTATGGACGCTTGTTCATCTCATCTGGAATTTTGCCGGTAATACAACCGATGATTATTGGGGAATCGCCTTACTCATTCTATTCCTCCTCGCGCTGGTTCTGGCGTTCGTTGAGTTTACCAATGAGCGACCGGCTTTACAGGCCAGTTCTGCGCATGAAGCGTTTCCTGAGCCCTCTATCTCCAGATTTTTCCTGGGTTCGGCGGGCTCATCTCCGCTCTGGTTTGTCGTGCGTATGGACGTTGGCGCCCAGTGGCTGCTGGCTGGCTGGGAAAAGATCACCTCTCCGGCCTGGGGGACAAGCGGAAAAGCACTTGCAGGCTTTGTCGCCGGCGCTTTAGCAAAAAGTTCTGGTGCCAACCCGGCGGTACAAGGATGGTATGTCTCGTTTTTACAGCATTTTGTCCTTCCCAATGCAGGATTTTTCTCTTTCCTGGTGACCTGGGGAGAATTTGCGGTTGGATTGGGAGTCCTTTTGGGAAGCCTGACCGGAATCGCGGCAGGCTTCGGGGTATTAATGAACTTGAATTACCTCCTTGCCGGAACGGTTAGCATCAATCCTGTGCTGGGCGTGTTCGGATTGTTCCTGGTCTTCTCATGGAGAGTCTGTGGATGGATCGGCGTCGACCGCTGGCTATTGCCCGCGTTGGGGCTACCCTGGAAACCGGGAACCTGGTTCCGTCCTCAAGAAACGACCGCAACTGTTTCGTGATCCTGAGATCAGCCTGGCTCATCCATTAAGCCAGGAGGGGGTCAGGCGCGTTCTGAAACACCTGTAGTCTCTGGTAAACATCGGCGCATATCGCTCCATTGCGATGTGCGCCGATGTTTACCTTGCGGCGTTATACGGAGGCTTGCAAAACAGACCACAATGACGTACAGTTAGACGTAGAGCTTGACCATCCCTTGTACGGAGGAACAAACTATGTCCGTCATCGACAACAGGCACGGCGAAGAGGCTGAGCAGACCCTTGTAAAGTATGGCTATCGGCAGGAGTTCCGGCGCGAGCTCAAACGCTTCGCGTCCTTCGCCGTTGGATTCTCGTTTATTTCCATCACCACAGGCATCTTCTCGACGTATGGGGGAGTGTTGAACTGGGGAGGGCCGCGCGGCATCTGGACATGGCCCTTTGTTGTCGTCGGTCAACTATTTGTCTCGCTCGTCTTCGCCGCCCTGGCCTCGCGTATGCCGATAGCGGGCTATTCGTATCAGTGGGTCTCGCGCCTGGTCAATCCTAAAGTCGGTTGGCTCGTCGGCTGGGTCTCATTTATGTTTCTAACCGTCGTAGTTGTCTCCGTCGATTACTCGATCGCGCAGACCGTTCTGCCGAGCCTCTTCAACTATACGGAGACGCCCCAGAATGCCTGGCTTGCTACCGCCATCATTATCGTCATACAGATGCTTCTGATCATGTTCTCGACGTTTCTCTCGACGCGCATCAATAACGCTGCCGTTGGTACGGAGGTCGTTGGCATCTTAGGGCTCACGGTCTTGCTCATCGTCGTCGGGGCGGTGCGCGGGCTTCTGCATCCCGACCATCTCTTCAGCACGGGTATCGTCTCGCCCAATGGCTACTTCAACCTCGGCAGCCTCACCTCCACGGGACCGTTCATGTTCTCATTCCTGCTCGGTGCCTATACGATCGTCGGCTTCGAATCAGCCGCGAACCTGGCGGAGGAAACACAAGACGCGCACAGGGTTGTCCCGTTCGCCATGTGGTCAGCCGTCGTCTTGAGCGGCATCGTCGGTTTTGTCTTCCTTATCGCGCTCAACCTGGCGTCCGGCGACCTCAAGGCGCTCTCCAGTTCCGCGACTCCTGTAGCCAACATCGTTACGGAGACGCTCGGAACGGTGATCGGCGATATCTTCCTGGTATTAGTCACCTTCTCGATCTTCGCCTGTGGCCTGGTCATCTACATGACAGCTACACGGCTGACCTGGGCAATGTCGCGCGACCAGCGCTTCCCCGGCTACCAGGTCTTGAGGCGCGTAAATAGGGGCACGGGTACTCCAATCGCGACGACGTTGCTTTCGGGTATCCTGTGCGAGGTGGTGCTCGCCATCTTCGCAAACCAGACCAACACCCTGACGAATCTATTCTCAGCCTCTACGCTGCTGCCGGCGCTCATCTACCTGGCGACGGTGATCCTGTACATCTACGCGCGCCGCAAGCTGCCGCAGACGCATGGCTTCAAATTGGGCATCTTCGAGTGGCCCGTTATCATCCTCTCGCTCGTCTGGCTACTCTTCGAGCTGGCTATCTTCCGCGACGCATCGTTCGCCTCGCCCTGGATCTACTGCGTCGTCTTGTTCGCTATCGGCCTGATCTACTTCGCCTGGATGCTCATAGCCCAACCGGATGTGTTGCGCAAGGAGCCGCAGCAGGGGGAGATAAGCGGCGTCTCGTAAAAAGATGGTTTATGGTGAGTACGTCGACTCTTATCATGCTTGACATATATGTGCAGTAATGCCTGGAATTTTGCCTCTGCCTGGCTAACAAATTTCACATCATGACCGCTCCTTTGCGGTCGATAGCACGTTCTGTCACGCTCCCCCGAAAGTCGCAGCATGACCCCACGAAGGAAGTTCTGACCACTTTCCAAAAAAGACGCGACAGGCTCTTGACCTGGAGCACTCCAGGTAGTGCATAATACCTCTATGGTAAGTGATACAGAGACGAAAACGCCTCTCCACTTTACGCTCCAGGAAGTGGTTCAGAGAAGTGGTCTGAGCGAACATACACTCCGTTACTATGAGCGGATTGGCTTACTCGACAGAGTGAAGCGAGACAGCAGGAGTGGTCATCGGAGATATACCGCTGAAGATGTCCAGAACATTGAGACACTGGCTTGCTTACGAACAACCGGTATGTCGATTGATGCTATGCGGACGTATTTTGCGTGCGACCTGAAGTCGCTTGTGATGAGTGGAGCAAAGAGGCTCCCAGCCTAGTATCCAGGGCTGTCTCCAATCCCTCCCTGCGTCACTGGCAACGGTGGGGTGGGAAGCGAGGGGTAACGTCTAAGG
>DAOTTD010000102.1:0-13943 GCA_034438015.1 Ktedonobacteraceae bacterium | reverse complement strand
CGAAAATACTTATAGATGCTATACTATGTATAGTAGCATTCAAGAGGGTAGTGTGGTTGGGTTCACTCACTGACGAGATGCTGGCTACTCTCTCGATTCGCGCTCCACGTTGCTGTATTATCCGTGTCTATTAACCACAAGGAAACATGTGTGGCAGCCCGGTTGTGCCTTAGTAGCAGCACAGATGGGCGGTAGCGGTCCAGGCTGGTCCGTTCAGTGCTACAGAGAGCGTGTTTCGCATGGAGTGCTTATTCATGTAGTGTGTGAACGTTTTCATGACGATGGATTAAGTTTGAATACATTTCGAAAGGCAGGACTTGCATATGCAACAACAATATACGGACCTGCTCGTCGATGCCCTTCTAGATGAAGGCTTCACTGTTGAAGAAGCTCTACGGCTCATCCAGTTACAGGAGGAGTACGAAGAGCGACGCGCGACCGAGGAGACTAACTATCATCGTTTTGTGCGCTGGCTGGTGGAGCATGGACGCCTGAGCGATTGGTAATCACCTCATAGACAAATGGGGAACATCCCCTGATCGAAAGAGAGCAGCAAATGCCGCGTGTAGGGATTGCAATGGCTTGTGCTGGAAAGAATATGGAGTTTTTCACGGGCGGGGCACCGCCCGGTTATTTTTCTGCCTGCCCTTGCATTACGCAGACTTGCAGTGCTCTTCCGAGATGTTGTACAATAAATAGAGTGGAGCAGATGGGACGGCGTGGCATTGCTACGCCGTCCTTATATTTCCTCTGATGGAAAAGCGCGGGCGACACTGTACGTTGCCTGCTTGTAAAGGGAGGCCTCATATGAAAGCGGTTGTAATGGCCGGAGGGGAAGGATCGAGGCTGCGTCCATTGACGATTCGACGCCCCAAACCTATGGTTCCCATAGCCGGGAAGCCAGTCATGGAGCATATCCTGAATCTGTTGAAGCGTCATGGCATCACCGAGGTCGTCGTCACGGTTCAGTATTTGGCGAGCAACATTGAAGATTATTTTGGGAACGGCTCTCAACTCGGTATGCGTATTACCTATTCGCGAGAAGATGTGCCGTTGGGGACAGCAGGAAGCGTGAAGAACGCGGAGGAGCAGCTCACTGAACCTTTTCTCGTGATCAGTGGCGATGCTCTGACCGACTACAACCTGACCGATCTAATCAAGTACCACAACGAGAAGAAGTCCCTGGCGACCCTTCTCCTTGCACATGTACATAATCCTCTAGAGTTTGGCGTCATTATTACTAATGAGGATGGCCATATCTCTCAGTTCCTTGAGAAGCCGAGCTGGGGCGAAGTCTTCAGCGATACTATCAATACGGGTATATATGTCCTCGATCCAAAGGTGTTTTCTTACTTTGAGAAGAATAAGCAGTTCGATTTTAGTCAAGAACTCTTTCCGATGATGCTCAAACAGGGTGACCCCATCTATGGCTATGTGGCCTCTAGTGGCTACTGGTGCGATGTGGGCAACCTGAGCGAATATATGCGTGCCAATGCGGACGCCTTGCAGGGTGACGTGGATATCGAGATCCCGGCAAAGAATATTGGCCGCAATATCTGGTGTGAAGAGGGGGTCGAGATCGCCGAGGAGGCACAGTTGTACGGTCCTATCTATTTTGCGCACGACTGCAAAGTGCGGGCGGGCGCGATTATCCATGGACCCAGTACGATCGGCCACTATTCGATCATCGACGAGCGTGCCCAGATCGATCGCAGCATCGTGTGGAACAATTCCTATATCGGCGAACGGGCGGAACTTCGTGGCTCACTGGTCGGCTCCTCGACCAGCATTAAGAGCAAGGCCGTGATGTTCGAGGGTTCGGTGATCGGCGATAATTCGATTGTGCAGGATGGCGCAATCATCCAGCCCAGCGTGAAGATCTGGCCCGATAAGGAGATTGAGGCGGGCGCGGTCGTCAATACCAGTATTATCTGGGGCTCGCAGGGCCGTCGCGGTCTCTTCAGTCGCTACGGTGTGACCGGACTGGTCAATGTCGATCTGACGCCGGAGTTCGCAACGCGCCTGGGTGCGGCTTACGGCGCGATCCTTTCCAGAGGATCGGTTGTCTGCCTCAACCGCGATGCCTACCGCACCTCGCGTATGATCAAGCGCGGCATCAATGCCGGCCTGCCGTCCGCTGGCATCGATGTGTACGACATCAACCAGGTCCCCATTCCGGTGGCGCGCTACTACATTCGCAATACCGAAGCGGTCGGCGGTGTGCATGTGCGCGTGGCTGCTCATGATCAGCGCGTGGTCGATATCAAGTTCTTCGATCAGCACGGTCTGGATATCAACAAGACGACCGAGCGCAAGATCGAGAACCTGTTCTTCCGCGAGGATTACCGCCGCGTCTACCTGGATGAGATCGGTGCGATTGAAGTATTGCGCGATATCGATGTAATCGGTCGCTATATGGAGGGTTTCCGCAAGGTTGTCGATGCGGCGCTGGTACGCAAGCGCAAGTTCCAGCTCGTCGTCGATTACGCGCACGGTGGTACGACACAAATCCTACCCAGTATCTTCAATCGCCTTGGCTGTGAACTGATTGTACTCAATACGAGCGCGGACGAGGCTCCGACTGCTCGTACCGTCGATGAGCTGGACAAGGATATGCAACGTCTTGCCACCATCAGTTCGACCCTGAACACCGATATGGGCATCCGTATCGATCCCAGCGGCGAGCGCATCTCGGTGGTCGACGATCGCGGACGCATCCTGGATGGTATGAAGATGCTGGCGGTGATGACAAGTCTCTACTTGCGTCACCAGCGCGGTGGCACCGTTGCGGCGCCCGTGACGGCCCCCAGCGCCCTCCAGCATATCGCGAAGCGCTACGATGGCTATATTCAGCACACCAAGGTGCTGCCCCACGCCCTGATGACCGCTGCCGGACGCGATGGGGTCGTGCTGGTCGGTGATGGTCGCGGCGGCTTCGTCTTCCCCGACTTCCAGCCCGCCTTCGATGGCATGCTGGCTATCGCGAAGCTGCTGGAGCTGCTGGCGGTCTTCGATATGCGCCTCTCCGAGGTAGTCGATGACCTGCCCGCGTACTATATGAGCACCGCGCGCGTGAGCTGTCCCTGGGAGCACAAGGGCAAGGTGATGCGCATCCTGAGCGAGCAGTACCGCGAACGTCGCACCCGCCCGATCGATGGCATCAAGATCGATCTCGGCAAAGAGTGGGTTCTGGTCCTGCCGGATGCCGATAGCCCGCTCTTCCATGTGGTGGCTGAGTCCGTTTCAAACGAGCAGGCTCAGGCGCTGGCCGAGAAGTACGCGCGCGTCGTGAGCGGTCTGCAACAGTAATGTTCTCTAGAAGTTGTTAATTGATGAAGGATGGCTGCGAACGCTCGTGGTCATCCTTTTCTATTCCGCTGCAATGATGCAGAGGGAAGCAGAGGAGCTATTTTCTATGTTGTTGATATTTAGGATAAGAAACGTTATTGACGGTCAGCTTGATCTTAAGGACGGAAATTACTGAGCAAGCTGATCGTATCTCACCAGGAGAGATTTGTTGATGATTCTCATACTTTCATGAGTTTGTTTGTTTTTACTGCTCCTGTTCGGTCAAACATAAGCTCATTAGGATTTGTCCCACTTTCGCCTCGCCACAACTGAACCGCGCGCTGCACTCCCTCGCTGGTTGTTACCTGTGGTCGCCAGCCCAGGATGCGCCCGGCACGGCTGTTATCCAGCACGATCGAGTTCTCCTCCACCAGGGTGCCCGAGATGTGCAACGGCTCGAAGTCGCTCTTGAACAGAATGGCTACCATACGACACAACTGGTTGAAGCTACAGCCGCGCCCCGTACTGATGTGCAGTGTCTGATTATCTCCCTGCTTCAACGCGCACAGGTTCGCCCGTATAACATCATCGACAAAGATATGGTCGCGTATGTCGTCGCCTGTGCCGCGAATAACCGGACGCTGTTGATTGCTTAGCATACGAATGAAATAGGTCAGCGGATGGTGCGCGTGCTGGCTATCCGTCTCTCCGTAGACATCGGCGTAGCGGAGAATGCTATGCTTGAGACCGTACTGGTGCGTGTAATAGCGCACATACCATTCGCCAGCGATCTTGCTGATATCGTAGGGATGCTGCGGACAGAGAGGCGCACTCTCCTTGATGGGGAGCAGTTCTTTCTCTATGTGATTGTAGAGGCTGTTGCCGCTGGACGCAAAGATGACTTTCTTGACCTCCGCATTGATACAGCCCTCCAGGACGTTCAGCAATCCGCGCACGTGCACATCGGCATCCGCCAGCGCCTGCTCTCCCGGTATATCATCGCGCTGTTGGGCCGCGTGATGGCTAACGACATCGGGCCGTTCCTGCTGCAAAATCGTGCGCAGCTTGCTATCGCGTATATCAAGCTGATAGAAACATACACGAGGATCGATTGCCTCGCGGGACCCGTGCAGCAGGTTGTCGATGACCAGAACATCGTGCCCACCGTCCAGGTATGCCTTTGTCAGACGTGAGCCGATAAAGCCAGCGCCCCCTGTAATAGCTATCTTCATTGACGTTGCTCCTCGTTTTTCTTCATTGAATCTCTCTCAAGTAAAAACATAGTCACCTGAAAAACCCCTCTTTTCAGTGTACTGCGACTGAGAATAGAAAAATGTCAATGTGATGGCTGGCTGTATGGATATAGACAGGCACACGCATTACGCCCGGTCTGTTCTATCGATCAAGAACGATTATGGGTGTAGTGCGTGTGTCCTTTCAGGAGGCGTGCTTCGCCCCGTGCAAAACGATAACGCAAACCCGTGAGGGAGGTTTTGCACGCGGGTGCCTGAAGCGAATGCGCCTCTACGAAAGTTGAATGGAACCGCTCAGCAGACTATCCAGAGTCGATTTTTTGATACGGTACGCCTGGCGTTTCCCCCGATGTGGCAGCGTGATCGCTTCCAGGGCACCGCTTTTGATCCAGCGCCTGACCGTGGTGTCGTCGACGCGTAGACGACGCGCCACTTCACGAACGGTTAAGAGATCATCTCTACTGTCTTCTACCATTGCGTTCTCTCCTGCACCATTCAGGTGCTCTTGTGCTAGTGTGTTACTTCTGCGAGGCATATTATCCCCCCCTTTTTGGTGGTATAAACGACCTTGAGGCATCATCCTCAGAACCGTCTGAAGATGTGGTACACTGTCAGTAGTGTGAATGCTCATCACATGGTTCTCACTTGCACTTTTGATCGGAATTGGAGACTGCTGCGTATCTCGTGACGTAATGTGAGAACTTACAACACCGCCTGGCAGCTAACTATACTATACAGATCGGCGCAAACTCTCTAAAAGAGAGCAGAAATACCTGACACTTGTAAGAGACGCATGGTTTCTTTGCCCCTCCAATCTCGTACAACAGGTAGTTATCTAGTAGACGCTACTGAGTAGCGCTGCATTAAAAATAGCTCTTTTTGTTACTCTTTCTGGTTACGCGTTTCGTCAGTATAAGAAGGGTACTTATGTCCACTACAAAGATAGTCGTGAGCGATCTTCACCTGGCCGATGGCTCTCCCACCCTCGATTGCTTTGCAGGTAGTCAGCAGACGGCTTTCGCGGGGCTACTGGCGTTTTTTGGGGTCAAAGAGGCGCCCATCGAGTTGATCATTAATGGCGATTGTTTCGATTTCCTGGTGACGCGACCTTATGCCTTCGATGGCACGATTGACCAACTCACCGCCTTGCAGAAGATCGAGAAGATTATCGCCGCGCATGGTCCCTTCTTTGCTGAGCTGCGTTCCTTTATTGCGCGTGGTGGCTGTACCGTGACCTTTACCACCGGCAACCATGATCTCGAGTTGTGCTTTGCGCGTGTGCGCGCCCGCATCTGCGCTGCCATCACTGGGCAGGAGAGCGATCCGCGTGTCTATTTCTGTCCGACGCGTTTCTATCGACCGTTGCCGGATGTATATATCGAGCACGGCAACCACTACGATTTCTGGAATCACGCCATCCAGAGCCTCTGGGATGAGCAGGGGCAGCCATTGACGCGCAAACCCGAACGCATCACCCTTTCTATGGGGTCGCGCTACTTCCAGCACGCTGCCTACCTGCTCAGCGAACGCTATCCCTACTTTGATCATTTCGAGCCGTCGATGAACACGACGCGCCAGATCGCCCTGCTCAGCCTGCTGGCCCCGGCGTCGACTACCGAGACGGCGCAGCTTATTATGCAGCTCCTTTCGTATCCGCGCCAGGCTCTGGCAAACCTGCTTCCTGGCGAAGAGAACATACCTGCGCGTCTGTTTGAGGAGACGATGGTCGATTTTGTCGCTTTCCAGGAGGATATGGTCGCACAGAAACGCGATTGGACGGCTGCCTCTGAGACGCAGACCGCGCCCGCCGAACTGCAAGAGTTTGTGCAGTTGCGCGGCGACCTGTCTCTGCCGCTGGCGGAGGCCGTGGCGTCCGTTTGCACCCCCGCCGTCTACCAGATGGGTGAAGATGTCGCCCAGGGTATGCACGCGGTCTTGCAACGCGACCCCAACTTGCGTTATGCTATCGCGGGACATACGCACATGGTGCGCCACGATACGATCGGGGCCCAGGTATATCTCAATACGGCTAGTTGGACGCGGCGTTTCGCCCAGCCTGAGGAGATCACTCCCGAACTGCTTGCGTGGCTGGGTGCCCCCGATTGGGATGCTATCCCGTTGCGCGATGTGACCCAACTGATTTTTGTGCTGGTGACAGCATCCGAGAATGGCCCTGCTCAAGCCAGTCTCTGTGCCTGGACCGATGATGGGCTCGATGGTCGGGGCAGTTACCGTATTCTGGCATAATACAAGGAATATATAACAAGGAACAGGTAATGAGGAATGTTGAGAGCAGGTCGGGTTAGAAGAGGAAGGAAAGAGGCATGAAAAGGAAGAAATTTGTGCTCGTCGACGGGCACGCCATCATTCACCGCGCCTTTCACGCGGTACCAGAGGATCTGTCTACCAGCGCCGGCGAGCCTGTCAATGCCACCTTTGGCTTTACATCGATGCTAATGAAGGCGCTGCTGGAGGAGAAGCCCGAATATATTGCTATGACGTTCGATCGTCCCACGCCGACGTTTCGTCACAAAGAGTTTCCGCAATACAAGGCGCAGCGTCCCACGCTGCCCGAGAATATGAAGCCGCAGTTCGCCCGCATTCGTGAGGTGGTGCAGGCGTTCGGCATCCAGATCTACGAGAAGGACGGCTTCGAGGCTGACGATATCCTGGGCACCCTCTCCGTCCAGGCGCGCCTGCAGGATGTTGATACGATCATTTATACTGGCGATATGGATACGTTGCAACTGGTCAATGACCATGTACTGGTGAAGGTGGCGAAGCGTGGCATCACCGAGGTTACTGAATACGATGAGGCCGAGGTGGAGCACCGCTATGGCTTCGTGCCCCAGAAGTTGCCAGATTTTAAGGGACTGGTCGGCGATAAATCCGATAATATCCCCGGCGTTCCCGGTATCGGCGAGAAGACGGCGAGCCGCCTCATCGTCGAGTACGGAGACCTGGAGGGCATCCTTGCGCACGTCGATGAGCTGAAGCCGAAGGAACAGAAGCTTCTGCGCGAGTGGGACGATCAGGCACGACAGAGCAAGTTCCTGGCAACGATCGTCCTGGATGCCCCCGTCCATCTCGATCTGGAAGCATGCAGACTCACGCACGTGAACAGTGATAGGCTGCTGGCGCTCTTCCGCGAGCTGGAGTTCCGCACCCTGGTTGAGAAGGTGCGCTCACTCCTGCGCCAGCTCGGCGTCAGCACGGGCCCGGACGAGCCCTCAGTGGAGGATGATGGGGCGCCGGCGAGCGAGATGCAGATCGACGAAAGCGATGATGAAGATCCGCTCCTTGCGCCCCCAACAGGCGTGGTCCCTATTCTGCCACCGCCGCTCCCGCCGGACGATGATCCAGATATTGCCGTGCTGCCGAACTCACAGTCTCCTGAGTCGCCCGCTGAACGATCGCTTGCCACCTCTGTACAGGGCGCAGCGACAGCCATGGTCGTGGCTGAGCAGGAGGAGCCAGCGCAACTCAGCCTGTTCGATATCGAGGCGCCGCATACGGAAGTGGTGCACAAGCTACGCCTCCCCGGAGCCACCAGCGCGAACGTCTCGCTCTTCCTGGAGGAGAATCAGGGGGCACCGAATACAAACACTATGGTCGTCGATACCGAGGAGGCGCTGCGTGTGCTCGTGAAGAGCCTCGCGGACGCAGGGGCCTTCGCGCTCGATACCGAAACCACCTCCGAGGACCCGCGCCACGCCGCCCTGGTCGGCCTCTCCTGCTCGATGGCGCCGCGCGAGGCATACTACATCCCCGTTGGGCATGGTCGCACCTTCGACGATCAAGAACCGGCGGCACAACTGCCGCTCGCGTATGTGCTGGAGAAACTCAAACCTGTCCTGGAGGATGAGCAGATCCTGAAGTATATGCACAATGCCAAGTACGACATGGCGCTTCTCAAGCGGTACGGCATCGATGTGCGCGGCCTGGCTTTCGATACGATGGTCGGCGCCTACCTCGCTGAGCCGGGGCGGCGCGGCCTCGGCCTCAAAGATCAGGCGTTTCAGCGCCTGGGCGTGGTGATGACGCCCATCAGCGACCTGATCGGCTCCGGTAGTAAGATGATCACGATGGATCGCGTCCCGGTGCGCAGGGCCGCCGATTACGCAGGCGCCGATGCCGATATGACCCTCCGTCTCGTCGATAATGTCAGGGCCGACCTACAAAAATACAGCCTTGTGGACCTCTACGATCGCGTCGAACTGCCACTCATCCCCGTCCTGATGCAGATGGAGCTCCACGGTGTTGCGCTCGATGCCGGGTTCTTGCGCGAGTTCAACGAGCAGCTTACCGACCAGTTGCGTATACTCGAGCGCAATATCCACGACGCCGTGGGCCATCAGTTCAACATCAATTCGCCGAAGCAACTGGGCGACGTCCTCTTTGGCGAACTGAAGCTTCCGGCGGGCAAGAAGACGAAGACTGGCTACTCGGTCAATGCTGACGTGATTGAGAGCCTGCAGGGTCGCCATCCCGTCGTCGATTACCTCCTGATGTATCGCCAGCTCAGCAAACTCAAATCGACGTACGCGGACGGCCTGCTCTCTTTGATGGACGAAACGACCGGGCGCGTCTATACGTCATTTAACCAGACCGTTGCTTCCAGTGGTCGCCTGTCGTCGAGCAATCCCAACCTGCAGAACATTCCGGTGCGCACTGAACTGGGACGCCAGATCCGCCGCGCCTTTATCGCTAATCCCAGCTATGTGCTGCTGACCGCCGATTACTCGCAGATCGAGCTGCGTATCCTGGCCCACATCACGCACGAGCCGCGTCTGGTCGAGGCTTTCAGCCAGAACGAGGATATTCATATGATCACGGCTTCCTCGCTCTTCAGCGTGCCAGTCGAGCAGGTGACGAAGGATCAGCGCCGCCTGGCCAAGACAGTTGTCTATGCGGTGCTCTACGGTCAATCGGCCTTCGGCCTCTCACAGGTGACTGGCATGAGCAACGCCGACGCGGCCAGCTTCATCAAGCGCTACCACGAGACCTTTCCCAACATCAAGGTCTACGTGGACAGCACGCTCGCCCAGGCGCGTACGCAGCGTTACGTCAATACGCTCTACGGGCGCAAGCGTTTCATTCCCGACATGCGCGCCCTGTCCCACACCGAGCGCCAGGCGCTGGAACGTGAAGCCATCAATATGCCGATCCAGGGCACGAACGCCGACCTGATCAAGATCGCTATGATCCGCCTCCACTACGCTCTGAAAGAGAAGCATATGAAGACGCGCATGATCTTGCAGGTGCACGACGAACTGGTCTTCGAGGTCCCTGTAGAGGAGCTGGAGCGCACCCGCCGTCTCGTCAAGAAGGAGATGGAAGGTGTCACCCAATTAGAGGTCCCGATCAAAGTGGAGATGAAGGTCGGGCGAAACTGGTACGAGGCCGAACCTATGGACTGATGTCGAACTAAAGAGGAGTCACTTTGTGCAATTATCCGATCTGATCAATAATTTACCACCATATCATTTTGCCGATGCCAAGAAAAAGATCGCCGATCGTCAGGCCGCCGGTGTCGATGTAATCAGCCTCTCGATGGGCGATCCCGACCTGCCTGCGCCCCCCGCTGTCGTCGAGCGGCTCTGTACGGCCATGCAGGTGACGGAGAATCATCGCTACCCCGAATATCGTGGGATGCGCGTGCTCCACGAAGCCATCGCCGGATGGTTCGAGCAGCGCTTCGGCGTGCGCCTGACACCCGAACGGGATATTCTGCCGCTGCTCGGCTCGAAGGAGGGACTGGCCTACGCCGCGATGTCGGTGCTCAACGCGGGCGATATCGCGCTGGTCCCCGATCCCTATTATCCCGTCTATGTGACGGCCTGCACAACGCTCAATGCACAACCGTATTTTCTGCCGTTGTTGGAGCAGAACGGCTACCTTCCCGACCTTGAGCATATTCCCGAGGAGGTCCTGGCGCGGACGCGCCTCCTCTGGTTGAATTATCCCAATAACCCGACCGCCGCCTGCGCCGGGCGCAGCTTCTTCGAGCGCGCGGTTGAGTTTGCGCGCCGTCACAATATCGTCATCATTCACGATATGGCCTATGCCGAGGTCTACTTCGACGATTTTCGCCCGTCAAGCATCCTGGAGGTGCCGGGCGCCGCAGAGGTCGCGGTAGAGCTGCATTCCCTGAGCAAGACCTATAATATGGCGGGCTTCCGCATCGGTATGCTGGTTGGCAATCCCGCGCTGGTGGATGCCGTGGGTCGTCTGAAGAGCAACGTCGATAGCGGCATCTTCCGCCCGGTGCAGTACGCTGCGATCGAGGCGTTACGTATGCCACCGTCCTGGCTAGAGCAGCGTAACGCCATTTATCAGCGGCGCCGGAACCTGCTCGTCGCGGGTTGTAACGAGATTGGCATGTGCACGCAGAAGACGAGGGCCGGCCTTTATGTCTGGTCCGCCGTGCCGGAGGGGTTTACCGCGCGCGACTTTGCGAACTGGCTCTTCGATGCGACCGGCGTCTTCGTGACGCCCGGCACGAACTTCGGCGCGGCGGGCGAGGGATACGTGCGTATCTCGATGACCGTACCCGAGGAGCGCATCGAGGCGGCGCTCACACGCATGCAGGTGGCTCTGGCGACGCGCCCGTAGAAAAACTGGAAGCAGTGTAGTAGGTCTCATTTCTGGCATAGTAATTAATGTTTGTCTAATGATGAAGCGATACACTGTAGCACGTCATCTGGCTGTCCGTCAGGCTACAGGAGTCGTGGTGCTACGACAGCCGGGCGACTGATATCATATATAGGTTTGAGAGAGGACCGAGGAACACTTATGCGCCTTCTAGTGGTTGAGGATGATCCGCGTTTAGGCCCAGGCCTGAAAAAAGGACTGGAGGGGAATCGTTATGCCGTCGACCTGGTCGCTAACGGTGAGGATGCGGTGTTGATGGCCATCGCCACGCCATATGACCTGCTCATCCTGGATATACTGCTGCCGGGTCTGAATGGTTTCGAGGTGTGCAAGCAACTCCGCGAGCGAGACCGTAATATGCCTATTCTGCTGCTTACCGCACTGGGCGAAGTCGACCATCGCATCAAGGGCCTGGACCTGGGTGCCGACGACTACCTGGTCAAGCCTTTTGCCTTTAGCGAACTGGAGGCGCGTGTGCGCGCGCTCCTGCGCCGGGGTGCGCCGGTGAAAACCAGCGTCCTCCGTTTTATGGATGTTACCCTCGATACCGGCACGCACGAAGTGCGGCGCGGGGATCGTATCGTTGTTTTGGGCAATAAAGAGTATGCCCTGCTCGAATTTTTTATGCGGCACCCCAACCAGGTCTTGAGTCGCACAATGATCGCAGAGCACGTCTGGGATGGCGATACCGAGCATCTTTCCAACGTCATAGATGTGTATATTCGCTACCTGCGCCGCAAACTGTGCGATCAGAATGAGCCGGATGTGATTTATACTGTGCGTGGCTCAGGCTACCAGCTTAAGGAACCCGGATGATGCTCAGGCGCTTGCGTCATTTCATACTACCGGGCATACGTATCCAGTTGACGCTATGGTACACCCTTGTCTCAGCCATATTAATGCTTATTTTTGGCGTTGCCTTCTATACCACCTCGCAACGGTTACTGGCCTCAAGCTTTGATACAACACTGCAACTGCGTGCCCAGCAAGTGGCGGAGGGTATCTCTCTTCATAATGGCAAAATGACGGTCGAGAATATCGTCAACGAACTTCCTGAGCTCGATGCGACGGCGGCCCTCGTCGATACTTCCGATGACGACGGAACTCCTGTTACCAATACTGAAGAGAATGTCCAGGTGGTGACGCATATCGATAAGAGTATCCTGGTGCGCGTTCTCGATACCGATGGCAACGTTGTCTACTGTGTTTGCTCCTCCAATAAACTACCAATGCCGCGTGAAAGTATAACGGAGCCGCTGCAAGGCCATCCCTGGGCCGGGACCGTTTTAGATCCGAGCGGACAGACGGTTCGTCTCTATAGCACTATGCTCACCGACAATAAGCATGTCGTGGGCGTCGTCCAGGTCGGCCAGTCGCTGACGAAATTAGACGCGGCCCTGCAAAATATCTTGTTCGGGTTGCTGATCGCGACGCCCTTTGTCCTCATACTCAGCGCCTTTGGGAGCTACTGGCTGGCCAGGCGTGCCTTCAGGCCGATTCATCGCCTCGCCAGTACCGCCCGTGAGATCAGCGCGAGGGCTCTCGATCAGCGCGTCCCCGTCCCCCGGGCGCAGGATGAGGTGCGCGACCTTTCTATTATCTTCAACCAGATGATCGAACGCCTGGAACGTGCCTTCGCCCAACAGCGCCGCTTTGTTGCCGATGCCTCGCACGAACTGCGCACCCCCGTTGCGGTCATTCGCAGCTTGACTGAACTGGCCGTTGCGCAGCCCTCAAATGCTGAAGACAATTTGATGGCGCTGCGCGAAGTCAATGCGGAGGCGGAACGTCTCGGACACCTGATCAATGATCTGCTTGCCCTTGCGCGCACTGACGAGAATCAGATCAAGCTCGATTCCGAACCTGTGCGCATCGACCTGCTGGCCGCCGATGTGGTAGCAAGCCTGGAACCGCTGGCCGTCGAACGTCACCTGACGCTGTGTACCGCGAATCTCAATCCTGCAACGGTGATGGGCGATGCCGCACGCCTGATTCAGATTATCATTAGCCTGGTCGATAACGCGCTCATCTATACCAACGCGGGCGGCAGCGTCACACTCTCCGTCAAGGTTAGCGACTCCCTTGCCTATCTTATCGTGCGTGACACGGGCATCGGTATTGCCCAGAAGGATCTTGAGCATATCTTCGAACGCTTCTACCGTGCCGATCCTGCGCGCTCCAAGGCCGTTGGTGGCTCCGGCCTCGGCCTTGCCATCGCCGATTGGCTGGTGCGAGCCCAAAACGGCTCCATCTCCGTGGAGAGCGAACCTGGTCGAGGCTCGACCTTTACCGTGACGCTCCCATTGGCCGCGACGCCTCCGTAGACCTGCAACCCTTCTTTAGTGTATGAGGAAATGCTTTCACCAGGATAATTGTACAGATTCGGCCAGTTTAAAGTTTGTATTTACAGCCTGACTCCCGCATACATGCAATTGGTGGATAAATGGGTAGTCGGCGCGGCGCCTCCCAGGAAGTATTGGTAGGGAAGATGCTGCCAAAAACCTTCTTTTGTGCTAAAATATCTCTAAGCAGTACACATGGGTGCTCTGTTCAGTATAACTTGTGAATGACTTGATGAGTTTAGCAAAAAGAAAGGAGCGTAGAACATCACACAGTTCCACATTGTCCTTTTGTCTCATGTCTTTCTATCACGTGGGTCCATCGCCCTTCCCCTTTTTAGGACGAGCCAGAAGGCATCTACAGCGTTGTAGATGACCTGCCTTCTCCTGTTGGCATCGACGCCTGCAC
>DAOTTD010000101.1:0-4287 GCA_034438015.1 Ktedonobacteraceae bacterium | reverse complement strand
GTCTCAGCGCCGACCTCCAGCGTGTAGGCCAGGAAGACACTGGCGGAGACGCCGGGACGCAGGGTATAGCCCACGAGTCGCGCCAGTTCCAGGATCGAACGGCGCTCGGTAGCCGTACGCAGGTAGCTCTCATTGGCGATCCGCTCCTGGTAGAATGTGAGTACATCGGCGACGACAGCCCAGGCATCCAGGAGAGCAATGGCCGGATCGGTCGCTGCACGCGTGGTCAGTCCCCGCAGAGGATAGCGGGTCTGGTCGCCTCCTGCACCCGACAGGGCCGCGATGATATCCAGATCCTCCAGTGTGAGACCCAGGTTGGACAGGCGCGCCTTCATCGTTTCCAGAAAGCTGGCATGGGTGCCGACGCGATAGATTAATGCCTCCAGGCCGGGCCGATTGGCAATTGTTACCGGCGTAATTTTTTCGATGCCTTCACAGCAGCCACAGGTTTCGTTCAACGCCCACCTCGCATATCTAAAACGAGCTTGCCATGCTCAGGAAAATTGGGATCGTTATCCAGCCTGGCAATCTCCATTGGACCTATGGGAAGAAATTCGTTTTTCAATTCACCACGCGGCCCATCAAAGAGCCGCTCAAACGCGTTGAAGCTGACGTTCTGCACGCCCGGGACCGACCGTATGAGCGCGGTAAGTTTGCTCATGGAAATGCCCTGCCCAAAGGTCAGGCTATCGGGATGAAAGAAGCCCCGTTTTCCGTTGGGCAACACACGGTTACTGAGCAAGGCAAGCAGCGCAGCTTTAACATGACCGCGCAGGTAGTGCGGATCGACGCAGACGGTGATATTGATGTTGAGCGGGATGTAGATCGCGGGAACTACGGTAATATCGTGACCAATACGACGATAGTGGTTCAGATAGCTCCTGACCTCGCGCAACATAGCCTGACTCGCGCCTTCCCTACCAACAGGGTCAACCGCGACGACCACTTCATACCAGCTCCCCGTCCAGAACAACATAGCGGCGGCCCGCTGCAACTTGACCCTGGGATTGCGCTCAGCCAGGCGGGCATAGTCATCGGCAGTGATTGCTCGCTGGAGTTCGGTGCGAAAGGCTCCTGGCGCGAACTGTTTGACCTCATCCAGCGGCTCGGGGTCTATGCCGCCACTGGCAGGGAAAGGATTGTAAGGTTCCAGAGTACCATCTTGAGGGATAGGAGCTGTTTCACGGAATACGATGTGTGAAAGTGTTCCCGCCCCCACATCACCGATTACCCCGTTGCCCACGCGATACGTAACCGTAAATGTCGTACCGGCCTCCGGCATGTGACCGAGGTCGTCATCGCCGAAACGCAGGTGAGCAATCCCATCATTATCCATTTCCACGACAAAATCCGGCTCCAGTCCTGTACTGCCCAGGAGGTCGCTCTTTGGCGTCCATAGTTCCTCAACCAATCTACCTGAGATTTCCCGCGTGCCTGTAAGTTTCACTATCTGTGGCAGCGCGTGACGTGGGTCCTGTACGAGCAACGCTGCCGCAGGCGTGGCAACCGCCGTCGGTAGTGGCTGGCTAAAGGTCAGTTGCGCTTCCTTCAGGCTCGGATTGAAGCGCCTGGGTACGGTTTCGCTGTCAGTCGGCTGTCCCGCGTCCTCGCAGACAGTGGCCGTCTGCTGTGCCTCCACCGTACCCAGGAGTTCATCAGCTACCCTCCGACCGTGATCTACAAGGATCACATTCCCGCGCACGATGCTGATCTCTTCGAGGAGTTTACAATCGGAGGTCTGCCCAACAGCCGAAATGCAGAGTGGAAAAGGCAATGCATCCTCGATACCCCACTCTATTTCAACAACCGGTCGATCATACAACGTATCTATGCTCGCTGTGACATTTGTAAGAAGCACTACATGCCGGTGATTGGGGTCAGCATCGGCGGGAATGCCCGTCCTGGGGCCGATCCTCTCTTCGAAGACAAGATAATCTCCTTTGTGCAGGTTCAGTTTGCCTTTGCGAGCAGGGGAAACATCTTTTCCCTCTTGAGTCGCTTCACCCTGGGCCTTCTGGGCGGGAGCACCGGGTGCCTGTGGCTGCCAGTGATCTCTCAAGGTAGCCGAGGTAGCGCCGCGCGGCAGGCAGCATTCTCTATCGCCCCAGGTATAGAAGTCGATGATATTGTGCGCGTGATAGAGTTCGATGGGGGTTTTTGCCAGCGGCTCAAACACTTCGTAGCTGTTGGCAGGAACATTGAATAAGTCGATCTCGCTGAGAGGCATTCCATGTGGACGCCCCGTTACACGGAGGTCATCATCAGTACCGGTCACAAAGTAGAATTTGGCCGGGTCTAGCGCGTCCTTGCCGATAAGGTCCCGGCTTGTTTTCACGGTCACCCAGGTGCGAGCGTTACAGCCCTCATGCATCTGGTAGTCAACCAGCCGCGCGTGTCGGCGGACCGAGATGCGCTGGCGAGCCGTCTCAAGGTAAGCTTCGGTCGAAACCGCATCCTGATAGTAGCTGAGATAGTCCCCCACATAAGCCAGGATTTCAACCAGCACAATACCGAGATCGGGAACGTGCCGCTCGGACCAATCGGGCATCACGAGCGCCAGGCGATCCAGGATCAACTGGCGGAAACTGGCATAATCTTTAGCGAGGTAGGAGATTTCCGGCTCAACCAGGACAGGGGGCGGACAGATGTCTTCGGACAAACAATCCAGATCACCAACGCAGCCCTGCGTAAACTGAAAATCCACCTGCGCATAGCGGTCATCAAAATTCGCAAAAGGATTGAAGACTGAACGACCATGCTCATCTTTCCCTGGTACGCCGAGGCGCAGCGTATATGTAGCAAAGTCGCCGGGCTTATCTACTACCACATCCATATAATCGTCGCGCTCCGGGCCGCTTTCGTGATGCACATTCACACCGACAACACGAATGTCGCGGATACGTCGCCCGCCTTCAATGCGCACATTCTCTTTTTTGATCTCATTGGGCTTTTTAGGCGCTTTACCCAGAAAGTAGACCCTGAGCGTGTGATAGTCGTCGCTTACATCGATATAGTCCAGGGCATATATTTTATTTTTCTCCGCCGCGTTGCGCTCGCGTATCTTGCGCCGCCGCGGACGTTTATCCTGGCAGGTGGTCGTTATCTTCATCATATTACACCGTCCGTGTTAATAGCGCCGTCTGCGGCTGATTGCTGCTACGCACTATGTACTGAATAGAAATGTTTAGCGTAGAGTCAATGCTGGTGACCTCCAGCGACTGTACCTGGATCAGGTCGCCCAACCATTGTTGGAGTGTCGCCTGCATGGTGAATTGCAGGGCGGTCGCCAGCTCGGGACTGTTGGGACCGAAGAGCAACTGCGCAAGCCCGCTGCCGAAATTGGGCCGGTTGATGCGCTCACCTGGATTCGTAAACAGCAGTTGTTCGATCATTTCACTGATATGTGTGTCATTGTCGGTCGATGCCGTACGTCCATGACTATTAATATGGAATGGAAAGTCTATATTCATCGTCTATGTCCCCTTTACGCGCACCTGCGTCAACACAATGTTTAGAGTGGTACCCGAGGGCGCGCAGATTGCCTGGCTATCCTGCAACAACACCGGCGCTCCCCCCACCAGGATGCGTGTGGCAGCAGTGATAAACTGGGCGCTCACGCACGGGCCATTAGCGGCGGGCGGTGGGGGCAAAGTACAGCCCGCGACGACGTAAGGACTCTGAAGCGTGACAACCGGCTGCTTGCTCACAGTAACGCGTGGATCTGGCACGGTGGGCTGCGCCTGGCCGCCATGCAAGCACAATACGGTTGCCCCTTGATGCAATAAAAAGCCCGGCATTATATCACCTCCAGTGCGCCATCGTTCACAGATACACCTGTTGCAGTAAGTTTTATGTTTCCCTGACCGCTTGAAATCTCAATACCCTGCACGCTCATCACGACCTTCGCGCCGAGGCCAATCGAGGTCTCTATCGTGATTCCTCCCGCGCCCTGTATATCATTTAAGGTAATAGTGCATAGATCGGTTTTAAGAACCTTCATCTCGGCAACGGCTGGGGTCGCGGGAAGCTCTCCCTGCGCCCAGAAACAGCCGGTCCAGATAGGGTAATCCGGATCGCCATGCTCAAACTCAATCCATACCGAGGCATTTGTGGGCGGAACCAGAAACAATCCCACTCCATTCCCGGCATAAGGCAGGCTGGGCATGGCCCAACCACTCTCTTTGTCGCCGAGCACATCGAGCACTTTGGCACGAACGCGCCCCAGCATGAGCGGATCGCGGTTATCGGTCACCACGCCTCTAAATTTGCCATAAAACCCCTGTCCGT
>DAOTTD010000100.1:0-14086 GCA_034438015.1 Ktedonobacteraceae bacterium | reverse complement strand
TATAGCACATGCCTGGGGGTCTTCAGGCTCTTGCGGCCCAGGAGCGGCGACCATAGGCGACGCAGGCCGCGAGAGCGCCCACGACCAGCGGGACCACTGCTCCGGTGACACCCTCACTCGCGAGCGTAAGCACCACCGCTCCAACCATGATGAGCACCAGCCCGCTGGCCGCCAGCGGGGTCAGCCCTCTCTGGATGCGCAAGAGTCCAGGGAGGATCAGGCCGAGCGCGCCCGCTACCTCGCAGACACCGATGAAGCGCAGGAACAAGCCCGGCAGTGGCATGAGTGCCGTCATCACTTCAATCGGCAGGACCAGCTTCATACTTCCGGCGAAGAGGAAAATCAGTGCAAGCACGACCTGAACGCTCCAGAGGGTGACGGTCATAGCCCGACGCTGCCTGTGCGACTCGCTGCTGGATCTTGTTGCTTGCTGGCTGTTCACGACATAACTCATCTGTCTGCTCCTTCTTTCGTGGCTCTGATTTTACTTGTAAATCGCAAGTGTAACTACGAGAGAGTTCTCACAGCAACAAGCAAAACCGGAAATGCTGGAAGGCCAGTTTTAGCGAATCCTGGCAAGACAACGGTTTAGTTTTTTGTAACAGGAAAGGAAGGCACTTTAGCTGTCAAACTTCCCTGTGTTCACACAAAACTCACACAATGCCGATTGAAAAGACTTGATTTCTTAATTTTTGTAGTGTAATGTTTATAATATACATATTTTCCGGCAGTTTGACGTGCAAGATGTAAGTGGAGAGGGTATCGCTATATAGGCGGCCTCCGCCTCCCGCTCTTATTTACTCCTGGCGATTTCAATCGCCCCACGTATACTCGGGTGCCTATTCTTTCAGTGGGCATTGCAGTCGTCATCCGTGCTAACGGATCTTATAGTGTTAAATGCGTACGACCGACAGCCAGAGTGAAGCAGTACGTGTTACCCGAGAGGAGGAGCATATACCTGGATCAGCAGGTTAAAGAGGACCTGAGGTCCCCAGGGAGAAGAGCAGAAGATGTGTCCTTAGCCATAACAACACATGATGCAGGACAATGCACCGCACCAGCAAGACAAGGAGCACCGTTATGCAGAAAGTATCCCTTCGTAAAGTGAAAACTCCCGTGAGCTACTTGCAGGAAAGCAATGAGGAGATACTGCACTTTTCACTGCAAGGGCTGTTACCCGTAGGTCATTCCTTAGCGTTAAATACAACAATCGGCACACTCTCCCATCTCGTCGTTAAGCAAGATCGCCCCCACATGATGATGGAGCAGCAATTCACGACCAGTGAGATCTGCGTCCTGATGCCACTCCTGGAGTCTTACCCGTACTATTGCCCATACGAGGTGCTGCTGGCGAGCTTTAACACTGGTCGGGTGAACGAGGCGACCGTTGAACGCTGCCGCGAACGACTACAGGAGGCCCAGGAGGCGGGAGTGTGGGACCAGGAGATGAGACCGGTGCGCAACGTGCTCTCTCGCACGCGCCTGAAGACGCGCGCCTTCGGCATCGAGATCTCGTCCATTCTTGAAACTGGCTATATTCTGATGTACATGGCTGAGCATAAACAACGCCTGGAAAGATAGCTAAGGCTTCGTTCGTAGTCTGTACACTTTGAGGGCAATGAGCAGCGGCAGCCGATGCTGACATTGTTCCAGGTCCAGGTCGCAGAGCTTTTGTAGCCGCTCCAGGCGTTGCAGTAACGTATTCCGATGGACATCAAGCTGGCCCGATGTTTTCGCAACATTGCCGCCGCATTCAAGATAAATCTCTAACGTCTCCAGGAGATTCGTCCTTTTGCGTCGATCATACTCGACGATAAGATCGATCTGCTTCTGGTATTGATCATGGAGAGTATCCGTCTGCGCGAACTTATAAATGTAGCGATAGGCACCCAGCTCATTGAAATGGGCACAGCCGCCATCTTGATAGAGGCATTGCCCAACTTCCAGGGCTTCGCGTGCTTCGGCATAGCTACGCTGGTAGTCGCCCACCGCGTGGCAGAGGCTGCCGATACCCGCCGCTAACAAGATATGATGTTCGTTGCGTACGCGCTGCTCTAGTTCGTCCAGGCAGACGCGTAGTTGATCGAAGGCTGGATTTTTGTCGAGATTGAGCAAACAGATAAGCTGGTTGTCTCGCTCATCGATCAGCGAGCCCGGATAGCGCCCTTCGAGTTGTTGCCGGATCTCTCTGACAACGGCATTGTAAATAAGCAAGCGTTCTTCTTTTGAGTGAAGAGTGTCCCGTTCCTGTAGGGTCGCGTCCTCCGAGAGCTCTAGCAAGGTCACGGCATGAGGTTTGCTCAGGTCAAAGCCAGGAATACGTGCCCGACGCCGCAGCGCTTCTTCGCCATCCGGCGCCCCGGCACAGAGATCGTTGATAAGTGTCTTTAGCAGTCTTTTCTGCGCCAGTGCATCTTCATCTGAGCCTTGAAGATGCTTGATCGCTAGAGCCGCCTGAGTCGCTATAGTTGTGAGCATCAACTCGTCTTCTGCGCCGTAGTGGGCGATTGTACTGGAATAGCAATTCAATAAACCGAGGCATTCGCTCCCCAGGCACAGGGGCACGGGTAGCAATGTTTCGAACTGTACATTTTTGAGAGGATTGAGCGCCTCTAGTTGCTGGCACGAGAGTTGTGGCAACTGCCCACGCAGGCTCGCGCCGCGCAGGTGCTCAAGGGTTTCTCTATCAACGGGAACAGGTTCTACATTGACACCTTTTTCGCTGAGATCAGGCGACCAGGCATAGAGCCTGAATTCGTTGTATACCTGGCTACGCAGCAAGACAACGCAGAGGTCGACGTTCATCGCCTGCATCGTCAGGTTCGACAGGGCGGAAAGCACCTGGTCCAGAGGAAGCGAGAGTGTGAGCGTCGTCGTCAGGTGACGCAGTACCTCGTGAAATTTCGCCGTTGTCGTAGGGTCGGTTGGAGAGGTGCTAAAGAGCCAGCCATCTCGCATCTCTTGATCAAGAGATACAGGCCGGTGAGCGCGCTCTTTGCAGACTTGTTCGAGGGTGAGGACTTGAATACTCATTCTCACTTCCATTAGTGACAAATGTATTTTCCATTGGTGCTTATTTGTCACCTACATGTAATCCACAACGCACAAGCATTCCCATACATGGAAGTCTCAACCAGAATCAATATAACACATTCTATATCTATTGTCTACCCCAAACGTATTACAAACGCGTAAAAATTGTCTTGCACATTCCTACAGAAGACTGGTATAAGACGCGAAAAAAGGTTATACCACTCGTGACTTTTCAGGACCCTCAGCGCCAGAGGCGCTTCGCAAGGGGTTTTGTGGCGGTTGGCGGGGTGGCGGCTCAGGCCGCCACCCCGCCAACCGCCACAAAAATTATGCGAGCCGCGTCGCGGCGAGGTGTCAGGGAAGGGGACAGGAAGGAAAGTGGGAGCAAATGAGAAGACAGCCACCCTATACTTTCCTACAGGTGGGAGGAGTGCTTTGTGGGGACATCGCGCTCGTGTCTCTTGCTATTGGAGCTGCCAATCGTTGGTCGGCGGGGTAGGCTTGTGGATAGCGTCAGGAGATTACAGAGAGCATTTTCTCTATAGAGGGGTTAAAGGGCCTGCTTCGCCCGCCAGATTGGAACCGAGACGATTATTGTTACATGTATAGCGCACGCATAGGAGATCGTGATGAATTCATCAACACGTACGCTCATCAAAGCAGTGGCATGGCTCGGGGCGGCGATGATCGTCATCGTGGTTTTTCACCTCGGAGGCACGATTGCTCACCGCGTAGGACAGTTCGCGCCCCTGACCGGGGCTTTCATCGGTGGCGCTCTTACCCTCTATAGCGCAACCCGCCCCCGACGCCGCAACGATGTCAGCGAACCGTGGATAGGCTTCGAGCAGGTTTCATGGGTCCTCATCGGTTTCGGTATGATTATGTGGGGCATCGGCGACAGCTTCTGGCGCTACTATATTTCCCAGAATCAGGCGCCTTTTCCTTCGCTTGCGGATTTCGGCTATTCGACGTTTCCCCTGCTGGCGTTCATTGGCCTGCTGCTCCAGCCCGCCGCTGAGGCGCAAGGGAAACGCGCAGTGCTAATTATGGATAGCCTGATCTCTATGGGCTCTATCTTCGCCCTGTCATGGTATCTCCTGCTGGGCTCGCTGGCACAGGCGGCTGGCGAGGCAAACCTGGCAAAGTTCCTGGGGATCTACTACCCGATAGCGGATACAGCCCTGCTCAGTTGTGTCGTCTTTTTGCTTCTGCGCGGTCAGGGTGAGGCGTATCAATCGACGGCCAGGCGTGCGGGCCTGCTGGTACTTGGTCTGGGCCTCTGCTTCTTTGTGACCTCCGACTTCCTGTTCAACATCCAGCAGAACGCGGGCACCTATGTGGAGGCCACATGGGTCGATCTAGGCTGGCCGCTGGGCATGCTGACGATTGGCGTGGCGGCGTACCTGCGTCGCTTCATGAATGCTACGCCAGCGGAGGTGATTCGGCAGCGACAGGAACTGCTCGAAGAGAAGACCTATCTAACGCCGATGCAGTTTGTGCCGTATACCCTGCTGGGCCTGCTCTTCGTTGCTCTGACGCTCGATGTGCTGGCACCCGATAATGGGCAGCTCGTGATTCGCCCGGTCCTGCTGTTCTCTACGATCGCGGTTGTGACCCTGGTGGTGACGCGTCAGATCTATACGATGTGGGAGAATATGCGCCTGACCCAGCGCCAGGCGGAGGCGCTCACCAGCCTGGAACGCGCCAATCAGCGCGTGGCGGAACAATCGTACCAGATTGCGGAGTATAACGCCGAGCTGGAACACGGCATCGAGCATCTGAAGGACGTCCAGGCGAGTCTGGCAAATGGCAACCTCCGGGCCCGCGCCACGCTCACACAGGGCGCTCTTATGCCCCTGGCCGGCAGCTTGAATCTGATGGCCGATCGTCTTACACGCCTGGGACAGGTCAGCGTGTATGGACAGCGCGTGATGCGGGCGCTCAGCGATCTGAGTGTGGCCCTTGAGCGACACGCGGTGGGCGTTCCGCTAAGCATTCCTGAGTCCTGCCGCGATCTGACCGAGATCAATCGCTTGCTGCTCGCTCTACATATCAGGCCGACGACTCCATCAATGCCGAACCAGCAGGCAATCTCATTTGGCGATGGAGAGCCGCTGCCACAGCGCCCGCCAGCTCCACATCCGGTGACGCAGCCGCTGACGCCGCGTCTGATGCACGGCACATTCTCACCACAACAGACGCCCGAGGTCGATCCACAATGGACGCCCGGATCTGATCGGCGCAGAGCAGCAAATACACGTTCCGCGTCAACGTCGGGAACGTTTCACCCACCCTTCAATAAACGTACCGACTGAGCTGTAATATGCCTTGCACGGACCCTGGTCATCACTCGGATGGCTCCCAGGGCCCGCACAAGGCGAGGCCCCTACTCATGAAACTTCAGCTTGTCCACAATTTTGTCGACTGCTTTCCTTTCCGCCCTGATGGCGATACCAACCAGGTTCAGGTTGGCTCGCTCGACACAACGGACCGCTTCGCGGTTCGCCGCGTCATGAGTGGTCGAAAACATCTCTTCTGTGTAGATTGCAGGCTGTATTCCTCGGGCGAGCGTACGCTCAAGCACTCTAGCTAATGCGGCACTATCTCCCCCATAGACCAGCACAGGCTGACCAATCAGGTGAGAAAAAATATACCGCAACATTCTCCCAAAACGCTCCGTTTCGCCGTTCACTAGATAAAATACGCTCATCTCTTCTTTTTCTCTCCTGTATAGCGAGGTATGAATGATGAACAGGTATGCAGGACAACAACTTGGGAGGTATCACCTGCTAGAACCGGTAGGGCCGGGCACTTTTGCCGATGTCTACCTGGGCAGGCACGTGCATGCAGGAACACTGGCCGCGTTGAAGGTTCTGCGTACACAGCTTTCCGCCGCCGATGTCGAGAAGTTTCAGCGCTGGGGCCACATGCTGATGCACCTGCTCCATCCCTATATTGTACGTGTGCAGGATTATGGCCTGCTAGACGACACGCCGTTCCTGGCAATGGACTATATCCCCAACGGCTCCCTGCGTCAGCATCATCCGCGTGGTATGAGCGTCGAGCTCTCCGACGTGGTGCACTACGTGACGCAGATCGCCGCCGCGCTGCAATATGCCCACGATCACCAGATTGTTCATGGCGATGTGAAACCGGAGAATATACTGGTGGATCGCGACAATGAGGTTATGCTGAGCGACTTCGGCCTCGTCTTCTTCACACATAGTGCACGCGTTGATATGTCCGGGATGGGTGCCACTATTGCCTACACCGCTCCCGAGCAGCTTCACGGGCGTCCCTGCCCTGCCAGCGATCAGTACGCGCTGGGCCTCGTGGTCTATGAGTGGCTCTCCGGCGACCGTCCCTTTCATGGCTCGTTTGCAGAGGTCGCGGCCAGGCAGACGCTGATCGCTCCCCGCTCATTGCGCGAAAACGTACCGGACATCCCCGCTGCGGTCGCGGATGTGGTGCATATCGCGCTGGATAAAGATCCGAGCAGGCGTTTCAGCAGTGTGCGCGCCTTCGCAGACGCCTTGGAGCAGGCCAGCAAACCCGCCTGGTACGATCCACCCGATATTCCTACGCTGCTCACGTCCTCCATTCATCCGCTCCTTGCCGGGCGATCAAGTGCCGTAATGGATCCAACAACGAACGCTATAGGGCGTAGTGACCCTGTTCACAAGCCAGCAGCCGTTATGACGATGTATTCAGCACAATCCGCGCGTCCTGCTGAACCATCATCTCTGTCAACCGACGAGTTCCTCAAGGTCGCGCCGCAGCCGGGCGTTGAACAGGAGCCGATGCGTCGGCTCCTGGCAAGGAACATGCATTTCCCATCGCGCTACCATATGCTTGTCGCGTGCCTCATCCTCCTGCTCATAGGGAGCATTGCCCTCTCCATATGGAGATTGGCCGTCGTCTCGCGGGCAGACTCCGCCCTTGCCGGCGTGCCAGCCATCGCCGGCTCGTACAGCGGCTCACTGCACGATACAGGGGCAAATGCCTACGCGACTATGACGCTCTCGATTCAGCAGAAGCAGGAAGCGATCAGTGGCAATTTCACGGCAGGCAAGCCACTCCTGAGCAACGGTCGCTTCACCGGGACGATCGACACGACAAGGCATATCCGCTTTCTCGTTCACAGCGCCGATACGCAGGCACCCATCCTCTTCTGGGGCGCGCTACAGCCAGACGGCCTGGGCGGGAACTACTGCAGCGTCGACAAAAATCTGCAATGTGACCTCCAGGCAGGCGGACACGGCGTCTGGAGCGTCAATCGCGCTTCCGGCTAAACGCTCTTGCAGGGCCAATCTCACCAAAGACGCAAAAATATCGCTCTATCAGCGTCTACATAGTGAACTACTTGTAGCTCGCTATGTTATACTTGCTCCAGATATCCACGACCTTCGCCGGGAACGGAATCGCCAGGAGTCTGAAGCTGTAGAGCGTTCTTTAACTTCCCTTCGGCTGCGCTGATGCTTTCGGCAGACTGACAGTCGGATGGCAGGCTACTTCCTTTTCAAGCGCGAGGTCACTATGCCACTCGAAGGAAAGCAAATCGGTCGTTATCACATTATCCGCATGCTTGGCAGTGGCGGCATGGGTGAGGTATACCTTGCCGAGGACGCACGCATCGATCAGCAGGTCGCTATTAAGATAGTGAGGACCGAGACAGGTTCTTCTGAAGATAGAACCAGATATAGCCTCTTCTTACGTGAAGCAAAGACGATCGCGCTGCTTGATCACCCACGCATCCTGCCGCTCTTCGACTACGGCGATGCGCATCTCGATGATATGGCCCTTACCTACCTGGTGATGCCTTACCGCCAGGACGGTTCGCTCTCCGACTGGTTGCGCCGCAGACGGGTCACGCGCATCTCACCACAGGAGGGGATGCACATTCTTGAGCAGGCGGCGGACGCGCTCCAACACGCCCATGACCACTACATTGTCCATCAAGATGTCAAACCCTCCAATTTCCTGGTGCGGGCTGGCAAGGAGCTCGACATCTTTTTGACCGACTTCGGCATCTCGCGCCTGGCGACGGCAACGTCGAACTCCAGCCAGGCCATACGCGGCACGCCCACCTACATGGCGCCCGAACAATGGGAGGGCCAGCCTGTGTTCGCCACCGATCAGTACGCGTTGGCCGTGACGATGCACGAACTGCTCACGGGCCACCCGCCGTTTCAGGGCAATCCCGGTCATGTGATGTACCAGCACATTAATACCTTACCCCGACCAGCAAGCACGTTCAATCCATCTCTACCCGTCAGCGTCGATGCTGTGCTCCTGCGCGCGCTCGCCAAGCGACCCGAAGAGCGCTTCGACACTATCTCCGCCTTCGCCAGCGCGTTTCAACAGGCGCTAAGAGGCGGCGCTTCGACGTTTTCTCGCCCAACCGGCATGTCCGTGACCTTGACTTCAAAAACCTCTCCCAGCGAAGACGACCTTGCCACCTATGTAAAATCGGCCACCACGCCCGGTAGCTTCGTCGCTCCGCCAGTCGGACACTCACTGCTCACGCCCGATCAATCATTCTCCCGCTCCGCAGGAGACATTCACGCGACGCTTGCTATCAGTAGGGAAGAGGCGATCACCGGCACGAGCCGCGTCGTCACGCTGCCTGATGGAAAACAGGCCGTTGTGGCGGTCCCGGCGCATATCTCTAACGGTCACATCATTCGTGTCGAGGACACCGACGCCGGTATCGGCAGGGGGATCTATCTGACCATTGCTATTCAGGACGCTACTCCTCCCACGACGATCCGGCAGACGGCAGAAAACATCCTAGATACGGCGATGATGGAGAGCACTCCTCCAACGCCGCCAGTGGCGCGCCCGGAGCCGTCTATAGCCGCAATAAAGACCCGGACCGCGCGTTCGACGCCACCGCCAGGAATACTGCCAGTCGCGCCAGGGCCAGCTCCCGTTAGCCTACGTGCTGCGGCACATGTCTCTGCTAGCGGCGCTGGATATGGTGCAATTCCTTCTACCAAACCGCGCAAAAGGTCGGGACGCCTGCTGAGCTTCGTCATCATCCTGTTTGTCCTCCTGCTCTCGGCGGGCGCCGTCGTCTACGCCGTTCCCGGCATGGCCCACGCCATCTTCGGCGGCAATACATCGACGCCGACCACTGCGCTTCCCGCCTCGGCAGCCACGATCACGATTACGCCCGTCGAAAAGACTGTCCAGAATACGTTCAATCTCACCGCTGTCCCGACAACGCCAGATCCGAACCAGAATCAGATCGCGGCCCGTTACACCAACGGCAACCAGTCCGATACGAAGACGGTATCGGCGACGGGAGTTGGCAGCACCCAGGCAACTGCCGCCCAGGGAACCCTGACGTTCTATAACTACAGTACCGTCGCGGCCCTCAAGGTTCCCAGTGGCGTCTCATGGACTGGCAGTGATGGCATTATCGCGGTGAACGATCAGGCGGTGTCTCTCGCGCCCGCCGCCGTAGCGGGCAGCCCTACGTCGATGAAATCGAGCGCGCACACCACAACCGCCGGGGCAAACACAAATATTGCCGCCCAGGACATCAACGACAGCGCCGCCTCTTACCAGGTGCAGGTGACGCCAACGACCACCCCGACGCCGACAGTAACCCCGACGGCAACGGCAACTACGACGAGCACAGCAACAGGTCAGACGACACAGTTGACCTCCACCCTGCCAGAGAGCGGCGGTGGCGCTACCGTTGTCAATGAAACGGCGTTCTCCGGCGGAAAAGATACCCAGAAGTATACGACCGTCAGTCAAAACGATATCAATGCCGCTGAGAGCCAGTTGCTCGCTGTGTTGACGCCACCCGCGCAACGCGACGCAAAAAACCAGGTGCATCCGAACGAAAGCATCATACGCGACGTTTTTTGCAAGCACAACACGACGGCCAATCACAAGGTGGGAGATACCGCCGCGAATGTGACGGTGACGACGATGGTGACCTGTAGCTACGAGGTCTACAGCCGGGATGATGCTGCGGCATTCGCGCAGCATCTGCTGACAATCCAGGCGCGTAAAAATCCTGGATCGAACTACACGCTCTCAGGCACCATCGCGACGGAGATAACGCAGGAGCAAGCGCATACCGATACGATGGCGATCACTATCACTGCATCGGGCTCGTGGGCCTACCAGTTCAGCGCCTCTCAGAAGCAGGCAATCGCGCAGCTGATCGCGGGCAAGTCTCTCGACGCGGCAAACAGTGCGCTTGCAGGCTACGCCGGCGTCGCCCAGGCACAGATCCAATTGAGCGAGCAGGACCGCATCATCCTGCCCAACGATACAGGCAAGGTCACGGTTGTGATACAACCGTAACAGGCACCCTTAATAACGTTTTCCCTGTTCCTCAGAAGCTGACCTACAACCCAAATTTTTCTCCAATGGGCCCTTCGGTGTTTTTTTGACGAAAAGATACGACGTACCATAGAACTACAAGAATTGACAGAATTGGCGGCTTGCTTAACCGGAAAGACTGATCCGCTTTTGAATGCAAGAAAGCGGATCGGTCAGTTCCAGTGATGCAACACGTTGTCTCTTTTTCGTCACACTAGAATTGAGAAGCCCATCTGAGAAATGTCCCCCTCCCTCACAAACTGTTAGTTCATCCGTACCAGTTTCAGCAGGCGTCCCAGACCAGGCCGTTGCCCGTACATCAAGACGCCCAGGCGATACAGGCGCGCGGCAAACCAGGTGCAGGCGAGAATGGCAGCCAGCATTAACGCAATCGTCAACACGATCTCCCACCAGGCAACGATGCCTAGAGCAAAACGCGCCAGCATCATTGTGGGTGTAAAGAAAGGAATATACGAAAGCACCTTCGTCCAGGTCGCATCAGGAAGATAGACCGCGAGGTAGGTCAAAAGCCATGCAGCCACTATGAGCATCGAGGGAACCTGGACCGCGCTTTGTACTTCATCCTGCCGTTTGACTAACGCGCCAAGTCCGGCATACAGGGTCGCATACAGGAAGAAACCCAGCGTAAAGTAAACCAGGAAGAGGAGGTAGAACGGGATGGAAACGCCGGTGAGATACTGGATGAATCCTCCCGCGTTCGCTCCGAAAAGCGCCGCCTGCAGCGGAGTTTGCAGCAAGCGCGTGCCAATGCCGACCACAACCAGGCATGCCATCTGCGTCAGGCAAGCCGCACCGATGCCCACGATCTTCCCGGCCAGCAACTGGAGCGGAGTCGCGGCATTCACCAGAATTTCCATAATCCGGCTGCTTTTCTCCTCCGCGACGCCTGTCGCCACGATACTTGCATAGATCGCGACAGATATGTAGACCAGGATAGCACCGGCAAAAGCGAGAGTATATCCTGCCACGATTTCACTCACCGGACGGCTGCTCTGGCCAGTATTCACTACCGTAAAACCAGGAGCAGTAAACAGGCTGCGTGTTTGAGACGGCGTGAGACCCAGGCGATGAGCGACATCGAGAAAGTTGAACTGCTGAGCCAGAGCCTGAATCTTAGGCAAATTGCTGTCGCTTGTCGAACTGGCGTTAGTGTAATAGGTAAAGCCTAAATTCTGGTTCGTGGCACGAGCAAGCACCAGCAAAATATCCAGCTCGCCATTCTTGATCTGATTTTGCAGGCTGCGAAGGCGCGCCTGTGGCTGGCTGGTAATCGCATAGGGAGCGTGGCTTCCGGTGTTCGTCCCATTCAGTTCGGAGTTGATGTAAGCGGTCAGCGTCGCCTCATTCAGTCCAGCGATAGAGCCAGCATCATCCACCACCACGACATGGGTTTGCGAAGTGGTTCGCGCAGCAATCAACTGCACAATCGTTGGGACAAAAGCGGCAAGGAACACGATGACCAGGAGGATCATGCTCGTGATGAGAAAACTGCGCTGGGTCACACGGTTTTTATACTCGCGTCCGATAATCAATCTAATATTGCGCAGGGTATTCTGGGCAGCAGCACCGCCCGAACTGACGACGACAGCTCTTTGCTCCTGGGCGCTTCGTTCTTGCTCTGGCCTTTCCACAGGTTTCTTTGCCATGGTTTCCTTCCTCCTTCTCGCAGTTCAGGAACGATGCATTCGCGCCTCGCTCCGCTTACCTGCTCGGATCAGTCGCCTCCCCCTCTAGGCTGGGAGAGCAGAGGGAGCATCGGGCAGCGCGGTTGTGCCTACCAGCTCCATGAAGATGTCGGTCAGTGAGGGCTCAACTACCTCGAAACGGCTGATGATGCCGCCGTGCTGCAGCGCCGCCTCCACAATCAGGTTGGGATTGAGGTTAGCCTGGAACTGCATCTCAATGTAGTCCTGCCGGCGCTTGGTGACTTGCACGAAAGCCTGCGTATCAAGCCAATTGGCCTCCGGGTCATTGTCGAGCTTGAGGCGTACCACATTGCGCCCGTGCTGGCGCTTGATCTCCTGCACGCTGCCCTGCACCACCGCTTGCCCTTTGTTGATGAGCACCATGTCCTCACACAACTCCTCGACCTGCTCCAACTGGTGCGTGGAGAAGATGATGGTCTTGCCACGTCGGTGCATCTCCAGAAAGGCCCCTTTGAGCACCGTCGCGTTGACTGGGTCCAACCCACTAAAGGGCTCATCCATGATCAGGATCGTCGGGTCGTGCAACATGGCGGCAAGAAACTGTACTTTCTGCTGGTTGCCTTTGGAGAGTTCTTCGATCTTCTTGTGGCGATTGGCGCTGATCTGGAACCGCTCCAGCCACTCATCGAGTGCTCTGAGAGCGTCCTGTTTGGAGAGACCGGAGAGGCGTGCCAGGAACAGCAATTGCTCGGCGACCTCCATCTTGGGATAGAGTCCCCGTTCCTCTGGCAAATAGCCGAAGGATCGACGAGCGACCTGGCGCACTGCTATGCCATTCCAGATAATCTGGCCGGAGTCGGGGCGAAGAAGATCGAGGATCATGCGCATCGTCGTGGTCTTGCCTGCGCCATTTGCGCCTAGAAAGCCGAAGAGCGCTCCCTCTTCCACTTCCATGGAAAGGTCTTTGATAGCCTGCACCTGGCCAAACGATTTATTGATATGTTCAACGTGAAGACTCATAGGGATAACTCACTCCTTTCGGGTTGCCCGGTCAAACAGCGTCACCAGTTCCCGAGCATACATATCCGCGTCAAGGTTTGGATTGGCCACGAAGAGGGGAGGCAACGCGTCAATGGATCTTCTGATGGTCATCGCCATCACGCGGAGATCGAACGCCCTGAAATCACCTTCGTGTTGACCTTTGCGCAAAAGGGCTTCTAAGGCCGCCAGAACCGGCTCCTCTGTGGCGATGCCGTAGCGAAGCTTTCCGTCTTCCGTGCGAAAGTTGATGGCGATTTCCATGATCGCCATCATCTGCAGAAGGTGGGTGCGAATATACTCGACGTTGGTCTGGATATAGGTCTGCAACATCAACGTGGCAGTGGGCTGCGCTGCTATCTGTGGCCCCATAAAGCGTGCGCCAGCCGTGTAGATCTCGGTGACCACCTGCTCGATCAACTCCTCTTTGTTTGTAAAGTGATAGGTGATCACGCTCTTGCTAATGCCTGCTCGCTTGGCGATTTGTGCTAGCGATGCCTGAGCATAGCCCAGCGTGGCGATCGTCTCGATTGCACACTCGATGAGCTGTGCCCGTCTGGCAGTTTCAATGAAGGAGGGGCGTTTCTGTTCGCCCGATACATTTTTTGTCCGCATAGCCGAAATATAGCACAACTGGCCGGGATAGGTCAACCCTTTTCCGATGGATGCACAGAGAGATTCTCCTTGCAGATGACACTGGCGCAGCACGAAAAGAGTACCATATAACCCCTGATATATGGTACAAACGCGAGAAATGAGTGGAGCCTGTTGACGATCGACAGGCTCCACTGGCCGATTTTTCCTTTTCTGTTACTCGACGAAGAGATGAGCAGTTTTCCTAGTTATATGGTACACGAGCATCAGGAGAAGAAGAACGCCATGTCTGACCCGCCACCACAAACGTCTGATGCTGTCGAGGTCTTTGTCGCCAGCCTCCGTCAGCGTTCCGTTCCGGTCAACACGATCAAGTCGTATGCCCATGATTTGCGCTTGTTCGTGCGATT
>DAOTTD010000099.1:0-12856 GCA_034438015.1 Ktedonobacteraceae bacterium | reverse complement strand
TTATGCCTGCATATTCGTTGACAGCTCTTGCAATCATAGCTATAATGCTTAGACATAAGTGGTTGTGTTCGCGCTACGAGGTACATGATGAACATTTTTGATCTTCGCCAGCAGCTTATCGGCAACTATTCTTCCTATGTGAAAAGCTTTATTGAGGTCGGCAATCTCCGCATTCGAGACTACGTTGAACAGGAACTGTTTGAGCGTGGCATGCTCTGGCCCGAGCCGCTCATCCAGCTCAATCCTCTCTTTCAGCCAGGCGCTTCTATTGATGCGCTGGTGGCTGAAGGGATGTTGCATCCCGCCTGCGCCAGCATTTTTCGGCGCGGGAAGGAGCCAGAGAGGCCACAGGGCGACCTCCTCCAGTTGCATCAACATCAGGAGGATGCTATTCGGGTGGCACGTGGCGGCCATAGCTATATTTTGACGACGGGGACCGGTTCGGGCAAAAGCCTCGCCTATATCATTCCTATTGTCGATTATGTCTTGCGCAACCCCGATCTGCCGGGCATCAAGGCGATCGTTGTGTATCCTATGAACGCGCTGGCGAATAGTCAGCTTGGCGAGCTGGGTAAGTATCTGAAAATCGGCTATGAAGGTCGCACGGTGACTTTCAAACGCTATACGGGGCAGGAAAAGACTGAGGAGCGCGACGAGATTATCGCTAACCCGCCCGATATCCTGCTGACCAACTATGTGATGCTCGAGTTGATTCTGACGCGCCTGCGCGAGCGACAATTGCTGGATGCCACACAGTTGCGCTTCCTGGTCCTCGACGAGTTGCATACCTATCGTGGACGGCAGGGCGCGGATGTGGCTCTACTGGTGCGCCGCGTGCGCGATCGCCTGACTCCGCCCGGTGAAACCTTGCAGTGCGTTGGGACATCGGCTACGCTCGCCAGCGATGAAAATTACGCGGAGCAATGCCTGAAGGTTGCTCGTATGGGTGAGCGCATCTTTGGTTGCCCGGTCTTACCTGAACATGTGATCGGGGAGACGTTGCAGCGGGTGACTGAGGAGGTCGATACTGCATCTCCGGCCTTTCGCCAGCAGTTGACGGAGCGCGTTCAATCTGGCTTCTCCGCATTACCTCAGACGTATGCTGAGTTCGTGAATGATCCGCTCTCGATCTGGTTGGAGAGTGCCTTTGGCGTGATACGGCAGCAAGATGAGCGCCTGGTGCGTACAAAGCCGCTGCGCATTTCTGGAGAGCAGGAGAGCGCGGCCACACTGCTGCACACGCTTACTGGAGCCTCCGAAGCACGTTGTGTTGCGGTGATTAAACAGGGATTGTTGGACGGATATGAGCGCGTCAAACATCCTGTGACCGGGCGTGCTCCATTTGCTTTTCGATTGCACCAGTTCATCAGCAAAGGTGATACCGTCTATGCAACGCTGGAACACGATCCGCAGCGCCACATTACCCTTCAATATCAGCAGTACGCGCCGGAGAGCGGTCACGAACGTATCCTGCTGCCGCTCGTCTTCTGTCGCGAATGTGGGCAGGAATATTACACGGTACGCTGGCAGGATGAAGAGTCCTTTGTCGACCGCGAGGTGCGGGACCAGATGCGCTATATCAATGATGGCGCGGACTCAACCGCGCAGCGAACGGGGATACCTGGCTTCCTGTATCTTGCTCAGTCGCCTGATGATGCATGGAGTAGCGACCAATCGGAAATTGAGGCTGACCCGCGCCTGCCGGATGAGTGGCGCGAGATGCATAACGGGAAAGAGCGCCTGACCTCTACGGCGAGGAAAAAATATGTGCCGAGGGCGTTGTTCGTGCGCACGGATGGCAGCGTTGCGGAAGATGGAAGGCGCGATCAGGAGGGCGTGCTCTGCCACTTTGTTGCCGCTCCCTTCCGTTTCTGCTTGCGTTGCGGCGTCTCTTACAATACGTTTCTGGATAACGATTTTGAGAAGCTGGCACAGCTCAGTTCGGAGGGACGCAGTACGGCAACGACGATTCTGAGCCTGGCGACCATTCGTCTGCTCCGCGAGGCGAAGGAGCGCGGCGAAGAGCTGACCATCGAGCCGAAGATGTTGAGCTTTACCGACAATCGACAGGACGCTTCTCTGCAGGCGGGACACTTTAACGACTTCGTTGAAGTCGCTTTGCTGCGTTCCGCGCTCTATTGCGCCGTTCAGCTCGCGGGCGACTCCGGCCTGCGGCACGATGTCCTGTCGCTAAAGGTCTTCGAGGCGCTGCAATTGCCGCCTGAGAGATATGCCATCAATAAAGACCTGAAGTATAGCGCGAAGATTAAGACGGAGCAGGCTCTACGCAACGTTCTGGGCTACCGTCTCTACCTGGACCTGCGGCGCGGCTGGCGCATTACGTCGCCCAACCTGGAACAGTGCGGCCTCTTGCGCATTGAATACCAGGACCTCGCTGAGATTTGTGAAGATGATGCGCTCTGGGCTGAGTGTCATCACATTATGCACACAATTTCCCCTTCGGTACGCAAAGAGCTTACCAAAGCCTTACTGGACTATATGCGGCGCGAACTGGCGATCAAGGTCGATTACCTGGACCCCGCGCGGCAGGAGGAGGTCAAGCAGCAGAGCAGTCAGCACCTGATAGCTCCCTGGGGCTTCGACGAGGATGAAGAGCTGGTGTATGCGACGCGGCTGTTCCCGCGCAAGCGCTCGAAAGAGGATGATCGCAGCGAACGCTACGTCTCTGGCCTGAGTAGCTATGGCCGTTTTTTCAGGCGCGTACTAAAAAATCACGAGATAAACATCAAGGCTGCTGAGACGCAGGAGGTGATTCAGTCGCTACTGAAGACGTTGAGCGACGTTGGTCTGGTAGAGCAGGTGCTGGAACCGCGCCATAAGGATGATGTGCCTGGCTACCAGTTGTTGGCTTCCTCGATTATCTGGCGCGATGGGCGTGGGCACATTCCTTATCATGATCCGCTGCGCACTCCCAATCTTCCCCAGGATAAAAGGACGAATCCGTTCTTCAAGGAGTTTTACCGGGAGAATGCGCAGCAACTTCACCGCATGCTCGGTATTCGCGCGGCTGAACATACGGCGCAGGTTCCTTCAAAGCGGCGTGAGGAGCGCGAGCAGGAGTTTCGCAGCGAGCCGCCGTTGTTGCCGATTCTGTATTGCTCGCCGACGATGGAGCTGGGCGTTGATATCGCTGAACTGAACGTGGTGAATATGCGCAATATTCCTCCTACGCCCGCGAACTACGCGCAGCGCAGTGGGCGCGCCGGTCGCAGCGGTCAGCCCGCGCTGGTCTTCTCGTACTGTTCTACCGGTAGCTCGCACGATCAATATTTCTTTCAGCATCCCGGCGCGATGGTCAGTGGCGCGGTCTCGCCTCCACGTCTGGATCTGACGAATGAGGATCTGCTGCGCGCGCATATCTATGCGATCTGGCTGGCGGAGTCCGGTCTGGCTCTGGGAGAGTCGCTGCGGGACCTTTTAGACATCGTTGGAGAGAGTCCGAGCCTGACGCTTCAGCCATATGTGCTCGATGCGTTGCGCGATACCAGCGCCCGCCAACGCGCGGAGAGGCGAGCCCAGAATATTCTAGAAACGCTTAAGACCGATCTACAAGAGCCATCCGGTGCCTGGTATACTCCCCAGTGGCTGACTATTGAGCTTGATCACGTCGAATCCTTTTTTGAGAAGGCATGTGCTCGCTGGCGTGGCCTGTATAAAGCAGCTCAGGATCAGCGCGATACGCAGAATAGCGTGATCCGCGATGCTTCGCGTCCGGAGGAGCACAAAAATCAGGCCCGCCGCCTGCGTTCTGAAGCGGAGGCGCAACTGGAACTGTTGACGGCCAGTAGCTCATCCGAGCGTACTGAGTTTTCGGAGTTCTATAGCTATCGCTACTTTGCCAGCGAGGGCTTTCTGCCTGGCTATAATTTCCCACGCCTGCCGCTCTCGGCCTATATTCCCGCGCGCCGCTCGAAACAGCAGGATGAGTATCTTTCTCGTCCGCGCTTTCTGGCGATCGCGGAGTTCGCGCCGCGCGCCATTGTCTATCACGAGGGATCGCGCTATATCATCAATCGCTCGCTGCTTGCCGTGCGCGAGGATCGCTCGAGCGTGCTCACCAGTTCGGTGAAACAGTGCGACCATTGTGGCTATCTGCACCCGCTCGACCATACGGCCAGCATCGATGTCTGCATTCAGTGTGGCAAGAAGCTGCCGCAGTCCCTGAACTCGCTCTTCAGACTACAGAATGTTTCGACGCGGCGGCGCGATAAGATCAATTCGGACGAAGAGGAGCGCCTGCGCCAGGGCTATGATATTCGGACCGGAGTGCGCTTCTCCACTCGCGCGAATGGGGCATATACCGTTCTGGTCGAGGACGAGGATCAGCAGCCGCTGGCACGTTTGACCTATGGTCAGGCGGCGATGCTCTGGCGCATCAATTTTGGCCCCCTGCGGCGCAAGGACAAATCCGTGTATGGCTTTGTGCTGGATACCGAGCGCGGCTACTGGGAAAAAGACGATGAGTCGACGGGCGACCCCGACGATCCCATGTCAGCGAAAAAGGTGCGTGTGATCCCGTATGTTGAGGATACGCGTAACTGCCTGCTCTTTGAGCCGCTGGTGGACCTGGATACGCGCCAGATGACCTCGCTGCAATCAGCCTTGAAGAGTGCTATCCAGGTGCGCTACCAGTTGGAAGATAATGAACTGGCCGCCGAGCCTTTACCTGATATGCAGCATCGGCGCATCCTTCTTTTCTATGAGGCAACCGAGGGCGGCGCTGGCGTGCTGCGCCAACTGGCCGACGATCCACGGGCCGTCGCTGCTGTGGCGGAGGAGGCGCTGGCGCGCTGTCACTTCGATCCCGCCACCGGCACCGATCTGCGTAAAGCTGATCTCGCCCTGGAGGAGTGCGTGGCCGCCTGCTATCATTGCCTGATGACCTACGCCAATCAGCGCGACCATCGGCAGTTGGATCGCCACTCCATCCAACCCTATCTCTTGCAGTTGACTGGAGGGCGAGCGGTTTTACAGGAGTCCGCTCCACTTGCGCCACCGGACATCTCCAAACTGGCGACGGTGCAGGGCGATCTCGATATCGAGCAGGAGTGGCTGCGTCAGTTGCGATTGCGCGACTTCTCTTCACCTTCGCACGCGCATGAACCGTTGGGAAGCTGTCGGGCCGCACCTGATTTCTTTTTTAAGCGATCGAGCGTCGCCGTCTATGTGGATGGTGACGATAGCGCACGCGCGGTCCGTGACGCCGATCTCGTGGAAGCGCTGGAAGACGAGGGCTATTTTGTGCTGCGCTTCCCTTCCCCTGAACAGTGGGATGCTTTATTTACCAGATATATAGCTTCATTTCAGTAGGGATGGGGCTTGCCCCCATAGGCGCGAACTTAAGGAGAAAGATAGGAAAAAAGGAGGAAAAAAGGGACAGGCAAGCCGTTTGGTGGTATGTTCAAAAAAATCTCTCAAGAACAGACCAGGAGAAACGACATGCCATCTCAACACCATGATACACAGATCGTCTCGCCAACGCAAGTCATCGCCCAGCCCGATGATTGGGAGAAGGAAATCGTCCCTCGCCTCCCAGCCGGCTTGTCAGAGCACGCCAAGAGCCTCAAGGCCTTTGAGCGGTGTCGCAAGCTTCGCACGGCCACGGATTTGCTGCGAGGGTTGCTGGCCTACGTGTACACCGTCCACTCGTTTCAGCATTTGAGCATCTGGAGTGTGCTGCTGGCAGTGGCAGATGTCTCGGCCACTGATTGGCGCAAACGCTTGCAGCGGGCCAGCCCATGGCTCAATTGGCTCTTACAAGAGGTGCTGGCGAGCTCGACGGCGCTCTCACCGTGGCTCCTGCGGGCAGGATTGCGACGCATTGTGTTGGCGGATGGAACCCATGTCAAATGCCCAGGTCCCCAAGGCATGGTCTGGCGCATTCATACCGGCTTTGACCTGTTGGCAGGTCGGCTCACGCAACTGAAGGTGACCGATCAACAGGTGGGAGAAAATCTGGCGCTCTTTGATCTGCAGCCAGGGGATCTGGTGGTCACCGATCGCGCCAACGGATTACGCGAACGCATTGCCTTTGTGTGCGCTCGGGGGGCCCAGCTCATTGTTCGCTTTACGCCTAGTCAGCTTCCCTTGGAAGATGAGCAAGGAAAAGGCATTGATGTGGTGCGGTGGTTGAAGGGGCGTCATGCCCCAGCCGGGCGCATCTGCAGTCGAGGCGTGTGGGTCAAGCACCGCGGTGGCAGGATCGCGATGCGCTGGATGGCGGTGCGCCTGAGCGAAGAGCAACGGCAGAAGGCAAGGCGACGCACCAGGCGCACCGCCAGTAAGAAACACTGGCAGGTGCGGCCAGACACCTTGTATCTCTCAGGGTGGATTTTGTTGCTCACGACGTTGCCACAGGAGCACTGGAGTGAGCAACAGATCGCCTGTCTCTATCAAGCCCGTTGGCACATTGAGCTGCTGTTCAAGCGGATCAAGCAACTGCTGGGCATGCAGCGACTGCGCTGCACGACGGCGCAGACGGCAGAACCGACGATCACGGCGCTGCTGCTGGGGTGGGCTTTACTGGAAGAAGAGAGTGCACAGATCCGCCTGGCTATGCATGATGCCATCCACGCTCAGCGGCAAGCGCGATCTGGAGACGCTGCCGGTGTGGCAGGCCGCCGAGGCGTCGTGGTGGCAAGAGGATCTGGCCGGTCCCCTCAGCGAATGGATGGTGGCAGAAATCAGTGTGGATCTCTTGTGCCAACAGATCCGAGGCAGCACGTCCGCAGAGCGGTATCGAGCGTGTTTGCCCCAATTGCAACGCTTTTTGTGCTCTGGGCATCGCAAGAGGCCCCATCGCTACACGCAGGTGTGTCGCTGGCTCAGAATGCCAGCGACGCCGTGAAAGGAGTGAGCAGCGATCCCAGGATGGCGAGACGTTTGGGGGGGCATGCCCGCTTAAGTTCGCGCCTATGGGGCTTGCCCCATCCGGGTCTTCTCTCCCTGACACTTTTCAGGAGAGAGATTGTTTGGGTAGGGACCAGCTTCCAGCGCGTCCGGATTTATCGTTTTCCTCTCCCTGAGAGGAGAGGAAAGGCGTTATGAATGCAGGAGGAGATCAGCTTCCAGCGCGTCTCCCCCTCTCTAGCGACGAGAAAGACGTGCTCAACGGGTAGGAAATGATAAATCGGACGCGCTGGAAGCTGGTCCCTACCCCGATCGCAGAATTAATAAAAATGTGTCGGGGAGAGACCCGTCCGGTTCCCTAGAACGCGGCTCCCGAGCCGGGTTGCACGCGCCGAGCCGGATGGCGGCAAGCCCCATCCCTACTAAATAAAACGGCGAAACAAATGCGGAAATTGTCGCTGTCTCAAGCTCAAAAGAACCAGAATTATCCGCAAAAATTACGCCGCTTTATTTAGATGATAGGGAATAGATACCGAGGAGTAATTATATGAATTTCGCAGTCGGCTCACTGGTGAAGGCTCGTGGGCGTGAATGGGTTGTGTTGCCGGAATCCGAGGAGCAGATGCTGATTCTACGCCCGCTCGGTGGCACCAATGAGGAGGTGACCGGCATCTATCTGCCCCTTGAGGACGTAGAGCCCGCGCAGTTCGATCTGCCCAATCCCGCTCTGTGGGGCGATAGTCACTCTGGTCGCCTGCTGCGTGATGCGGTGCGTTTCGGCTTCCGGGCCAGTTCGGGACCGTTCCGTTCGTTCGCGCGCATCTCGGTAGAGCCGCGTCCGTATCAACTGGTTCCGCTGCTGATGGCGCTGCGCCTGGACCCGGTGCGCCTCCTGATCGCCGATGATGTCGGTATTGGCAAGACCATCGAGGCCGGACTGATCGCGCGCGAGCTGCTGGATCGGCGCGAGATTGAGCGCCTCGCGGTGCTCTGTCCTCCCCACCTGGCAGAGCAGTGGCAGGACGAACTGCAAGCGAAATTTCATATTGATGCCTCCCTGGTGCTCTCCAGTACGGTTGCCCAGTTGGAGCGCCAGTGCGCGCGCGATGAGTCGATCTTTGACCGCTATCCCTACCTCATCATCTCGACGGATTTTATTAAAGCGGATCGTCGTCGCGCCGATTTTGTGCGTGCCTGTCCCAATTTTGTGATGGTGGACGAGGCGCATACCTGTGCCTCGGCTGGCGAGGGACGCGGCGGACGCCATCAGCGCTTTCAGTTGATCTCTCAGCTCGCTGTGAAGAAGGATCGTCACATGATCCTGGTCACGGCAACACCACATAGCGGCAATGAAGATGCGTTTCGCTCACTGCTGACGCTGCTGAATGAGGATTTCAGTGATCTTCCACAGGATTTGACGGGCAGGCAGAACGAGCGCCAGCGGCAGCGCCTGGCCGCTCATTTCATTCAGCGCCGCCGTGCCGATATTCGCACCTATCTCCATAGTGACACGCCTTTCCCTGAGCGCGAAGATGGCGAGGATCATTATGTATTGAACGCCGAGTACCGCAAGCTGGTCGATAAGGTGATGAGCTATGCACGCGAGACGGTTCAGGATACCAGCGGTGGGCGCAGCCGCCAGCGTGTGCGCTGGTGGTCCGTGCTGGCCCTGTTGCGCTCGATGGCTTCCAGTCCGGCGGCGGCGGCGTTCACATTGCGCAATCGTTCGCAGAATGTAGGCGCGGAGACGGTGGAGGAGGCTGATCGTATCGGTCGGCATAGCGTGCTGGACCTGGTTGATAGCGATGCGACCGAGGGGATGGATGTTGCGCCGGGCGCGGATATTGATGAGGATGAAGACGAAGAGAGCGGGCGCAAGGTGCGCCATCGCCTGGCCGCGATGGCGCGTGAGGCCGAAGCGCTCAAAGGTGAGAAGGATGCCGAGCTGCAAAAGGCGGTGACGATCATTGCTGGCCTGGTCAAGGATGGCTATCAGCCGATTGTCTTCTGTCGCTTTATTCCGACCGCCGAATATGTGGCCCAGGAGTTGCGCCGCCGCTTGCCAAAGGTCGAGGTCGTTGCAGTCACGGGCCTGTTGCCACCGGCGGAACGTGAAGAGCGCGTGCTCCAACTCGCGCAATCTCCGCAGCGGGTGCTGGTCTGTACGGACTGTCTGAGCGAGGGCATCAATCTACAGGAGACGTTTAACGCCGTCTTTCACTATGATCTCTCCTGGAACCCGACGCGCCACGAGCAGCGCGAGGGCCGTGTTGATCGCTTCGGGCAGACCAGTCCCCAGGTCAGGGTCATGACGTATTATGGGCAGAACAATATTATCGATGGCATCGTGCTGGACGTGCTGATACGCAAGCACCGCACAATTCGCAGTTCGTTGGGCGTCTCGGTTCCGGTGCCGCTCGATACGGAGCAGGTGGTGGAGGCGATCTTTGAGGGCGTGTTATCGCGCGGCCATGAGAGCAAGATTCCGGCTCAGCAGCAGCAGTTGCCGGGCTTCGCTGATGTTGTTCACGAGAAACGCGATGAACTATTCAAGCTGTGGGATGCGGCATCCGAACGCGAACGGGTGTCGCGCACAATCTTCGCCCAGCACAGCATCAAGACCGATGAGGTGGAGCGCGAACTGAACGCGGTGCAGAATTCTATTGGCCTGTCCGCCGATGTGGCGAACTTTACGAAAGAGGCGTTGCAGGGCTATGGCGCGTTTGTCAGTGAGGCGCGCGGCGGCAATATCGTAGAATTCAATCTCAAGGATGTGCCCATCGCGCTGCGTGATGCCATCGATATGCGTCATTTCGTGACCGTCAGAGAGCAGCTCCTCCTGCGTACCAGCTTTGCCACACCCGGTCTGCCCAATACGCTCTATCTGAGCCGCACACATCCGTTGATCGAGGGATTGGCGGCGTATGTGATGGATACGGCCCTCGATCCGGTTGAGGATGTGCGCAATAAGCCGATTGCCCGCCGCTGTGGCCTGATCAAGACGCGCAGAGTGCAGATGCGCACGACTCTGCTGCTGGTGCGCCTGCGTTTCCATATCAATACGCCTGCACGCGATGGCAAAGAGATACAGCCGCTGCTGGCCGAAGAGTGCCGCACGTTTGCCTTCCGAGGCGTACCAGCAAAGGCGCAATGGCTCGACGATGAGCAAGAGATCGAGCAACTCTTGCTGGCAACGTCGGAAGCCAATACGCCCGATGTGCAGATACAACACTTTTTGCAACAGGTGAGCGATGGTTTCTCTGAGTATATCGGCCCACGCCTGGCACAACTGGCCCACGAGCGCGCCGGTGAACTGCGTGATGCTCATCGTCGCGTGCGCCGCTCAGCCTCGCTCGCCATCAGAAACGTGTCCGTCGAACCACAGTTGCCGCCCGATGTGCTCGGCATGTATGTGTATTTGCCGATCCGCGATTAGGCGGTTTAATAAATGAATGATGGGTTTTCAGTGTCAGGTAGGTTAATTCATTGGTGATAGATTTTCGGGGTAGGGACCACGTTTACGGCGTCCGCGATCAGGTGGTTTAATAAATGATTATTGGGTTTTCTGGGGTAGGGACCACGTTTACGGCGTCCGCGATTTATCGTTTCCTCTACGGTGGCAATCGATGTTGCGGGGAGGAACATGATAAATCACGGACGCGATAAATCTGGTCCCTACCCCAGGAAAAACCGTCAATGCAGTAGTAAACGGCATCGATGGGTCCGACGATGCATCGCCGTTCGTCAGCAGAAATATCATAGACAAATGATCAGGAGCAACCATGCGTAACAACCAGCGTACCGCGTTCCCAACCGTGACCAGCGAAGGCGCACTCTTGCCCGTCGATGTGCTGCAACGCATCGCACAATTCGACGCCAGCCTCGGGGGCATCACGGCAGAAGACTATCACCACGATGGCGAGAAGCTCAATGAGGTGATTAACGATGCCTGGTTACACGTCCTGCGAGCGTGGAATACGTTTCAGACGTTGCGTGGACGCTTGCCCGAAGGCGACACGGGGACGACGTTGACACGCGAACGCTGGCTGCTGCCTCTCTTCAACGAATTGGGCTATGGTCGCCTCTTTAGCATGAAGGCGTTGGAGGCGGATGGCAAGAGTTACCCGATTTCGCATGGCTGGCAGCATATGCCCATTCATCTCGTGAGTTATAGGACCGACCTGGATCAGCTTAGCAGGAGCGGCGCAGGTGAATATCGCTATAGCCCGTATAGTCTGACGCAGGAGCTGCTCAATCGCTCCGGCGAGCATCTGTGGGGCGTCGTCTCTAATGGTCTGCGCCTGCGTCTGCTGCGCAAGAATGTGAGCCTGACACGGCAGGCATATGTCGAGTTTGATCTGGAAGCGATGTTGCAGGGCGAGTCTTACGCGGACTTTGTGCTGTTCTGGCTGCTCTGCCACCAGTCGCGGGCGGAGTCCGAACGTCCGAGCGATTGCTGGTTGGAGAAGTGGTCGCGCCTGGCCCACGAACAGGGCATTCGCGCCCTCGATCAGTTGCGCAATGGCGTGGAGCAGGCGATCAATGCTCTGGGCGAGGGCTTCCTGGCCCAACCCGCGAATGCCGCCCTGCGCGAGAAGTTGCAGAGCGGAGACCTGAAGCCGCAGGATTACTATCGCCAGGTGCTGCGTTTCGTCTATCGCATGATCGTCCTGTTTGTGGCCGAAGATCGCGCCGTCCTGCTGCATCCCGACGCCGACGAGACTGCCCGCGCTCGCTACGCCGCTTATTACTCTACCGCCCGCCTGCGCCGCCTCGCCATCCATCGCCTGGGTACGCGGCACACGGATCTCTATCATGCGCTGCGCCTGGTCATGGAGCAGCTTGGCAGCGATACGGGCTGTCCCGACCTGGGCTTGCCCGCGCTGAACGGCTTCCTGTTCTCGCAGCGAGCTATCCCCGATCTGGTGGGCTGCGAATTAGCCAACTACGAACTGTTGAGCGCCGTCCGCTCGCTGGCCTTTACCTATGACGAGCGTACGCGTATGCAGCGGGCCGTTGACTATAAAAATATCGGCGCGGAAGAACTGGGCAGCATCTACGAATCGCTGCTCGAACTGCATCCCGAACTCGATGTGGAATCGGCGACCTTTACGCTCAAGACGGCCAGCGGCAACGAGCGCAAGACCTCCGGCAGCTACTATACTCCGACCAGCCTGATCGATTGCCTGCTCGATTCGGCGCTGGACCCCGTGCTGGCCGAAGCGGCGGCGAAGCCCGATCCCGAAAAGGCCATTCTCGCCCTCAAGGTCTGCGATCCTGCCTGTGGCAGCGGACACTTCCTGATCGCGGCGGCGCATCGGATCGCCAGGAAGCTGGCGGCGGTGCGCACGGGAACCGAGGAGCCAGGACCGGAGGCGCGTCGTGCGGCCCTGCGTGACGTGGTGGGACACTGCATCTACGGCGTCGATATCAACCCGATGGCGGTGGAACTGTGCAAGGTCAATCTGTGGATGGAGGCCATCGAGCCAGGCAAACCGCTCTCGTTCCTCGACGCGCATATCCAGTGCGGCAACAGCCTGCTCGGTTCCACGCCCGCCCTGTTGAGCGATGGCATTCCCGATAGCGCCTTTGAGCCGATTGAGGGCGATGACAAGAAGATATGCAGCGAATATAAAAAGAAGAACAAGGCGCAACGCGGCGGTGTGCGCACGCTCTTCGACGAGGAGTTGCAGCCGTGGGACCGCCTGGGCGACCTCGCCACCAGCATGATGCGGCTTGAGGAGATGGGCGACGATACCGTGGAGGAGATTCACCGCAAGCAGGCATACTACGAACATCTGGTGAAATCCAATGAGTATGTCAATGGGCGTCTCTGGGCCGACTCGTGGTGTGCCGCTTTTGTGTGGAAGAAGACAAAAGACTTTGCCTATCCCATCACCGAAGAAGTCTTTCGCAAGATCGAGGAGAACCCCTATAACATCGCCACCTGGATGAAAGACGAGGTTAGACGCTTGAGCGAGCAGTA
>DAOTTD010000098.1:0-5436 GCA_034438015.1 Ktedonobacteraceae bacterium | reverse complement strand
ATTGGTGGGGGATTTCCATTGGTAGATTTCAGAATTTCTGAGTGAACCTTCGCCAGTACCTCTTCATTATTGGAGTTTTCCCATATAACCAGCTCCTCTATTAGATTGAAAAGTCGCTTACGCTCTTGATTTTGATCCTCTTCTGTCAAAAACTCCTCAGAGCGACTAGAGGGATCATCGATTAATGAAGCAAATAACACAGCACGACATACAGCTAGTGGTCGTTGTGCCCACCATTTATGAATAGATGAAGGATTCCCCTTGTATATGTAATTTTCGCGCGTAGCCTCTTTATTAATTGCATCGAGTGGCAGAGCCACCTCAATTAACTTCTTACGATAGCTCATGGATGGGCGATTCTCCTTTTAGCCAGAGTTGTTGCAGGTCATAGTTCACGCTGGTCGCGCCGAAGTCAGGTTCGCGGGTGAACGGGCGGCGCACGTAGCACAGTTCTAGAGCCTGCTGTTGTATGAGATCGACCCGCACTAAGGCCAGGATAAAAGCTGCAGGCTGGTTGAAGGCTGTGAGGATCTCGTTTTTGGTGACGGTCACGGTTGTGGCGTCCGGGCGTCGGCCTTTGACTTCGATGAAGCGCAGGCTGTTCGTTTGGCGGTCGCGGGATTCAATGTCGTAGCCGCATTTGAGTGCGCTGACATCACGCGGTTCGTGGCCTAGTTGTCGCTCAGCGCGCATGACGGCCTCCATGGCCAACTTTTCGACCAGGGCCGTTTCACGTGCAAAAAGCGTGGGATTGCTTGCGGGAGTTCCGTTCTCTTCTTCCTTGGTGAGCGAGTCGAGCAGACCCTGCGGGATGATCAGCGCGCCGCCCACGACGACCGGCGGCAGAGGTGAGAGTTTGCGTTCTTGCTCCAGTTCTTCCAGGCGGTGTTTGCGTCGCGTCTCCAGTTCATCGGCCCGCTCCTGGGCCTTCTGGGAGTTGATACGCGCATTCGTTTTGCCTGTGGCTTCCTGGGCACGCAAGGTGGCCGCGCGTCCATCCCAGTAGGTGATCTCTTTACTCAGTCGCTCGTTGACCGCAACCATGGTTTTGCGAATTTGCCCTTCGCGCCGCTCTTTGACCTCGGCCAGATGCCGGGGCACGAGCTGTTCGATGGCGTAGGTACGCGCCTGCTGTTCGGGATTTTGGGCAAGCCAGGATGCGCTGGTGAGACCGGGGAGCAGCACGAACTCCTCTTCGCGCAGGGGCCGATAGTCCAGAAAGGGAGCGTAGCCAGCGGCGCCCACCTGTCCCTGGCTGTTGATCTCCACGAAGTGCAATTGCCGCGAGACTTCATGCCGCTGACCACTCGGTAGGGTGCGCGCATCCTGGATGAGGTGCTCCAAATAGAAGAGCAGGCGCGGTTCGACGCCAGGATCGCTGCTGTCTACCAGGATTGCCCCCTGGGTCAGGAGTTCGCGCTTCTGCTCCAGCATCAGGTCAAGCGCAGCGTCGAGCAGGGGATGGCCGGGACAGACAAATTCTGCCTGCGTTCGCTCTGGGGGTGCACCCGCCTCTTTCTCAAAGGTGATGCGTGCGTAACGCGAGGCCAGTGGCGCGCGTGCGTTCAATCGCAGCGCGCGTTGTCGTAGCGTTGGTGGCACATGGGTCAGTTCATAGCGTTGTGCTTCGCGTTTGTAATACTGTCCTCCCAGCTCTTTGAAAGCCGCGAGGAAGAAAGCGGCGATAAAATGGGGTTGTAGCCGCCGCGCCTGGGCGCGCTCCATAAATTCGCGCACCAGATGGACACGCGCCACATCCAATACGTCCTGGGTCAGGGCGCGTTCGTCCAACAGGTGCTGAAGATGTTCGTGGTCAAGCGCCTCTTCGACGACGCGGAAGAGCCGTTCGCGCACCTCCGCTCGTTCGCCATAGCGAATAGCTTCAATGATCAGATCACGCAGGGGCCGGTTGGCGAAGGTCACATCGCCCAACACATCAAAAACGCGCCCACCCAGAGCATCGCGCTCTTTTTCGAGCTTGTGGAAGAGTGTCTGGAAGACCTCGCCTTCGCGCGTCTTCTCCGCGACCAGGTTCCACAGGTGACACACCTCTGTCTGGCCAATGCGGTGAATGCGCCCGAAACGCTGCTCCAGTCGGTTGGGGTTCCAGGGCAGATCGTAGTTGACCATCAGGTGGGCGCGCTGGAGGTTGATACCCTCGCCCGCCGCATCGGTTGCAACCAGCACCTGGGTCGTGGGATCATTGGTAAACACGTGCTGCGCCCTGGCCCGGTCTTCGCGATTCATCCCGCCATGAATAGTCACCACGGCCTCGGGTTGCCCCAACATCGTGCGGATACGCCCGGCCAGGTAGTTCAGCGTGTCGCGATGTTCGGTGAAAATGATCAGTTTGTGTCGCTGCCCCGCCGCATTGAACATCTCTTCCCCGTCTTGCAGCAGCATGGCCAGCTCTTCCCATTTGCGATCCTGCCCGCTGTTGCGCACCTGCAAGGCCAGTGCCTCCAACTCAACCAGCAGGCGGATCTCCGCCGCCAGTTCAGCCATCGTACGTGCAGAAGTCGCCTGATCCAGCACCCGCTCCTCGGTAGCTGCCAGTTCGTTCTCTGGGGCCTCGTCCAGGTCTGCGAGTTCCTCTTCTTCCATGAGCGGCAGATTGGCGAATAACTCAACGCGCGTGTTCGCATCCGCCGGTGTTGGCGCGTTGCGCACCTCCTGCAAGCGCCGTTCCAGGCGTTCGCGCCGCCGTTTGAGCGATTGATAAATCGCTTCAGGCGAGGATGCTAGCCGCCGTTGCAGAATGGTCAGCGCGAAGCCGACGGTCCCCTTGCGCCCATTGTTTTCCAGCGCCTCGGCTCGGTTGAACTCGTCGCGCACATAGGTGGTGACACGTTGATAGAGGCTATTTTCTGCCCCGGAAAGCGCATAATGAATGGTATACGCCAGCCGTTCAGGAAACAGGGGTGTACCATCAAAGGTATAGAGCTGCTCTTTGACCAGGTGTCGCATCAGGTCCGACACATCCATTTTGTGGACGCCATCGCGGAAACGTCCCTCGAAGCGGTCGGTATCCAGCAGGCGCATGAAGAGCTGGAAATCTTCTTCTTTACCATTGTGTGGCGTTGCCGAAAGCAGCAGCAGGTGGCGTGCGATCCTCCCAAGCTGCTCGCCCAGGCGGTAGCGTTTGGTATATTTGATCTCACCACCAAAGAAGGTGGCAGACATCTTATGTGCCTCGTCCACCACCACCAGATCCCATTCGGTTTGTCCCAACCGCCTCTGCACATCCTCATTGCGTGCCAGCGTATCCAGGCGCGCAATGCACAACGGCATCTCCTGAAAAGCATTGCCCGAAGCCGAGACCTCTAACCGGTCATTGGTCACCATCTCGAAGGTGAGATGGAAACGGCGCTTCAACTCATCCTGCCACTGTTCCACCAGGTTGCCTGGCGCGACAATCAGGCAACGCCTCACATCCCCGCGCACCATCAACTCCTTGATCAGCAAACCAGTCATGATCGTTTTACCAGCACCTGGATCGTCGGCCAACAGATAGCGCAACGGCTGTTTATTCAACATGGTCTCATATACAGCAGTAATCTGATGTGGCAATGGATCAATCAACGATGTATGCACCGCGATCAGAGGGTCAAATAAATAGGCCAGGCGAATGCGGTACGCCTCTGAAGCCAGCCGGAAAGCTGCGCCATCAGCAGTAAAGGACCATGGGAGGCTTGATGGTACAACCTCAAACTGGTCTGTATCAGCGCGATAGACAAGCTGGGAACCCAGGCCACCAGCAACGTCTTTATAAACAATTTCGGCGCTATCTGCGCCGTGGCGAGTCACGGCTACAATGGTTACAACCGTTTGGGGGCGAATACCTTTGAGCATCATCCCTGGTATCAGGTCGTCCAGGAGGGCCATATGGAACCAACCTCATTTCCAACACAACAAACTGGATGCATCCAGTGTAGCGTCAATGGCTTTTTTCTCCGCTGTCGTGGTTTGCATAGTCTCCTGGTTACCATCCCTCTCCATACATTTTATCTCTTCTGCAAGTGGACATATCATAACACACATATGCAATTGGCTGTCAACAACAGCTTCCAGAGAGCATGCGAGAGGAATGAAGAAAGGTGAGAAGCGGCTCCAGGAATGGCAGATAGTGGTACTAATTGTCACCGTCTCTAAGGAACAGGGAGTGCTTGTTACGTAGCATTGTCTCGCCTTGAGCGTACTTGCCAGCAATGCTCTTTTCAACTATACTACAGATCAGCCGAGCAGGAATGCAATCTTCCATTGTGACTATGCTCGCCCGGTTGTTTTCCTGAAGACAAGAGAGGACGAAGAGCCGATGGCAGAGGAGGCCACGAAAGACTTTTTCATCAGCTACAACAAGGCAGATCGTGGCTGGGCCGAGTGGATTGCCTGGCAGTTGGAAGCGGAAGGCTACTCCACGATCATACAAGCCTGGGACTTTCGCCCCGGCTCCAACTTCGTTCTGGAAATGGATCACGCCACAACGGTGGCGAAACGAACCATCGCCGTGCTCTCTCCAGACTACCTCGACGCCCTCTACACGAAACCCGAATGGGCCGAAGTCTTCCGACAAGATCCCACAGGCAAGGATGGCAAGCTCCTGCCCGTGCGTGTTCGGACCTGCACCCTCAAAGGGCTGCTCGCAGCCATCGGTTACATCGATCTGGTTGGACGCAATAATGCCCTGGCAGCACAGAATGTCCTCCTGGCCGGGGTTCACCGTTCACGTGCCATCCCTTCGACGGCTCCCATCTTTCCAGGAGATGCATCACCACAACCGCCTGAGCCACCACCAGCCTTTCCAGGCAACTGGCCGCTGGTCTGGAACGTCCCCTATCGCCGCAACCCGTTCTTCACTGGACGGGAAGCCCTGCTCACGAGCTTGCATGAGCAGTTGACCGGAAAGAAGGCCGTGGCTCTCACCCAAACGCTGGCGATCCATGGGCTAGGAGGCATCGGCAAAACGCAAACCGCGGTGGAGTATGCCTATCGCTACCAGCAGCACTATCAGGCGGTGTTCCGGGTCCGAGCCGCAGCACAAGACAGCTCTGCTCTGACTACGTGAGTATTGCGGGTCTTGTGCACCTTGCAGAGAAGGACGAACAGGACCAGATCCGCATCCTCCAAGTCGTGAAGCAGTGGCTCGCAAGACAGAAGGATTGGTTGCTCATTCTGGATAATGCCGATGATCTGGAGATCATCCCCGACTACCTGCCAGCGGGAGAGAACGGGCACATTCTGCTATCACATAAGTGTGCCCGCTTGCTCTGCTGTCAAGAAGATTCTCACGAGTGATTCCCCCCAACTCGAGAGAAGGCGGCATGAGGGTGACGATGTGGTCGATGGGAGGTACAATAGAGCAGGAATTCTTAGGAGCCAGACAACCGTCCTGTTCCTCCGGCTCGATACCGGAACCCTTGAGGAGGCAACCACCGA
>DAOTTD010000097.1:0-18186 GCA_034438015.1 Ktedonobacteraceae bacterium | reverse complement strand
GATACTGTTGCTTAATTCAAAAAGTGGGGAGAGAGACCCAAAAGACGGGCCGTTTTACCCCGTAGATGGGAATGTGAGCTTCCTCTCATCCTCACAAGAAAGAGGCAATCCCTACAAAGTCGAATTAAGCAACAGTATCCGTTAGTACTCGAGGGCCAAACTGGTACTAGTATTCGGGGGGCTGCTGTGGATTTCCCCTGAGATTGGCGGTTTCGGTGTCCTGCCCGGCTAGGGACACGATGAAGGGGAAGGTCAACCGTGGTTGTGTGGTACCGGGAATTGCGAGAGGTCATCATCAATGCAGGAGGGAAACTATGGAGAAGATTGGATTAGTGGAGACGATAGACGCCTTGCGGTCTGAGTTGGCCGCGGCGGTGGAGAAAGCCCAAGGGCAAGAGATCCAGTTTCCGATAGGTTCCGTACAACTGGAGTTCCAGGTGGGAGTCACCTTGGGCGTGGAGGGCAAGGGTGGGGTCAAGTTCTGGGTGTTGGAGTTGGGAGCAAGTGGCAGCTATGCAAACGAGTCGGTCCAGAAGGTCACTCTCAACCTTGAAGCTCCGGTGGACTCCGAGGGAAGGGCGGTGAAAGTGACTCGCCGTTTGCAGCAGAAGCCGTAATTGGGGGAGCCAGATGATAGCAGGCCTGAGCAATCTGGTCGTTGAGGTTCTCCACAACCGGGGCGACGACAACCATCCGGACTGGTCGGTGGGTTCGGGGTTCTTCGTCGGCACGAGGCAGGTGCTCACGGCCTTGCACAATGTCAATGGCCCAGGCGAGTTGCTCGTGCGTCTCCACGGGACAGAGGAGCGCCCGGCGGTGGTGCGTCTGCAGGGTGACAAGGACCGCGTAGACCTAGCGGTGCTCGAGGTTTCTGACGTGGCGGTAGACGTCCCGCCGCTACGCTACGGTGCAGTAGACCGGAGTGCGTCGGCGGTAGTGGAGCGATGCTGGGCAGTTGGATTCCCCAGGTTCAAGGAACGAGTGCCTGATCCCAAGCCGCTGCGTCTCAGTGCCCAAGTCAATGGGGAGATCCCGACCGGCGAGAATCTGGACCAGCCGCTACTGACGCTGCAGGTAAGAAGATCTCCCCGACCTCTACCAAGCAGCGCAGTTCGAGAGTCGGAGTGGGCGGGGATGTCCGGAGCAACGGTGTTCTCGGGCAACAACATTATCGTGGGTGTGATCACTGAGCACCACCTTCCTGAGGGTGAGAGTGCATTGACCGTTGTGCCGATCACAGCCCTCGACCTGCTGCCCGAAGCCGAAGCGACAAAATGGTGGAAGCTCCTAGGCGTGGACCACCAAGCGCTCGTGCGTCTGCCGGGCGAGGCACCTTCCTCGCTTTCTCATGTGGAGCGACAGAACCGCACACGACTTATGAAGCGCGTGCGGACCACCTGGATTGAGGGAGTGCTGGAGCACTCATTGTACCAGGCGACTCTGATTGCCCTCGACTTGCAGGAGCAACCTGATGCCCTCGCCAATCCCTGGCACTTCGAGGTGCAAGAAACTGATCGATCTCCACGCCCTCTTCCTGGTGGAACCTCCATTGTGCAGGTCTATGATGAGGCTGAGGGGGAATTGCTCATTCTGGGCGAGCCAGGAGTCGGAAAAACGACGCTGCTGTTGGAACTGGCTCGCACGCTGCTGCAGCGAGCTGAAGGAGGGGAGCGTCATCGCCTGCCTGTTGTGTTCCACCTCTCCTCCTGGGCACAAGAAAAAGAACGGCAACCCTTAGCCAAGTGGCTAGTTGAAGAACTGACTACCAAGTACCAAGTGCCGCGTAAGCCTGCTCAAGTATGGGTGAATACGGATCAGATACTGCCACTGTTGGACGGGTTAGATGAAGTTACCTCAAATGTCCGAGCAGCATGTGTGGATGCAATCAATGTCTATCACCAAGAACACATGGTACCTCTAATCGTATGCAGCCGAAAGACCGAATATTTCGCTCAGACAAGGCGATTGACGTTACGCGATGCGGTCATCGTACGACCGCTTACGGCACAGCAGATTGATGATTACCTCTCAAACGCAGGTGGACAGCTAGCAGCAGTACGTGTAGCACTGACTGAGGATAAGGAACTGCAAGAACTAGCTACAACGCCGCTCATGCTCAACGTATTGATGCTAGCCTATCAGGGGAGATCAACTGAAGATCTGCTCATGGAGGGTTCTCTTGAAACAAGACGACGGCAGATCTTTGCAGTCTATGTTGAGCGCATGCTCACTCGTCGAGGCGTCTCCAAGCACGTTTCCCGTGAGCAAACGCTGCGGTGGCTAACGTTCTTAGCAGCGGGGATGCAGAAGCACCATCGAACGACGTTCTTCTCGGAGGACCTGGAACCCGACTGGCTAGCAGACCGACGCATACAGCTTCTGTATCGACTGAGTGTCTGGCTGCCCGTCGGGCTGGTCACCTTGCTGTTCGCCTGGCCCGTCTGGCTGGTCAGCGGGCTGGTCACCAGCCTGGTCAACGGGCCGGTCATCAGCCTGGTCACCAGGCTGGTCTACGGGCTGGGGATCGGGCTGGTCACCAGCCTGATCGAAGGGCCAGTCGGCTGGCTGGTCATTAGGCTGATCGTCGGGCTGATTGCCGTGCCGTTCGTCTTGCTGATCATCGGGCTGATCGACTTGCTGATCGAAGGGCCAGTCGGCGAGCTGCCGAACTTTCCTGCGAACTTCGCCTTGCGCTTTTGGCTCTCGCGTGCAAACTGTCTCCCCAGGAACGTGACCGCCTTTCTAGACGAGGCTGCCGAGCGGCTTTTACTGCGCAGGGTGGGCAGTCGCTACATCTTCATTCATCGCCTCTTGCTCGACTACTTCGCTTCACTAGAGACGAAAGAGTCCTAGGCCCTACGTTAAGGAAGGAGCCTCGTAGCCGCAAAGTAGATAAGTGCGGCGCAGTTTTGGAGCGCGTGATGCCTCTAGGCGAGCTTGGTGAGTGACAAAGGAATACGTTGCGTGAGATCGAGCGTGAATCGCCCATAGGGATTCACATGTTGATAGAAGAGTGGCGTCAATCCGCGCCAGTCTTCTTGTTTCATGGCAGCTTTCCATTTTCCCTCAGCAAGCACCTCTTGCAGCATCAGCGTATTGACGAGGGCGAGGCTGACCTGGATCAAATGCAGAGATAAGAGGGCAATTTCTTGATCCTCTGGCCGATTCGAGAGGAGTTCGCCGCCTTTTCCATGGAAGATAAAGCCATTCACGCTGTTCCATTGCTCGATGACGTTGAGCGCTTCCTGAATTTCCTGCCTGAGTCGAGGGTCGCTGAGATACTCGCACAGGAAGAGGGTCTTCATCACCCGTCCGAGCTCACAGAGTGCCCGGTACGTCGGATGTTGCACATTACTGCGCGTAAACCGCCGCAGAATCGCATCCGCATCAGCGGTTCCGATGCGCAGCGCTGTGGCATACTTGATCATCTGATCGTATTGCTGGCGGATCAATTCCCAATTGATCGGCTTTCCCAAGACCTCTTTGAGATGGGGATACTGTTCTTGATCACCAACTGCTGAGACAGCCAACCGTTGAGAGTGGATGGGTTTGAGACGAGGAAGAAGCCGGAACCCCAACAGATGGCTAAAAGCAAACCCAATCTCACTTTGGCCGTGAGAATCGGTCATCTGCTGCTTGATCTGCATGTCAGCACAATGGCGCAGCACTCCTTCGAGCATCGCCGCCACGCGCGGCGGGAGGTACAGGATTTTAACTGCGAGTAAATGCACACCGAGCGACGTTCCACATGCCAGTAGACGAGGACACCAGGGCCGCGATAGCGGGCATGCCACTGAGTCAGCAAATTCTGATCGACAGCGTGGAACTTCTTGGAGTCGGAGGCACACGTCGAGGTCGTCTCTCCCCAAATGGCTTCCTGTCGCGCGTGCAACAGCGCATTGACGACCTGTGCAATCGCGGCTCGCATGTGATCTTTGTGTAGATAGCGCCGACGGGTGTAGCGTAACTGTTCCGCATCGATGTTGGGGTCAACTCCCGCCAGCCGCTTGAGGCCCATATTGGTCCCCATCCCATACATGCAGAGTAGTAAACGCTTTTGCAGTACTTCGGGATCAATGGCTTCACGGCTCCCCGTTGACTGGAGACAGTCCAGACACCCAGTGAGCATCGCTGACTCTTTGAGCATATCAAGCAGACCAATCACGCCCCAGCGGCGCAGGATCTCCGTTTTCAAGCGAGGCAAATGCTTGGGCTCGGCTTGCTTTGGCAGAGGAGAAAGAGTAATCCAGCCTTTCCCACGTTTGGTGCCAATCGCCACATCGTTTGGCTTTTTGGTTATGAAACGTTCAAATGAGGTGAGTGCAGTCGTCAATTGGGTTTTGAGAGAAGCCACAAACTCGTCAGCCGAAAGCGGGAGATTGAGATCCGTATAATAGGCCGCCCGATGTGCGTCAAAGTCACGCGGGAGGTCGTCTTCAGGATTGCGAAATTGGGCGGCTCCCGATACCCAGATTTCCTTGCTCCGTACCCTCTCGCGTAAGGTTTGCAACACGCTCAGTTCATAGGTCAGGCGATTCACACGGGTCTCTCCAGTGCTATCTTTCTCCGTGACAATATTTTCCCAGGTAGCAGGAACCACGCCTTCAAGGGGAGGACTGACCTCGACGGGATACCAAGCCACGCGGCTGCTCACATACTCACGGACGACCGCAAGCGCCTCGACCACTGGCTGATAGGCGGTGTTGTTAGAATGAAAGTCGAGCACTTCCAGGAGGACTGGAAGAATCTGGCGATAATGATTGCGATACGAGGAGCGCATGACCTCTTGCACTTTTTGCCGATAGGCTCCCCCTTGTGCTTTGTACTCGGCCACCAGATCACGTAATGTTTGTTCGTTCACGACCGGGAAAACGACTTCTCGAACAGGCTCGTCAGGATGCTCGAGCGCAGCATCGGCAATTCGATACAGAAGACGTGTTTTTCCGGCAACTCGTTTGAGATCATTGATGTAGGCCGTTTCGACGCGGTGTTCCGCTCGTTTGCCAATGCGATGAACGATCTGGATCAACAGCGTGACCAGGGCATCGGTCACTTCCTGGGTCCGTTGAAAGACCAGGGCCGCCAGCAGGGTCATGCGAATCGCCTGGGGATGCTGACGGATATGGGAAGGAGACTCAGCGGCAATGCGTCGCCGCAAGCGTTCTACTAGCTTTGGCGTATATCCTTGAAACAGGTCCGGTGGGAGACCAATGGCACGCAGCGAGCGCAATTTGGCAATCTCCGAAAGCGCGCTTTCCACTCCGACTGGGCCAGGATCGAGGCGCACCAAGTTCAGTGGTAATTCCTCCTCCTCTTCTCCCTCTGTCACCGGAACAGCCACCAGGAGGGCGTCCAAGCGATCCTGCATCTCAGGGGCGAGCCGTGCTACGATCACCGCATAAATCTGCGTTTCGTAGGAAGCAAATCCGGTTTCCATGAGCGTAGCGATGTCATCTGGAACGTCGATCCCACGCGTTCGACACTCAGCAGAAATCAGCTCGCGGAGACGTTCTGGATGCTGCTCGTGCGAAAGAATGTCCGTGCAAAGCCAGGTGAGCAGTGCTTCTTCATCGGTACGACGGAACTCTCGTACCTTCGTGATCTCGCGGATCTGCGCTCGGTGGGCCTCAATGGTGCGTCCTTCCCACACATACTGAGCAAAGAGAGCAGCATCGACTCCCACCTGGGTGGCGAGATACCGTACCACCTCAGTGGCTGCCTCTTGCCTGGAACGCAAGAAACGGCCTTCGTATTGGAAACATTTAAATAAGACGGCAAACCCCAGACGCGTTGCCCCCGACTTATTTCCGACTGCGTTTAACTCGTCTGGCAGGAGGGTAAAATGTTCGAGTAACTCCTCCGAGGTCCATGTTCGCTTCATCCATCTCCCCTTTTGTTTGCCACTCCAAGTGGAATATTATCGCGTACACGAAGCTTCTTTGTGGCGTCCTTCAGCAGTAAGACATCATATCTGTATCCAGTCGAGTGTAGCAAAGGAATATGCCTGGTGGCAAGAGAAATAGCCGAATAGGCCCTATCTCTCAGATTTTCTCACACGGCTTCTGTGACACATTCGCGAGCCTTGCGTCTTTTGATGGTTCAGATATGAGGAACCATTTGGAAGTGGTATCAGGGTCACTGAATCGACTAATATAGTGACCCTGATACATTTGTTATCAACATTTTATTAGAGGCTGGACGCTTTGTGCATTCAACCTTTGCTCGCTATGGAAGTTGCGAGCGGTCTTCGTTTCCCTGGTTCTTGTTGGAGGACGTAACCTTCAGTAGGGCAATAGTCACTACTAATGTTGCGATCCCAACCACGAGCAGCAAGAAAGTGAGAATGACCATCATCGATGCACCTCTTGTATCTTCTTAAGTGCAGATCGCGCTCTACCGAATACAAAATTTGACATTTCGGCGTATTATGGTTGTAGCAACCCTTACAAACTTGTAAGGGGTTGCCACGTGGCGACCTGCCCGTGAACAACTGCAGAGGCAATCAATGGTGATTTTTTCTTTGAGTTGCTTCAGCTTCCTACGGCCTGCATCTCAAGATCTGTCACCTTGGTTGTCTCATGAGAAGTATAAGGGATGCCGATCGCGAGATCAATTATATTAAACCTCATATTTCTCCTAAAACTTTTGGGAGTTTTGGGAGTAGGATTAAGCAGTAACAGGAGGAATGGAGAGTGAGTATGGAAAAGACTGATCTGAGCGTAGTAGTGACAAAGTACATGAATAAAATTAACGATAAACGCAGGAGTAATAAACTTAATGGTCATGTCATAGCCCAAAGAATTCACAAAGATTCTAAAAGTGTGCATGGTATACTCAATGGGGAAGTCTCCAGCCCTAATAATGAGACGCTCAGATTGCTTGCAAAACTATTTATTGAGGATGGAGGTATTACTACTGTTGATGAAGCGAAGGAAATATGGATAGCAGCTGCACGGGAATCACAATTCGATGAGGCAGGAATTAAGGAAGAATTAAAAAAAGCTGCCCAACAAGGGATGCCTGTTTATAGTGAAGAAAGGCTCCGGCGTGTTCTGACAACCAACGCCAGGGGTGTAAATCTATTAGATGCGATAGAAAGTCTGGGGCTTTCGGACATCGAAGAGCGTACTGATAAACTAAAGCCGCTTCCTCCTGAACAGCTTTATGATCAGGCTGAGCGAGAGATTGCTTTGGCTGGACCAAGCCTCTATCGGACATTTGACACCGATATTAAAGTGGTTGAGAAGTATCTTAGTTCTGGAAGGCAACTGTATACACTAGTACTTCACCCCAACTCTCCAGATGTTGACCGTTTGAGCGATATCGAGAATCATCTGATCCGACCAGACCTTATGAATGTTATCGAGAAGGTAAAGCGACTCCGTCCGCAATACAAAAACTTCCATATTAGATTTATGCCAACACTGCCACCTTTTATAGGGGTAATGGTAGATGGGGATGTAGAGCCGAGGGGAAATCCCATAGAAATAAATGGTCAGATTCGTATTCAAATTCGTGCTGAGTACCAAACGCTGCATGAGGGTGTCGTTGTCCAATTCAGAAAAATGGCTAATTCTGTTACTAGAGCCTTTAACTATTATGCAGCGGATATGCGAAAACAATGGGAAAAAGGGATAGAGTTGGACAAAGTACTGGAAGATCTCAACTTATAGATCTTCCAGGCTTCAGATGCGCACGCAACCTCGCGCTATATATAAAACACAGCACGCAGGGATAATGATTGGATATCCGGGGAGGAACAATACTCCCCGGATATCCAATCATTATCCTATAATTCAAGAGAAATCAGATTATAACGATGAAAGTGTTTTTGATTGCTTTGCATTATATTAATGCAAATGCGATAAAACAAGTGTTAGGAGATATGGTAATGAATGCGGAATGGAGAGAGCATTTATGAAGCAAGCCACAATAGTGATGTTTTATGGACCAAAGCCCTCTTGTCTGGCAACGCTCATTGCTACATGTCAGGAACAGGTTGCTCATATACTTGGCAATTGCTTTCATCCTTATGACATAGGCCAAGTTCATGCTACACTTGTAAGCCTAGAACAAGTGCCAGGCTCCGCTGGCTTCAATCGCTATTTCTATACATACAGAAATCAGATGCGTCCTATGGATGTTTCTGGACTGCTCAACTTTCTGCGAAAGGGAGGTCATTTTCCTTTGCGAGTCCAAATAGGAGGGTTTCAAAAAAAGGATTACCCTTTCACAAGCCAAGGACAAAGGCCGTATGAGCGTTCTTTTTCTATCGTGGGAGTGGAGGCAGCAATCCCTCTCCTCGTAGGATGGCCTGTCCTAGAGAGATCTCCCGCCTCTGAAGTTTCTGCCCGTGATATGGAACAAGAAAGTGAGGATTATCCAACCACCTTAGACAAAATTCGGCGTTCAGTTCAAGCCTTTAATGTGATTCATCGTTATCATCGCACCCCCACCGACATAGACAATGACTTTTATTTCCGAATAGGGCTACTTCACCAACCATTCCCAGGCTATGAGCTTCGTAAGAAGACAGAGGGTATGCTTCGGGAACATCTACGTACAGTGCAGCCAATTATCGTTGACATTACAGCTGCGGATCTTTCCATTATATCCTACCGAGACGAAACCTTGCCTCTCGCTTCAACACAAGCATGGCAAATCCATGATATCAAGGTAACCCCTGATTTCATCTTGAGCCTCTACCAGTAAGGCTTTGCATCCATGCTGCGTTGAGTGTACAACCGACAGATTTCGATATGCTGCCCCAATTCAGCGATGAACAAACTTATAGTGGAATGTGAATATTATCAGTTGCACTAAGCCGATAAGAAGGCTTATCGGCACAGCTTGACCCTCCAGGTGGTATATTATCGGCAGAGTTGTGGGTGCTATCTCTCAAAAAACTGCGCCGATAATATGACTGTGCCGATAACAAGGAGCCATCATGTGGAATGAGATCGCTGCATGGCAAGAGCAACTGAACCTTCGTCCCGATCTGTCTGCCAAAACCATTGCATTATATACCCAGGATGTGCGACGCTTTGCCACCTGGCTGCAGCATGAACACCCCGGCCTCAAAGCAACCGAGGTGACGTCTACCGATGCAAAAACCTATCGCGACCATCTGCTTGCTAAACGCTTTGCCCCCACGACCATCAATCGTGCGCTCATCAGCCTTATGCTCTTCTTCGATACGCTTGATGGCACCAACCCGTTTCGCCATCTCACGATGATTGAGGTGGTGGAACCTGCCCCAGTCGCTTTATCCAAGACCGAGTGGAATGCAGTACGGCGTTGTGCTGAGCAGCTCGTTCGTCGTGATCACGGGCTGGCCCTAGCGCTGGCGACGCTGTTCCGCTATGCGGGTCCACGAGTCTCGGAGGTTGCGGCACTCCAGATCCCCGATGTGCATGTCTCATCCAGGCGTGGCCTGCTCATTATTCGACGGGGCAAAGGACTCAAGTATCGCGAGATCCCGCTCGTCCAGGAAGCGCGCGAACCACTCGATGCCTATTTCAAACACCGCGAATATCTGGCTGAACGCTGGCGAGGACGAGCAGCGATCCAAGGAGAAGCGGTTGCGGCCTGGAGTCGCTGGCCAGATGGGCATCTTTTTCTTGGTCAGCGTGGACCTCTGGCCGAACGCGGCATTCGTGAGATCATTGCGAAGCTTGGTCAGGCTGAAAACTCTCTTCACCTCTCGGCCCTCACGATCTGCGCCATACGTTTGCCAAAGCACTCCTTGATCCCACTGCCTACGGACTGGACCACCCTCCGATGCCGCTTCCAGCCATTCAACGATTGCTTGGCCATGCCGATATTGCAACCACAACCATCTACACGCGAGTTTCTGCTGACGACCTGGCGCGTATGATGGGCACATCTGAAGCGCTCTAAGCGAAAACTGTGCCGCACTTATCTACTTTGCGGCTACGAGGCTTCTTCCTTAACACAGGGCCATGAAGAGAAATGGCCTGTCAGTGTTTTTCTGACGAAAAAGTATCATGTACCAGATAACTGAGGCTGAGTTTGCCCGTTTTCTGCTTCTCTGCGCCTAAAAACTGGATTTCTCTCCTCGCCAGCAGGCTTTGTTGGATATCGAGCATCTCATAAGGCTTCGGGTTCAATGCACCGCAATGACCATCTTCAAGCGGTGTACAAGGGCCTCTCGAGCCACCTTATCAAAAGCTCATGCGTAGTTATATGGTACATGATACTTTTCCGTCCGAATAACACTGACAGGCCAGGTGTGCTTTGCCAAGAGGTATTGCCGGATTGACGCATAGACCCATCAGAGGTAATGGTGTGTGACAAATCTACATCTGAGTACAAAAGGGTGTTCATCGAGTTCTGGCCTGCCCTCAAGCGCATTGTGAGTGCTTTCGCGGCTCAGCAGTGGTGTAGAGACTACCACGTATCAGATTACGATCAATATTCTCTATGTCTCATTCCGCAGTTTCAAGCCCACATTCCACAGAAGGGTTGAAGGAAAAAAGGATTTCCAGTAAGGTAGGAAAAAGCGGAAAGGTCAAAAAATGTCTCAAAAATTGGAGTACCAAACAGAGCGTCTGGATCATTTGGGGATCGTGGCCGGGGTGTGTCAGGAAGCGGGAATAGCCCAGTGGCTTGATAAACAGGCAGGAGAAACCCGTCGAAGCGTGAGTGTAGGGAAGGCCACAGTCGCGATGGTGCTCAATGGGCTTGGGTTCAGCAATCGACAACTGTACCTGGTGCCTCAATATTTGAGAACAAACCAGTGGAGCACTTGCTGGGCGAAGGGATCAGCGCGGACATGCTCAATGACGACTGTTTGGGGCGCACCCTAGATTGGCTCTACGAGCATGATGTGACCACGCTGTTTGCCGGATTGGCCTTGCAAGCCCGTCGCCGCTTCGGCATTGCCGCCCAGCACCTCCACATAGACACGACCTCGTTCTCGGTCAGTGGAGACTACGCGAACCAAGAGGAAGGGGATCCTGTGCCGTTAGCCATCACCTACGGCTATTCACGGGATCATCGCGCCGATCTCAAGCAATGGATGCTCGCGCTCGCCACCACCCATGATGGAGATCTTCTCATCTTTTTGCGACCGCTGGATGGCAATAGCTCCGATAAAGAGCATCTGAGTGGCGCAGTGAAAGAGGTGATGACACAGTTGCGCGAACAGTTGCCAGAAGAGCAAGAACAGCGAATAGCCGTCTTTGACAGTGGCGGATACAGCGAAGCCAATATGAAGAGCTACAACGACGCCAACATCTGGTGGATCAGTCGCGTTCCAGAAACCTCCTCAGCTGCGAAAACCGCACTGGCGGAAGTGTACGAGGGGGTGGCAACCGCTCTCAGATGGGTCTGGGGAATATGTGGTACGCACCATGGAGTTGCCTCAAGGGAAGGAAAGTTGGGTGATCGTGCGAACGCACGCCCAGGTGCAAGCCACACAGGAGCAGATGGAGCAAAAGGTGAAGAAAACCCAGCAGGAGTGGGAAAAACGCCTCTGGCATCTCTCCAAGCAGGCCTTTGCCTGCGAAACGGATGCGCAAAACGCATGGGAAAAGGCTCTCAAAGGAAAACCATCCTGGCTGATTGCTACGTTCACCTTGAAAGAACAGGGACAGTATCAGCAACGAGGCCGTCCCAAACAAGAGGCCACGCCGGATCAAATGGTCTGGTATTTGGTCCCCAACTTGAGGTGGATCAGCAAGAGGTGACGGTTCTGGCCAGAAAGAAAGCGGCCTTCATCGTGGCAACCAACATCCTCGACGCGCAACGCCTTTCTCATGAACAGGTGATCTCGACCTATAAAGAGCAGGGAGGCGTGGAGCGTGGGTTTCGTTTTCTCAAAGATCCCTTTTTTCTGGCTTCCTCTGTGTTTGTCAAGAAGCCAGAGCGGGTGATTGCCTTGAGCTTCGTGATGGTGCTCTGTTTGTTGGTGTATCGGCTGGCCGAGCACCTGCTGCGTCGCCAATTGGTGGCAACGGACCAAACCATTGCCAATCAGGTCAACAAACCGACCAACCGCCCCACGATGCGCTGGATTTCCAATGTTTTGAGGGCATTGATCTCTTGCATATCCGCATTGGTTCACGCTGGCAAACCCAGGTTCTGGGACTGCAAGGTCTTCATCAGCAGGTTCTTCGCCTGCTAGGTTCTGCATATTCACAATTCTATCTTTTCACTCCCTAAACTGCGGAATGTGGGACCTCAACAAGGTTTTTCATGCAATCTAATGACATTCTCAATTTCTTTGGCAAAAATATCTAAATTATTATAATACAAATCTTTAGTTAGATAGCCTGCTTTTAGCGCGCTAAACATTTTGCTAGGCTCGGTTACCAATCCTCGACCCGGAACTTTTTCTCCGCTTAGAAAAAGTAAAGCATATACTGCATCTCTTGCAAGAGATATGCATTCTCGTGCTAATTGAAACTCATTTAGATACACATAACATAAAGTCATGAGGCACAATACGTATATATCCTTATCAACTGCAAAGTCAAGTGTTGCCGTTTTAGTCCAAGCGTAAAATTCGTCAAGGTAAAAGGGGGAATACTTCTTCCATATAGCACGATAAGCAACGTGAGCATCTTGTAAATGGGAAATAATTCTGCCCACTTCTGCCTCTTTGTTATAAGCTTTTTGAGACATTTGCATCGCAAACCTAGCTGATTCTACTGCGTTTCCTCCTAGTATAGACAATGCATCAATAAGCTCTTTACCTTCTATAAAGTCTTTAATTTTGTTAATATTTGATGCTACTTGTATAAGTACGTTGAAATGTATGGGCATCAACCTCACCTCTCAGTTTGTATTCGATCCATCAGACGAAGTGCGTAAATTGCCAGCTAGCTGAGCCTTTATCATGGCCCGTCATATCAAATTTGCTTAATCACTCTTAAAACGCTAAGCATATGAACTTTTCTTATATGGATTTCTTCCAGTATGTGCTGGTTTAGGTGTAGATCCCAATATTAAACGGAGCCGTTTAATATTGGGATCTACACCTAAACCTGTTTTTTACATAGACTGGTACAGGGAAAGCACGGAAAGCGGTGCTTTGACCACCCGAATTTACAACTACGGATGAGAACAATCCGCTTCTAGAGCGGTTTTCTGGGACAGCGAATTACCACTTCTCACTCTTCGCGCCAAGTGCTCACTCTTGGCCCTAAAACCTGCTCGCTCTTCATGCTTTTTACCACTTTTCTGCTCAGACAAAACGGGCAAAGAGAGAAATGACAAGCAAAAACTCGCCGCAGAAAAGTAGTTCAGGCCAAATGAACATCCACTTTGCTCTTGGTAGCAGCTTCGCGCATATCAGGCCAGGTCGACATCGGGGTCAGGGCCCGACGATCGCTGGCACGCCGACCGACGGCACCGGCGCGCTGTTCGCGTCCTCGCTGATCACGTACACTAGATAGGGCCCCGGTGGCGCCACCCCGCCGTCGGGCGGCAGGGTGACCGTGACGTGCGTTTCGGTGCTGCCGGTGATCTTCACCCCGACGTATCGCTGGTCCATGTTGTTGGTGTGCGTGGAGGAGCCGTGCCGTAGCAGCGCTACCTTCGTGATCTTCTTCGCCCCGGTGGGCACCTCGATTGCAAGTGACTGCCCATACAGCAGGGATCTGGTCGGCAGCCGCAACGCCGGCCTCGGACCCCGGAATAGGTACGGCGGGTGATAAATCTCGATCCTGAACTCGTTGTTCGAGCCGCCCGAGATTGACTGGTCCCAGCGCCCGCCGGTGCTGCCGGCGATCATGACGCTGCCGTCGGGCAAAAGCAGCGCGGAGGAGTGATAGAGCCGCGGCACACTGATGCCGGTGCGCTGGCTGAAAACCTCGGTCGCCGGGTCGAACGACTCGATCCACATGATCGCCGGCCCTGCGTTGTCGGCCTTGCCGGCGCCAGCACCCCCGATTATGGCGACTGTGCCATCCGGCAGCAGCACCGCGTCGGCCATCAGCCGTGGATTGGTGAGGAAGGTCTGGTTTCCCGCGCTGTTCCTCGTGAACCGCCACTGCGGCTGGCTGTCCAGCGCGGTGCTGGCATCAAAGTCGAAGATCTCGGCGCTGGTCGATGCCGTCGTTGTCGGTCCGATCGTGCCGTGCGGGCCGCCGCCTCCGCCTACCACTAGGATCTTCGCCTTCGTTGGCGCGTCCGGGTCGAGCGGGAGCACCACGCAGGCGCCCTGCCCCGGATACGTGCGGGAGTTCGGCGACTGGGCGTTGTAGAATGGAGTGAACCCTAGACCACCGATCACCGGCTCGTTCGACCCGTCGAGGGGAAGCAGCCAGGTCGTGTCGTGACAATGCACGAAGAGGTTCCGGCCCGGTAGGATATGCATGAACGGGTAGAGATCGAACTCATAGTTGTAGGGGAGCAGCGTCTTGAAGCTGGACCGCTTCACCAGCGAGTTAGTGGTGCCGTCTACGATCTCGTAGTCGCTGTTGAGCGTCGAGTATGCGTGCGCGGCATATCCGGAGACGATCATCACCCGGCCGTCCGGCAGCGTGGTGCAGGTTGGGTACCAGCGGGCGCCGGGCATGTCCGGCAGCAGTCGGCTCCACATGCCACTGCCGAAGATATGCACGTCGTGGTCCGCGCCACGGCCGATCCCGAAAGCGGACCCGATCCAGCCGCCGACCGTGATCGCCGACGACTGCCCACCCGCCACCACGAGCCGGCTGTCGCCGAGGAAGGCGTGCCCGGCGCAGAACAGATTGCGGCTCATCGGGATTGACTGCACGGTGTTCGTGACGGGATCCCACAGCGCGCTCTTGCCGGTGTTGATGTCGGCGTATGTGGACGGCGACTCGTCGTAGGCGAACAGGAGCACGGATCCGGCCAAGGTCAACGCGGTATGCACGCCAACCACGTCGACCGCAGCGAGACCCTGGCCACCGGTCTGGTCGGCGATGACCTCGTGCGTGCCCAGCGGCGGCTCTATCCAGATCCTGCCGACCGCCGAGGCGTACCGCGGCGCGTACGCGATCACCGTGAGTGCCGCCTCGTGCGGCTTGCCGGGCTGCACCCCCGGGTAGCTCAGCGACACGCTGGTCTGTCCGGCTAGCATCGTGACCCAGCCCGGTGCGCTCGGGTGGCCCGGCACCGTGGTGAGGAAGATCAAGGTGTCGGTTGGCGGCGCGCTGTCCACCACCAGGTTGAGAGTAGCCACGCTGCCTTGCGCGATCGAGAGGTCCGGTGGGTCGAACCGCAGCACCCGCAGTACGGGCACCAGCAGGTCATCGCGGACCACACCGCAGCTGCTGGTTACCACGAGCGAGTACGTCGTGGTGGCGCCGGCTGCCGGGATAGCCTGACTGGCGCGCAGACCGAGACCCTGGGCCAGCAGGGTGCCCCCGGCCAGCAGGCGTACGTCGACGAGGGCGCCTGCCTCCGCGGTCACCTCCCACTCCAACCTGATCGGGTCGTTCGGCCCGGGCAGCGATTGGCTCGTGATCGGCGCACCATTCTGTGCGACCGCCCGAAACATCTTGATCTCTGGGGCTTCGACGATCGTCACCAGTACCCCAGCCCCTATCGGGAGGAAGCACCGGGCGTTAGCCAGCGGGTCGTGCAGGGCGCCGACCAGCATGCTGGTCGCAGCGCCGGCACCCAAGAAAGGACAGTTGCCGAACACGGCACCGAACTCGGTCGCGGCTGTGGTCGCGAGGGTAGACCCGGCGGCGGCATCGAGACGGGCAAAGTACATCGGCCCGCTCCGGGCGGCGGACGGGACCGTCACCGTGACCGCCATCGGCGACCAGGTGATGTTGGTCGCTAGCTGGCCGCACGGCGCGAACGCAACGGTGACGCCGGGCCGCTCCACGAATGACTCACCTGCCTTCGCCGTCAGCGTCAGCTTCGCGCCAGTGCAGACCGGGTCGGGAGAGACCGACCCGATCCGGTCGGTGTTGTCGTCGACCTCGACGTGGCTCGTCCGAGAGGCGCCCGACACCGCCCCGCCGGGCCGGCTGAGTACGTCGAGAAGATCCCCAAGGCAGCCGGCTAGATCGAGTGGCAGGTTGTCGAAGCGGTGAATGTCGCCGAGCCGGTCGAGAAACACGTCGAACCGTTCCCGGCCACCGATGTCGTGCGGAATCCCGCTCAGGACAGTCATCGACGCCGCGAGCAACCGGGCCACGTCGAGTACTCGCTGCTGGACCGTGCTGAGGACGCGATCCCGGTCGGCGTCCAACGCGGTGAACGCGGCGCCGATCGCGACGTCGAGCACCGCGGTAGGGTGGACCCACGCTTCCGCTCCGAGTTCGCCGGGCCCTCCTGGCCCATGTGGGTCACCGAAGCCAGCAGGATCACCGGGAGTCGCGCCGTGAGCGTGCGCATGGACTTGAGCGCTCGCCGTGTGCCGACGCAGCTGCTCCCGCAGCCACTGGCGCCCATCGGCCAAGGCGGCACCGTCACCGAGCAGGGTGTGCCGAGCCAGATCGACGAACGCGTCCAGTTCCCCCGCCTCGCGCAGCGTGCGGCGCAGGAGGTCCACCACGGACCTCGCTGCGGCCGTGTCGTCGTGGGCGTTGTCGAGCAGGTCCTGGATCGCCTCGGAGGCTCGGGCCCGGGCGAACGGTCGCGGCGGCCAGTAGGCACCGTGCTCGGGATGACCGGAGATGTCCTCGCCGCCGACCGCCGACTGAAATTCGTGATCACCATGTATCATCGACAACCTCCCGCCGCTGCTGTGTATAATCGACTTCGCGGAAAACCCATTGAATCAAGCAATTTACCCATTGAGCGGATTGAAATATGCTTGCTGTCTTCATGACCATCGCCTCCTGTTGTACAGCCTAATGCTCCTCGATTCGACTCTTTTCGTCAAATTCGCATTGATGGGCGGCTCACAGCCAAGTAACGAACGCGACTGAAATTCTCGAGGGTAGACATGCTCTCCAAGAGAACGGCATTTATCATTGACATATGAGCCGAAATGTATAATACACAGCGGCTTTAATACTCTTTCTTAGAGAGCAAGCTGTGAGATGATCTTGGACATGACAGCTTTCTCTTGACTGAGCGGTTTTTCGCTATGCAGCAAGAGACGATGTACTTAGCCTACGAGCGGCGCCGGGAACAGCTCTTATGAGCAAGATGATGGGAGCCCATCCTTTTACAGGATCTGTGGCAAACAACTCTTGCTGTATAAGTAGAATGAGACGATACCTCCAGAACACTTCATATAGCTCTGATCTTGTCTAAAGCAAGCAGCCTACATTAAATTTGTAAGAGTCCGAAATAAGTTGACTATTTGCTACTCGAAAACCTGGCCGGATTTTTAAGAACGTTTCTCTATTCACCATAGTGGAAGTGTAGTAGAGTTACCTGAGTTGATCCTGTGAAGAAGCTGAGAGGAAACTGAGAGGAAGGAAGCAGTTTTTTTGTAGGAGATACGGCCTGTCGGTGCGAAACTGACGAAAAGGTACCTGGACTTTTGTCATTTGTCTAATATCATGGTTCTTACGCAACTCTGCTGATGTCAGTTATGATATGCTGAGAGGTTGTACTGTTTTTCAGAAGACGATTCGCCTGTTGCCCTTGATGGTGCTTGTACTTGTCTTTTCGCTCCTGATTTCTCTTGCTCCGATGGAGCACTCGACGTTTCAGCAGATCGAATTCGGCGCGACCATACATACTCCTTTTCATCAGCTTGAGCCGATTCACATGGCCCTCCAAAGGCCCATTACTCCAAGGCAAAGTTAATCCCGCCAGGACCGCATCTTTCTCTCTTTGCACCCCTGTGACAAAGGTTTGAAACGCTTCGAGATGGCTGGCTTGCACAGCCTCCAGCCAAGCATCAAGCTGTTCTCCAGTACGCTCGCGCACCAGAGAGAGAAACGCTTTCACGAGTTGATACGCCGTTTCCAGATGCGAACTTGCTTGTCTCAACTGTTGGAGCGTCTCCTGCTCTTCGGCTTTCAACTCTTCTGGCCTGCGGAAAAAGAGCCAGGTGGTCTGTGATGCTGAGAGAGCCAGGAGCGCATTGGGCTGGATCGAGGAAGCACGCTTCGATGGACCTTTGTGCTTGGAAGGGGCAAGAATCGATGTTTTCAACGTCTCTAGATAACGATATATCCCGTGTTGCGATCCTTTGTAGCCTTTGGCTCTCAGTTCCCTTTCCAGTTGTGCTCCCTTGTGACAACCCTGGTGCCAGCGCTTCAAGAGGTAGGTCTTGTA
>DAOTTD010000096.1:0-6418 GCA_034438015.1 Ktedonobacteraceae bacterium | reverse complement strand
CTTGAAAGCAGCGATACGGCTGGGCTGCGGGAGTGGCGCCGGAAACTGCAGACCAGGAACAGATTTCGCGCTGTGATTCAGTTTGCGTCCGTCGCACTTATGGTGATCGGGTTGTTCGGAATCTCGTACAACAAAACTTGACGCAGGCTGCATCCGGAATTTATACCCCTATGATCAGCATCTCTTCGCCAGTTATCAATCTTTTCCGGTAATCGGCCTTTTTGGGAGAGGCATTTATAGCTGTTTGGGTGCTCCACTGGCGTGCCTGGAGGGACAGATTGCTTTGGGTACGCTGCTGTCGCGCTTGCTGAAGCTGGCGCCTGGCGTGTGAGCCTCTTAGCCTGGAGTGGAACCCGCTTTTCAACCTGCGCAGCCGGAAGCACCTGCCAGTCACTTTTTGAGCAATGAGGACTCTAGAGATGAAAGGAAAAAGAGATATGCGTCGTGTTCTTCCTGCCATCGGGCTGTACTTCCTCACCCCATTAGTGGCCGAGTTCCTATTCGGCAATATCGCCATCACTTCACTTTTCTCGATCCTCGCCTTCCTGAGTGCATCGCTGCTCTACGGTGGTGGCGCGCTGCTCATCCGTGAGGGAGTCCGGCGCGCCGGCTCTGGCTGGCCGACCATCTTTGCCTTCGCCCTCGCCTATGGCGTCCTCGAAGAGGGCGTTGCGACCCAATCGCTGTTCGACCCGCACTACTTGGGCCGCTACCATTTGCTCACGTACGGCTCTATCCCAGCCCTGGGCATCAGTCCGCCCTGGACGTTGTTTGTGCTCGGTCTGCATATGATCTGGAGCATCAGCGTCCCCATCGCGCTTGTAGAGTCTCTCGCTGGTTCGCGGCGCACGACACCGTGGCTGGGCAAGATCGGTCTGTCTGTCGCGGCCACGCTATACGCACTCGGTCTCCTGAAGGGCCTCTTCGGCTCCATTTACATTGATCACTTTGTTGCATCAGCCCCTCAATTCGTTGGCACGGGCATTGCGGCCATCGTGATCGTTGGGATCGGCATCCTGCTTGGCCGACGAGAGGCTCCCTCGCGCAACCAGACCACAGGCAAGGCGCCGAGTCCCTGGCTCGTGGGAGTCGTGTCCCTGGTCGCAGGATCGCTCTTCCTGCTGATCTACGCAGCAGATCCCACCGGTCTGTCCCCGTGGTTGGCTAGTATCCATCTGACGCCGTGGCTAGCCACCGTGCTCTACCTGCTGTTGTATGTCGGCCTCGCTGCTCTGGTGAGCTACTGGTCACATCTCTCCGGCTGGTCGGACGCCCATCGCCTCGCACTTGCCGGCGGGGCACTGCTTGCCTACGCCTGGCACTCCTTTCCCTGGGAACCATTCCTGAGCGTGAGCCCGATGCTCGACCTGGTCAGCAAAACCATCCTGGCGGTGGGGGCGGTCTCCCTCCTGGTGATTGCTGCCCTCCGACTCAAGAAAGAGGAGCGGACTGCTCGCATCGATCATGACGCGCGATCAGTCCCTGTCTGAGGAGGTGCACGTTTGCCGAATACCAAGAGGGAGAGAAAAGAAAACGAGATAGGGAGCAAGCACTGAAGATGTAGGGAGTTGCTTCGTTCGCATCTAAGGAACGCATCTGTTTGTTGCAAGAAACGAAGCAGCCTGTTGAAAAAGTCCTTGCTGAGCTTCTGGGAAAGCAGATGAGCTTGACGGCTCTCAGAGGATCTGAGAACGGGAAAGAAACAAAAATGGACAATAAATAGGATAGAAGAGTATTTAGGTAAACAAGAGGATAAAGGAGTAAAGTGATAAAATGGGGATGATGACAGAGAACCAGCGCATCTGAGGCTCAAAGAAGGCCCTCGAGGCCCAACAGGCGACCAGGGAGGCCACAGCGACGCCAGGGCGGTTGAGCCAATGATGCCTTGAGGATGGCTTTGGCTCCTCGTTGGGAGTAGGTATCATCGCCATCGCCTCAGTGGGAAACGGACGCCGCCCCCATCCACGCTTTTGGAGCAAGCGCTTGAGATTCTGACCGGAGGCAATCACCAGGGCTTCACAGTTGACACGCCAGAGCCGCCGTAAGCGGAACCGTCGCATCCCATGCCATTGTTTCCCTTCGCCAAAGAGCGGTTCGACCCACACCTGACGCTTACGAAGAGCCTTCTGGTAGGCGAAGGTCTGCTGATAGCTCTTCACGCGATCTAGATAGTCCGCCAAAAAGGCACGATGCACATGCCGACCTCGATCACTTTCGGTACAATCCTCTTTCACCGGGCAAGCATTGCAGGTGGCCGCATCGGCGCGATATTGCACCTCCTGCGACCCCTCCAGGCGATAGGCCGCACGTAATACCTGACCTTGAGGGCAAATAGAGTGGTCATGGGCAGCATCATAGGTGAATTGGGCCAGTCCATAATAACCCGTGCGCTGGCCTTTCTCGGCGACGGGAATGTACGCTCGTATATGGGCGTCCTCGATGCCTTTGAGGTTTTCCATCGTTCCACAGGTCGTATCGCCAGTGGCCTGTTTGGGCTGGAGGCGCCAGCGAAAGAACACATGCCAGAGGAGATCAAGCATGGGCTGATTATCCATGACCTCGCCTGGCACGACCAGCACCGCCAGGATGATTCGACGCTTACCTCCATCAACGACATAATGTGTCTGGTAGCCTGGATGGGTTCCTCCCCCCTTGAGGCGCATCGGGGTGGCATCAGGATCGGTCGTACTGATGCGAAAATCAGCCGTGCGCGAGTATCTCCCGTGGGCGTCTCGCTCTTGCTTGCCTCCTTCGGCGATCCAGTCATGTCGAACCGCATTGTCTGCGGCTAGTTCCTCATGCTGTGCCTCAGATAGAGTGGTGGGCAACGGAGTTGGTGATGGGGAGATAGGGTTCACGAGAAGTGGTTCGACAGGAAGGTCGTCGCTGTGGCTTACATCACCATTCTCAGGTGTTCCTGGTTCTGGGGCAAAAAGGGCGGTCAAATGGTCTTGGATAGCTTCTCGCGCCTCAACGGCAAAACGAGGAGAAAGCCGAATCCAGATCGGCGTTCGCGTTCACCTGGGTGGAATCAAAGTACAGCTCCTTGCCCCAGACCAACTTGGCTTTTTGACATTGTTCGACGATGGCCTCGAAGAAGCGCCGAAACACCGCGAGGCCATAGCGCAGGCGGCTCTTGCTGAGCGTTGAATGATCGGGGAGCGGCTCATCCAAGTCGTACCCCACGTACCAGCGCACGCTTAGCCGATCCGCAACCTGGCGCAGGAGCAAGCGCTCGGAGCGGATGTCTTCAAAGAACATCACCAGCTGCAACTTAAAAAACACGACTGGATCAATGGAGGGCCGTCCGACAACTGAGTAGGACTCGCGCACCAGATCATAGACAAACGAGAGATCCAAAACTCTTTGCAGATGCCGATAAAAATGGTCCTGGGGAACCAACTCCTCCAGAGAGACAGCTACCAATGGGGCAAATGCCCGCTCTTTCAAGCCCATCATGATGGTTGTTCCTCCTGCACACTCCATTAAACGTTGCCCTCCTTTCCCTGTCAATCTCAGCCCTTCTTAGAGATAAACTTTTTGAGCCTTCTACCTCTCTTTTCCACTTACTGCGAATCATCTAGGAGCCTCATCTCTTTTTTCATAAACTCAGCAAGGAGTTTTTCAACAGGCTGCGAAGGTTTTTGAGACGACTCATCAGATGAAGCAGAAAACCTGGGGCCGTCGCTCTCGGAACGCCGGGGAGGGAGGTGTCCGAATTACTCCTGAACTGCCGGTATGCCTTTTCGGATCAGATTGTCCCATAATACAAATGGCCTCTAATACGCTAAACAGCTTTTAGATGAAATAACTTTGACTGATTTATCAACGACTGCGTAATAGGTATAGTTAGTAGATGCATTAGACATATCTTCCTCCTTTATTGCATCCAATGATTTTCGCAAATCGTAGATTAAGTGACAACGAAATCTTACATGATGTAACAATTACATTCAATACATATTTTTAATGATTTTGTTGCGAAAGATGAATATCTGGGATTACACAATATATGTTATAGGGTAAGAGGTGCTTATGGAAGGCGAGCCAGCGGCAGCGTGAACGTTATGCAGGTCCCATGCCCGACCTCGCTCTCAGCCCAGATGGCTCCTTTGTGGGCTGTGATAATGGCTTTGACGATGGAGAGGCCGAGGCCGCTGCCGCCCGATGTCTCCACGCGCGAGCGATCGGCGCGGTAGAAGCGTTCGAAGATATGAGGGAGGTCTTCGGGCGCGATGCCTGTGCCGGTATCGCTGACCCGGATATACAGATTGTCCTCCTTCGTATATCCTCCGATGTGGATACTGCCGCCGGTCGGTGTGTGGTGGCGCGCGTTGTCCAGCAGGTTGAGCAACACCTCGGTGATGCGGTCGCTGTCGGCAAAGACGGTCGGCAGCGCGGGCGCGATGTCGTTGTGGAGTGAGATACCCATCTGCTCGCATTCTGGCTGAATGACGTTCAGCGTTTCCTCGGCGAGGGTGTACATGTCGAGCGGAGCGAGATCGAGCGGGGCGTGGCCGGACTCGAGCAGGGACATCTGTTGCAGATCTTTCACCAGGCGGCGCAGGCGCTGTACCTCACGTCCGATGCGCTGCGCGGTCTCCTGGCGCGTCTCTGCATCGGAGATCATCTCGTCCGCCAGTGCCTCGCTGAAGCCCTGGATGGCGGTCAGGGGCGTGGCCAGGTCGTGGGCGATATTGGCAAGCATGTCGCGGCGTACCTGCTCCTGGTGACGCAGCTCAGTGACATCGGCCTCGATAGTATCTGCCATATCGTTGAAGGTGAGCGCCAGGCGTCTCAGCTCGTCCTGCATCCTGGGCGGCTCGACGCGCTGCGTGTATTTTCCCTGTTTCATCTGCTCCGCCGCCACTGTCAATGACTCCAGTGGCCGCGTGAGGCCGCGCGCGATCAGGAAACTGAATAGTACGACGAGGACCGCGACGACAAGGCCAGCGATCAAAATGGCCAGGTTCGCCTGCTGCGAAAAATCCTGTGCGGCCTGCGGTGCCGATAGAAACATGGCCCCTATGACCTGTCCATTGTAGAGCAGCGGTACGCTGACGAAGAGCGACGAGATGGTCTTGCCCCCGGTGCTGACCTGCAGTGTTCCATCTACCTCTTCGTTTTCCTGCAGCGCCTGTGTAAGAGCTTTTTCGAGGGTGGGATCGTTGCAGTTGCCTCCACTGAGAAAAGCTGGCTGGCTGCATAGTATCTGTGTGCCCGTTGTATCGGCGATGACCAGTATCACGGGGTCGCCGGGCGCCACTCTGAGGGACCATTTATTGCGAGGATAAAGAAACGCGATCTGCTGGGCGCGATATTGTGCTTGACGACGCAGCGTCTCAAGCTGTGTGGTCGTGAAGTAGTTTTGCACCACTATCGCGATGGCGAGCGTGAGGATGAGTATCGCGCCCAGGGCCACTGCGAGGTAGCTCAAAACAAGCTTTATTCTAAGGCTCAGTTTGGAGAATAGGGAAAGCGCGCTCACTCCTGTTCTCCTCGCAGTTGCGCTGAGGCCGGTGAAGGCACGAATTTATAGCCCACGCCCCAGACGGTCTGGATGTAGTGGGGCGTGGTCGGATCGGCCTCCAGTTTTTTGCGCAATGTACCGATGTGCACGTCAACGGTACGACCATCGCCAAGGTATGTGTAGCCCCACACCTGGTTGAGCAACGACTCACGCGTGAAAACCCGGTCTGGATTTGAGCCAAGCGTTACAAGCAGGTCGAACTCTTTGACGGTCAGCGCTACGATCTGGCCGCCCACTGTGACCCTGCGCGCAGGGATGTTGATAGTGAGACCTCCGAAGTGAAGCTCTCCTGGTTTGTCCTGTTTTTCGTTTGGATGCCTGGCTTCTTGCGAACCAGCCGTGCCAGCGGCTGATGAACTACTCCGCCGTAGAATAGCTTTGACTCTGCTGACCAGCTCGCGTGGACTGAACGGCTTTACAAGATAGTCGTCGGCGCCTGACTCCAGTCCTGCGATACGGTCATCCTCTCCCTGGCGCGCGGTCAACATCAGGATTGGAGTATCGGCCCAGGTGCGAATACGACGGCATACCTCCATGCCATCAAGGGCTGGCAACATCAGGTCAAGTATAACCAGGTCGGGATGCTCGCGCGCGTGTAGCTCCAGACCCGCAATGCCATCGGTCGCGCTGAGCACGGTATAGCCTGCCTGCTCCAGGTAGAGCCGAATGACTTGTATAATGTTTGCTTCGTCTTCGATAATGAGAATCTTGGTCATGTCTTTACCAACTTTTGGATTGATGACTCTATTTTATCATTTTTTAGAGGGCATTTCATACCTCAGAATCCTCCCAAAGATGAGCTAAGACGCGTTTGGGAGAACGGATGAGATCAGGACGTTGGGCCTGCCAAGCGGCCAAGGCGACAATGATGGAAGCGGTAGAGGTCAA
>DAOTTD010000095.1:0-41852 GCA_034438015.1 Ktedonobacteraceae bacterium | reverse complement strand
ACCTGCCGAAGGCAAGCAGACTCAACCAAAACGACCACGCGGGCGTCCTCCCAAGTATGTCCTGGCTGAGGTTTTAGCCGCTGCCAGAACAGCAGGCTCGTTCACCAATTAATGGAGAGCTACCTTAAAAAATACTCTTAAATAACTAAGAAAAGACTTGCAACTTTGTTTTCTTGCAGGCATAATTGGAACAGAGAGCTATTGTGTGAATTGCACGATGTGCATGTTCACGGAACTATCCTTTTGCACCAACGGGGAAGGACCCTAAAGGAGCATTTATGCCAACATCAGACGATACAACTCGAACTACTCAGGTGACTGAGGAGATCGAACGACTGCCTCGCCCATTAGATCGCCGTCCGGTAAATGAGCGCCGACAGTCGCTACTTCAACAAAAACACACGGATATGTTGCCGCAAGTATCTGTCGAGCCATCTCATTCGAAGGTGGCCTGGCGACAGGTGATCCACCTGCGCGAGGAGAACAGACATCTGCGCTTCGAGCTAGAGGAGCAGCGCGCGGAGATGCAGCGACTTGTCGCCGAGTATAATTCTTTGCAGGCCCGCTTCGATCAGGAGATGGCCGTTGTTCATAGCGGCTACCAACAGGAGAGCGAACAGTATCAGAGTCACCTGCAGGAGCTTATGGACGAGCGCGATCGTCTGCAGACGGCCCAGGCTCAGCTCGAACGTCGCTACCAGGATCTCTACCATTCCTTTCAGGATGCTGTGGAGGAGGAGGCGCATAAAATGTTCACAGAGGCGGCCCAGACGCTTGAATTGTCTCCTGACAGCGCACCTCTGTTCTTTCAAGATGCGATGAAGACGCTCGAGTTGCAGGTCCGGCAGCAGGAAGATAAACATCTTGTTGAGGCGCTATATTTGAAGCGCGAGGTGCAGCGCATGGCCGATATCCTGGCGCGGGAGCGCGCACAGATCGAGGAGGAGCGCCAGCGCTTGCTAGTGATGCAGAGTACGGCCCGTCAGCAGGCCGAGCTGCGCCTGAAAACGCTCCAATCCCGTCTGGGCTCCCGCTGGAAGGCGAAAACGGTCACAACGACGATCGGGATGATTTTCCTGCTGGTGATGCTGCAGTTCCTCTTCCTGAATGTGGCCCATGTGAAGCTGGCGGCGTCCATCTCCTTCTTGCTACTTCTCCCCATCATTGTCTGCTCGGTGCTGGCGTTCCTGCTGGCTGGCCCTATCAACAGGATACGCGAGTTCTATCACGGAGCACCCCACAAAAAAAGCATGAAAAAGGGTTGAGCAAAAACGCCTGGCGCAAGAGGGCATGCCAGGCGTTTTCGAAGTTAGCGGCGCAGGCGCAGGATTGCACGCACAATCCTACGATTGCTGGTGGCTGATGCGCCCTCCAGGTATGCCTCGTACGTTGCCTGCTGGAGGCCGGTGCTCATCGTGGGGTAGGTGTGGATGGCGTTGAAGATATCATTTATGGTCAGGTGATGCTGCATCGCCAGCACTATCTCCCCCAGTAATTCGCCCGCGCGTCCTCCGACCATGTGTGCGCCGACGATGGTGTCTTTCTTCCCGGCCAGCACCAGTTTGATGAAGCCCGTCGTCTCGTTTTCGGTCTGTGCGCGGTCGATATCGGCCCAGGGAAAGGTGACGACGCGTGTCTGCTTATGCAGTTCCTCCGCTTCACTGGGGGTGAGTCCGACGTGTGCAGCTTCTGGATCGGTGAAGGTGCACCAGGGGACGACGCGGTAGTCGACCTTTTTCTTGCCGATGGGCAGCAGTGCGTTGCGCACCGCGATACCCGCCTGGTAGGCCGCAACGTGGCTAAAGAGGTACCCTCCGATCACGTCTCCAATGGCGAGGATGTTGGGACGGCTGGTCTGGAGGTACGCGTCGACCGTGATCCCTCGCTCGCTGTAGTCTACCCCTGCCGCCGCTAAGTCGAGGCCCTCGACGTTCGGTCGCCGCCCCAACGCGAGTAGTAGTTCGTCGGCCTCGAAGGTCAACTCGCGTCCGCGCTGCTGCGCGACGATGACTTTTTTGTCTCCTCTCCGGTGCGCTTTGATGAGACGGGTGCCGGTGACGATGGTGACACCTTCAGTGCGCAATGTCCTGGCTATGATGGCGGAGACTTCGGGGTCTTCGCGTGGCAGGATGCGCTCAGGTCCCTGGATGAGTGTGACGCTTGCTCCCAGGCGTGCGAATGCCTGTCCCATCTCGACTCCGACCGGACCGCCACCGACGATGATGAGTGAGGCAGGTAACGCTGCCAGGTCAAAGACGTCCTCGTTGGTCAGGTAGCCTGTTTCTGCAAGCCCTGCTATCTGCGAAACCGCCGGGTGCGAACCGGTGGCGATGAGCGTGCTGCGGCTCGTGATCTCTTCGCCGTTCAGCAGGAGGGTCGTCGGTGATTTGAATGAGACGTGCCCGTATCTGATGGTGACGCCCTCGACATAGATCTGCTCCGTCTTCTCGACGCGCTTGATGATGCCCTGCACATAGGCGTTCACCTTTGTTATATCGATGCCTGGAGGCGCGGAGGTGAAGCCCAGCCGCGTATGCTCCCTGCTTTGTTGTACGATGCGCGCGATGTGGAGCAGGCTTTTGCTGGGCACGCAGCCGTAGTAGAGACAATCGCCTCCGAGCTGTTCTTTGTCGATGAGTAAGACGTTCGCTCCGAGTGCCTGCGCGGCCCGCGCCGCCGTCAGGCCACCGGAGCCGCCACCGATGATGGTCAGATCGTATCGTATGCGCGCCATATGCATCTCCCATAATAGTTTCTTGTGCCAGTGTATCACTTTGCAGGCAAGAGTCCTGCATTGCTACTGAAAACTCTTGTTTATTGAGAGAGGGAGTGGTAGTCTGTGTGCGGATAACTCAAGATATCCTATTGCGTCTCTCCAGGCGCGGCAGATATATGTGTTTATAGTGACTAAGGAAAATTTTCTGGCAAGGAGAAGTTTTATGGTACTGAATGCTCAAACGGGGGCGAAATGGAAACCGCATTCCATCTGGCAGGACGGCCATCGCCCGGACCCCTGCAATATAGTGATCTTCGGCGCTACTGGCGACCTTACCCAACGGAAGATACTACCCACGCTCGCGCACCTTATGCACGATCATCCGTTGCCCGAAGGTTTTTGCATCGTCGCGTATGCACGTCGTCCCTATACAAACGAGCAGTGGCGCGCGATGGCGTTGGAGTCCGTCAATAAATATCTGCCGGACGATGATAAGCTGGATCTCGCCGCGCAGAGAGCGTTTGCGCAGCGCCTGTTCTATTGTCAGGGTGATCTTGATAATCGGGAGGATTACGATAAACTGTCCGATCTATTGGATAAGCTGGATGAAGAGAATGGCACCGGCGGCAATCGCCTCTTCTACCTGGCAACGCCGCCCGATCTGGATAGTGAGATCATCTATCACCTCGGTGGCTCAGGCCTGGCGCGCAGCAACACTGCTGGCGGCAACGGGAACGGCGATGGAGGCTGGGCGCGCATCGTGATCGAGAAGCCTTTCGGATGTGATCTTGCCTCGGCCCAGAAGCTTAATCGCGACCTGGGACGCGTCTTCCGTGAGAATCAAATCTTCCGCATCGATCACTATATGGGGAAAGAGACGGTACAGAACATCCTGGCTTTCCGCTTCGCCAATGGTATTTTTGAACCCCTCTGGAACCAAAAATATATCGATCATGTGCAGATTCTTGTCAGCGAGGAGCTGGGTATCGGGACGCGCGCCGAATTTTACGAGACCTCCGGCGCGATCCGCGATATTGTGCAGAACCATATCATGCAGGTGCTTTGCCTTACCGCGATGGAGCCGCCCGTGGCCTTCGATGCCGAGGCTATTCGCGATGAAAAGGTAAAGGTGCTGCGCGCCATTCATCCCTTTAAACCGGAAAATGTCGCCTCTGAAGTGGTGCGCGGGCAATACACAGCGGGCATCATCGATGGGCAGTCGGTGGTTGGCTATAAACAGGAGAAGGGTGTCAGGCCCGACTCGACGACTGAGACGTCCGTGGCGCTCAGGCTGTTCGTCGAGAACTGGCGCTGGGAGGATGTGCCCTTCTACATTCGCACGGGCAAGCGCCTCCCCATGCGCAGCACCGAGGTGACGATCCAGTTCAAGCGTGTGCCGCACCAGATGTATAATCCCACAGAGACAAAGGGACTGATCCCCAACCGCCTGACCATACGCATCCAGCCGGACGAGGGGATCGCACTCAAGATTGGCGCGAAGATTCCCGGCGCGGCCCAGCACCTGGAATCTGTGGATATGGGCTTCACCTACGCCAGCGCGTTTGGTATCCAGTCGCCAGACGCCTATGAGCGCCTCATCGCCGACTGCGTCCTTGGCGACTCGACGCTCTTTATCCGCCGTGATGAGATCGAGGCGTCCTGGCGCATTATCGACAGCATCACGACCGAGTGGGCGAAGATGCCGCCCGACACCGTTTACCCCTATCCAGCCGGTACCTGGGGTCCACCGGAAGCAGATACGCTGATCGAGAAAGACGGGCGCTCGTGGGATAATCCTTCCGCGTGAACCAGCAAGGAAACTGTAGCAGCCAAAAAGGATACAGTCATGTCTGTAAAAAAAGAGGGCGAGAGCTTATGCTCCCGCCCTCTTTGTCAGCCCATAGCCTGCTCATTTGGAAGGTTTCTGTACGCTGTGCTGCACCTGATTCACAGCTTCCTGCCACTGTTTGAGCCCTTGCTGCGTCACCTGCTCGAAGCTTTCGGTTGCCTTCTGAAAGCTCGCCAGGCCCTCTTTTGAGGTGGTCTCTAGCAGATCGAGCATCTGCTGAAAAGAGTCGAGTGGAAGACGGATGAGGTCCGAATAGGCGGCGAGATCGCTGGAAGATGCCTGCACTGGGGACAGCTTCTGGAAGGTCTCTTGCTGTTTCTCTAGCACGGTACGCGTGCTGGAAACGTTGTTTTTGAGCACCTCGATTGTGCTCGCAAAGATACCCTGGGCGTACTTGAGGTTGCGTTCCTGGGCGCTCATTAAGTTCTCGACGAGCGTCTGATTGGCCTTGCGCAATGCGTCGATGACCTGCTGATCTTGATTGTCTGGCATAAACTTACTCCTTATCTAATACCCGGTTTGGTTTTGCGAAAAGCATTCCGGGAGTTATTCCTTAGCCCCTCATTGGAAAGTATAACGCATTTCTCACCAGTTGGTATCGAAGAAGAGCAAAAAGAAGAAAGAGAGAATTGTGGTGTAAAGCGTGCTGTCACCTGCCTTTATAAGTAGTGAGAGGGCTTTTGGGGATTTGTCTTATCGTAATATTGTGAGGCTTTTGTGACGCTATCCTCTATCTGGCGATCCCTTTGGCAGGGAAGGAAGATACTATCTTTCTTGTCATAAAAAACCTGTGTGTCCTGGCTGCACACAGGTTTCACTTTTCGTAACGACTAACCGAGCAACTGCTCCATCTGCGACAGGTGCGCTTCGAAGAGCTGCAGCGCCTGGCGCACGGGTTCCGGCGAGGTCATATCGACGCCGGCCTTCTTCAGCAGGTCGATGCTGTAGTCAGAGGAGCCGGAGCTGAGGAACTTCAGGTAGCGATTGACTGCTGGCTGGCCCTCGCGCAGGATCTGCTGGACCAGGGCGGCGGCAGCGGAGATGCCGGTGGCGTACTGATACACGTAGAAGTTGTAGTAGAAATGCGGAATGCGCGCCCATTCAATGCCGATCAGGTCGTCGACGATAGTCTCCGCTCCATAATATTTCTCATTGAGTGCTGTATATAACGCGGAGAGCCTGTCGGCGGTTAGCGCCTCGCCGGATCCCGCCTGCTGGTGAATCTGCTGTTCGAACTCGGCGAACATCGTCTGGCGGAAAAGTGTCCCGCGAATATCCTCCAACGAATGATTGAGCAGCGCAATGCGTACTGCTGGATCAGTGGTGTTCTTCAGCAGGTACTCGGTGAGCAACCCCTCGTTGAGCGTCGATGCGACCTCGGCCACGAAGATAGTATAGTCGCCATACTGAAAAGGCTGATTGGTGCGCGTGTAGAAGGAGTGCATTGAATGGCCCAGTTCGTGCGCCAATGTGTACAGGCTATCGCGCTTGTCCTGGAAATTGAGCAGGACGAACGGGTGTGTGCGATAAGCGCCCCCGCTGTAAGCGCCTCCACGCTTGCCCGGCGTCTCGTAGGCATCGATCCAACGCTGTGAGAAGGCGTTGCTGAGATCGTGGATGTACTTCTCCCCCAGAGGTGCCAACGCCGTCAGCACCGTGTCTTTTGCCTGCTTGTAGCTGATCTCGTCGCTCGTCTCTTCGACGATAGGGACGTAGAGATCGTACATATGCAGGTCCTCGATCTGCAAGATGCGTTTGCGCAATTTCATATAGCGGTTGAGTAGCGAGATGCGTTCACTGACCGTCTCGATCAGGCTATCGTAGACGCTGACCGGAATGTTATAGCGCGCCAGCGCCCGCTCGCGGCTGGACGAGTAGTTGCGCTGCCGCGTGTAGAAGATATCAGTCTTTACCTGGGCGGCCAGCGTCGCGGCGATGGTGTTGCGCTGCTTGAGAAATGCTTCGTGCAGGCCCTCGAAAGCCTCTTTGCGCACGCGCCGGTCTATGCTGCGGATGAAGGTTAAGTAGTTGCCCTTGGTCAGTTCGACCTCTTCGCCCGCTTCATTGCGAATTTTGGGAAGCTTTAAGTCGGCGTTGTCGATCATGGAGAAGATGGCGTCGGGGGCATCGGTGACTTCGCCCGCGGCGGCGAGGACAGCTTCGACCTCAGTGGAGCGTACATGCGGACGCTTGCGGTTCAAGTCGTGTAGCTGGTGACCATAAAGAGCCAGGTCGGGCGTTTTTTCCATGAAGCGATCGAGTGTTTGCTGATCAAGAGCAAGAAGCTCTGGTTCGATATAAGATGCGGCTGTCGAGACACGAACTACCAGTTGCATGATGCGATCAGCCATCCCTTGATAAAGCCCGTTTGTAGTATCCTCATCCCTACGCATGGAAGCATAGACATAAAGCGTCTCAACCTCTTCGTAGAGTTCATCGCGTTTGTGTAGAACTGCTAGTAATGCCTCTCCACTTTGTGCAAGTGTACCCTGTAAGGCTTCTAGCTCTGGTATGCGGCTCTGAATGGCCTGAAAATCCCGCTCCCAATCTTCATTTTGAGAAAAAATGCTTTCGAGATCCCAGCGAAATTCTACAGGGATATCTTCTCGCTTCTTGAATGTTTGCAATTTGGTACAGCCTTTCGTAGATTGTGGCGACACATGGCACCGGGTGTATCAATATAATACCACACGAGGGAAGAGCTTTTGTGGCATTTCCATCTACAATCTCTTGTAACTCCAACCGCTTGCGAAGCGCCTTTGGCGCTGAGGGGTCCTGAAGAGTTACAATCTCTTATATATTGCCGCCTGGCGGGAAACGTGAGACAATAAGAACGGTCGTTGACACGGCCTCCTTGAATGAAAAGTTGAGCATAGGGAGGGAACGCCAGATGCCAATTTATGCGACCGAGCAAGGTTGGATGCTGGAGACGCGGAATACTGGCTACGCGCTGGGACTGAACCGCGCGGGCCGCCTGTCGCACCGCTACTGGGGGGTACGGCTCCCGTATCCCGAAGATTATCCTGCCGCTGCCAATCCCGGCCCATGGGCATCTTTTGATGGTTCTGCTCACCGCATGCTTGAAGAATATCCCGCGTATGCTGGTGCAAGTTATATCGATCCCTGCTTGAAGGCAACCTTCGCTGATGGCGTACGCGATGTGGTGCTGCGCATAGATACTGTGGAGCAAGGAGACGATACCCGGGAGGAGCTACATATCCGCCTGCGTGATACCTATTATCCCTTCTTTGTGACGCTGCGCTACCGCGTGCATCCCGACTATGATCTGATCGAACGCCGGGTGACGATAACCAACGAGGGCGATACTCCCGTTACCCTCGAACGCGTATTATCGGCGCAGTGGCATCTTCCCAGGGGCGATGGCTATCGTCTGACGCACGTCGATGGACGCCACCTGGACGAGATGTATGTGCGTCGCGAGCCGCTCATGCAGGGGATCAAGATACTTGAGAGCCGCCGCCTGACGACGAGCCACAATCACAATCCCTGGTTTGCCATCGATCGCGGCTGTGCCGACGAGGATGCGGGCGAGGTCTGGTTCGGTGTCCTGGCGTGGAGCGGGAATTGGCGCCTCTCGACCGAGGTCACTGAGCTTGCTTCTACGCGTGTCAATATCGGCATCAATGACTGGGATTTCGCCTGGCGGCTGGACCCGCAGCAGTCGTTTACAACGCCGAGCAGCTATGCCGGTTACACTACCGGGGGCTTCGGTGAGGCCAGTCGCCGCCTGCACGATTTCACGCGCGATCTCGTGGTGCCTCATCCCGGAGAGCCGCGCAAGGTGCTCTATAACTCCTGGGAGGCGACCACTTTTGCTGTCGATGCACAATCGCAGCTCGTCCTGGCGCAACGCGCGGCTGAGATCGGCGTCGAGCTGTTCGTGATGGACGATGGCTGGTTTCATGGCCGTGCAACCGACAACGCTGGCCTCGGCGACTGGTGGCCCGACGTGGAGAAGTTTCCCGATGGGCTGGCCCCGCTGATCAAGGGCGTGAACGAGCTGGGCATGGATTTCGGACTGTGGGTCGAGCCGGAGATGGTCAATCCCAATAGCGATCTCTACCGTGCCCATCCCGACTGGGTGATTCACTTTCCAACGCGCGGGCGCACGGAGATGCGCAACCAGCTTATCTTGAACTTCGCGCGCTCCGATGTGCAGAATTATATTATCAGTCAGCTCGATCGTCTCCTGTCTGAAAATAATATCGCATTCATCAAGTGGGATATGAACCGCAACGTGAGCGAGCCTGGTTGGCAGGATGCTGATGGCGACCCACGCGAGCTCTGGGTGCGCTATGTGCAGGGCGTTTATTTCGTCTGGAACACCCTGCGCACGCGCTATCCTGCCGTGATCTGGCAGAGCTGCTCCGGCGGCGGTGGTCGCGCGGATCTGGGCATCCTGCGCCTGGCCGATCAGATCTGGGCCAGCGATAATACCGAGGCGACGGCGCGCCTGGTGATCCAGGAAGGCTTCTCATACGTCTTCCCGCCGAGCACGATGGAGGCATGGGTGACGGACGCGGCCAGGGACCATATATCGCTGCAGTTTCGCTTTCATGTCAGTATGTGCGGCGTCCTGGGCATCGGTGCCCATCTGCTTCATTGGAACGAGCAACAAAGCGCGGAGGCTGGTCGCCTGGTCGCGCAATACAAGGAGATTCGTCATATTATCCAGTTTGGTGACCTCTCTCGCCTGCGCTCGCCGCAGCTGCATCCCTTCTCCGCCGTGCAGTACGTGAGCAAAGACCGTTCAGAGGGCGTGCTCTTCGTCTTTCGTACCTTGATCCCCGATCCGGTCGAACTGCCGCCGCTCTACCTGCGCGGCCTCGATCCCCACGCCCGCTATACCGTGACGGGCTTCGAAGGTCCTTGTTCGGGCCAGGCGTGGATGCACGTGGGTTTGCAGGTGTCGCTCAACAATTTTCAGAGCACGCTACTACGTATTCGCAGGATATAATTCAAATGTACTGAGGAGACACGTTATGATCACACGAGTTGAAGCGACCGAACGTATTCTCGCTGCGAAGAAGGCCAAAGGGCTGACGTTTGTTGAGATCGCCCAGGCGGTTGGACGGAGCAAGGAGTGGACAGCCGCCGCAATCTTCGGACAGGCAACCATGTCAGCGGATGAGGCGAGCGCTGCGCAGGCAGTGCTTGATTTCGACCCAGAAGTCCTGGCGGCACTGCAGGAGATCCCAATGAAAGGTTCGTTAGGGGAGACCGTCTCCGCCGATCCCCTGATCTACCGCTTTCACGAAATCACGCAGGTTTATGGCACCACGATCAAGGCGCTCATTCACGAGATGTTCGGTGACGGCATTATGAGCGCCATTGACTTCGAACTGGATATCCAGCGCAAAGAGGACCCCAGGGGTGATCGCGTGGTGATCACGCTGGATGGCAAGTTTTTACCGTATCGGAAATGGTAAAGGGCAAATAATATTCCGTGACCTGCCTCCCCATTGAGCCGTCCGCAAGGGGGATCTGGTCCGTCAGGTCTTAGCGTCCCAGGATCTGGATTTCCAGGGGCTGCAAGTTCACAGGGAGGGTCCGTGCTGGTCCCGAGGCCACTGAGCCGTCGATCTCGTGAATCGTGACACTTCCCCCAGGCTTGTCGACGACCGTGCCCGGTTCTTTGGAGCCGCCCGCATCCTTTTTGTTGCTGTAGAGGACCTTGTACGAGCTTCCCTCGGGATTGATCTCATGGTCGATGATCACTTCGCCTTGAAATCCTTGTATTGTGCTCGTAGCCGCGACCACGAGCACTTCCTGATCGTTCAAAATCCGTGAGAATGCCAGGACCCCCGCCGGGAAAGCGGAAATGCCGAATTCCGTGCGGTTTCCGGATATCTGGCGGAAGTATTGCCGTCCGTAGCGGAGCGCTGGCTGGTCTGCGCGTACCTGAGCGATCTGCTGGACGGCGCGATATAACGGGTGATTCATATCAAAGCCGTTCGGCTGGCCCGTAGCGTCTGTCCGGCCCCACAGCGCCTCGCGGACCATCGAATCATTCGTGTGGGTCGCGTCTTTGTGACCACTGAGTCCCTGCTCTGTGCCGTAATACAGGCAAGGGATGCCCTGGAGCGAATAGAGGCAACCGAGCCCCAGCGCGATCTGATCGATAAGCTGTGTGTCGCCGGTGAAGCCGAAACGCTGGGGTTGATCGTGGTTATCCAGAAAGGTCACGAAGAACTTGCCAGCCTCGCCATGGGATGTAATGATATCCTGTTCCACCTGTTTCCGGGTTTCAAACACGTTGGCCACATCGAGGGGTGTTCCCGCCAGCCCCTTTAGCACACCAGGAAGCTTGAAGAACAAGGGATAGTCGAGCGCGGCGTCCACCCCGACCACCGCGCCTGTGGCCGACGTGTTGCGCCCGATGAACTGTGCGATGGTTTCCTCGTCGTCGTAGACCTCGCCGAAGGTGAAGAAGTTCTTCTTCCCGGCACTGAGCGCGAACTCGCGCATGGCATTAGCGAAGATCCGCTCGAAGTCGGGAGAGAGGAACTTCAGAGTATCGATGCGGAATGCATCCACATCAAACCTGGCAATGATGTACTGGTAAGAACGGATCAGAATATTGTGGACCACCTGGAGACCACTGTCCGTGGCATCAGTCGCTATCCCCTTAAGCGTTTGGAAGTCTCCGAAGGGATGGAACCCACGAGTGAAGGCATTGCCCTGCCGGGTGAATCCGGCGTTCTGGCGGAGTTCGTCGGGAAAGACGGCGGCATCGATGGGGGGTTGGGCCGGTGCATCAGTCCAGAGAGGGTTGCCTTGCCCATTCTCATCTCGCCAGCGAATGGGCAAAACGCTATCGCTCCAGTCGATCTGGCTGAACTCCTGCGTTGCGCCTCCCTCTGTCGTTACATATTCAAACACATCCCCTGCGTGGTGGAGAACAATGTCGAAGATGACGTAGATCCCCAGCGCGTGCGCCTCGTCCACCAGTTGTCGCAGCTCGCTCTCGGCCTCGTCGGGACTTGAGGCGAAACGCGGCTCGACGGCCAGGAAGTTCTGGATACCGTAGCCATGGTAGGCGCTCTTGTCGAACTGGGGGTTCTTCAGCACGGGCGACAGCCAGATGGCCCCGACCCCCAGTTGCTGAAGGTACTTCAACTGATCTCGCACACCGTTGTATGTGCCGCCCTGGAATTCGCTGAATGTGGCGTCGTACGGCAGATTCCTGGGTGGCGCCGTCGGGTTTTTGAAGCGATCCAGCATCAAGAAGTAAATCCACTGGTCCCGCCAATCCTCTGGAGAGGGAAAGAGTGTGCCCTGACCTGCACGGGCTTGATCAATAACGACTTGAATCTTCAGGTCGTTGATTGAAGTTGACATCTTACTTAACCAGCCTTTCGACGTGTATTCAAATATAGGTGTACATATTCTACTGTTTAAAATGCAAGAGATGCAAACCGCTGGTACTTTTCTCTCGGGTATTGTGATCACGAGACGCCGATGCTCACCATCCATCGTCTCGTGATGGGAAAACCCAATTCCCTGATCGTGAGAGAATAGGGTGGTCAACGAGCAGGAGAATATGTTACTATTATATCATTACATATTTGTGTAATTATTTTTGAGAGAAGTATCAATTATTTTTTCCTGCCTATGACGAAGAGAGAGGAAACATGCAATATATCAAAGAGTGGCCACGTGTGCTGCTTACTTTACCATTCTCTCTCCGATTGGGTGGGACTATATTATGTGACCTGCTTGGTCTGCTTTTCCACCTGTTGACATTCCCGAGCACGCACAATGGCTATATTTTAGCCCTGCCGGTGGCACTCACCGCCTGGATGTTCAAAAAACGTGGACTGTTGATCTACCTCGTTGGGATCTTCCTCATCCTGGTCGCCTATCATAGCTTGCGGCTTGGCGGCCTACTCTGGCCTCTCGTCTTTCTCCTCTCCTCTGTTGGCGGCTTTCTGCTCCTGTTTCTCGAAGGCTTCGCCATTATCGCCTTGCGCAATGTCCTCGATGAGGCAGACGATGCACGTAACAAGGCTCTGGAGGCTGAGAGGCGCACGGCTCTTGCCTATGAACAGCAATACCGACTCAATCAGATCAAAGACCTCTTGCTCCTCAATATCAATCACGAGCTCCGTACTCCGCTGACGACATTACATGGGTATCTTGAATTATTGCATGGGTATTATGAGCATCTCTCCCTGTCTGACCGCGCGCGCTTTATCGAGCTGGCCTTTCATGCCAGCTCTGAACTGCAGCAGTTGATCTATCAGGTATTAGATGCCACGCAGGTCAGTGAGCAGGATATCGCGCTGAACACGCAGCAGGTGAGACTGGTGGATCTGGTGGCTGGGAGTATGAAACGCCTGGATGGGGGCAGGTTCAAGTGCTATACCATTCAGGTGAATATCCCGGCTTATCTTACCGTTCTCGCCAACGCATGGGCAGTCCACCAGGTTCTGCAGAACCTGTTTTCGAACATCTTCAAATATGTGCCGCCCTCTACATTGATCACGATCAGTGCAAGTGTGCAAGGCATCAAAGAGGAATGTGTCTGTCTTTGTGTGCAGGACGGAGGGCCGGGTATTCCGCCGGATGAAGCGCCCCACCTCTTTGAGCAGTTCGCGCGCCTCAAAAGAGATACTTCTGGAAACATCCGGGGAGCGGGTCTGGGGCTGTATATCAGTAGAAAACTGGTTGAAGCGATGGGAGGCACTATCTGGGTGGAGAGTAGTGGCATTCAGGGACAGGGCAGCCGCTTCTGTTTCACTCTCCCCACCGCTCTTTCTGAAAAACGCTAGCAAACACTATACTTTCAAGCGCCTGTCCCTTATACTCAAGATAGATAGAAGAGTTATCACTCATCTGGAAGGAGCTATGATCTATGAGTTCTGATGATAATAATCCCTTTGAAGCAGCGCTGCCCGATGATACTTACTTGCTCACTCAAATCCCAGAACTTGCTACTATAGATATGGTACGTGTTAATAACCAATCAAGAATGTTCGCTCGCGCTAATGGATTGATACCTGAACTCGCAAAGGATATGCAGTATATTCATACTGTACTGGATGTCGGCTCGTCGTCAGGCGAATGGGCGCTCAGCCTCGCTTTTACTTATCCGCATCTTGAGGTAAATGGCATTGATAATAAGCCAGCAATAGTGGAATACGCGAATGCACGTGCGCGTAGCCAGGAACGCATCAATATCTCTTTTGAAGTGATGGATGCACTGAAGCCGTTAAATTTTCCCGAGAATAGCTTTGACCTGGTAAATGCCCGACTTACTGCCCCCTTTCAAACTCGGGAAACGTGGCCTAAGACGCTTCGAGAGTGGTACCGTGTTTGCCAGCCGGGCGGATATTTACGCCTGACTGAAACGAACGACCAGGGGGAAACGAACAGCCCTAAATACGAGCAGTTTAAGGCCCTGGCACTTGAGGTATGCGCACGCCTGGGATATTCTCTTGATCCCACTGGAAAAAACATGGGCCTCATCTTGCGTATGGCACAGATGATGAAGGCGGCGGGATGGCGTGATATACACGAATACCCCTATATGATAGATTTTTCCGCAAACTCTGATAATTGGATCTTTATGTGTGAGGATCTGGATAAATCTATGCTCCAGATGATACCTCTGATTTCCCGAGTGTTGGGGACTGGCACAGCAGAGTTGGAACTGCTGCGCCAGGAAGCCATTGCAGAGATGTACAGCGAGGATTTTTTAGGCAAGTGGCACTATCTGACGGTAATAGGCAAGAAACCTGCTCAATGAGTGAGCATTGAGGGTGGCTGGAACGCGCTGCTTTTCTCATACCCCTCGTGCTTTAACAACCACTGCTTACGCTCCAACCCACCCGCGTAGCCGGTGAGCGAAGTATCGGCACCCACGACTCGGTGGCAAGGGAGCACAATCGCCACCGGATTGAGGGCGTTGGTCCCTCCAACCGCGCGGTAGGCCGTCGGCCTGCCGACCCTGGCTGCCAGCGCACTGTACGTCAATGTGGTTCCGACCGGAATGGAGCGCAGCGCGGACCAGACCTGCTGTTGAAAGGCGGTGCCCCCGGTGTTCACGGGAATGGCATCTAGAGCAGAGTAGTCACCCGCAAAGTAGTCTCGAACGCGACCACTGAAACCACAGGGGTCGGTCGTTGGTACCAGGTGAACCGGGCCATAGCGCCGCTCAAGCAGAGTCATCATGCGCTGCTCGTAGTCTTCGTAATCTAGCGTGCACAACTGTCCATCATCCACAGCGAGCAGGATTGTTCCTATGGGAGACTCTATCCGATCAAATTGTAGTGTTTTCATCTGCTATTCCTTTCTGAAGGTGTTCGCCTTGAGCACGTCTCTATGATAAACTATGTAGTGAGTATCGTCTGGCGGTTTTCGGACATCACCATGAGGGACGTGCTCATGGTGATGTCCGAAAACCGCCAGCCTGCAAGCATAGTATCGTGTATGATACAGGTATGGAAAAGACAGCAAACATCCACGCCGATTTTGACCTGTGTTACCGCGCCATCTGCAGCCGCGACTCGCGTTTCGATGGCCGGTTCTTTACGGCGGTCACTTCGACCGGTATCTATTGCCGGCCCATCTGTCCCGCGCCAACCCCGCAGTCGCGCAATGTGCGCTTCTATCCCTGCGCAGCGGCGGCGGAGGCTGCTGGATTTCGCGCCTGCCGCCGCTGTCATCCCGAGGCCAGCCCCGATTCGCCGGACTGGAATGTGCGGGCTGATCTGGTGGCGCGCGCCCTGCGCCTGATCGCCGAAGGCGTCGTAGATGCCGAGGGCGTCGCCGGACTGGCGCAGCGTCTGGCGGTCAGCGAGCGGCACCTGCACCGCGAACTGGTGGCAGAGGTTGGGGCCGGCCCGCTTGCTCTGGCTCGCAGCAGACGCGCTCAGACGGCGCGCCTGCTCATCGAGCAGACGCATCTTTCGCTGACCGATATCGCGTTTACGGCGGGCTTTGCCAGCATTCGTCGATTTAATGACAGTATGCAGGAGGCGTTCGGCTGCGCTCCATCGGCGCTGCGGCGTCGTGCACAACCGGTGGGTGCGGGTGATGGTCGACTCACCCTGCGCCTGCAATATCGTCCTCCCTTCGACGCTGAATCCCTGTTCGCGTTCCTGGCACGGCGCGCGCTGCCGGGCGTCGAGGAGGTCACTAACGGGTGTTATCAGCGCACGGTCGCGTTCCCACGCTCGCAAGGGATACTCGGGATCGAGCCTGTTGCTCGTATGCATGCTGTGCTCATTCATCTACGGCTCAACGACCTGGGCGACCTCAGCCTGCTCGTCCAGCGTTGCCGGCACCTGTGCGATCTCGATGCCGATCCGGCGGCGGTCGCTACCGTGCTGTCCGCGGATCCAGTGCTTGCACCTCTTGTGGAGGCTCGTCCAGGGCTGCGCATTCCTGGCGCAATCGACGGCTTTGAGCTGGCGGTGCGCGCCATTGTGGGGCAGCAGGTCTCCGTGAGGGGAGCGAGGACGCTGCTTGGACGCCTGGTAGCAGCGACCGGAGAGCCACTCGCTGAACCGCAGGGAGGGCTTACGCACTTCTTTCCCACGCCGCGGCAGATCATGCAGGCGGATCTACAGGGGCTGGGCTTTACGCAGATGCGGATAAACGCGCTACAGGCCCTCGCCCGTGCCATTGTCGAAGAGGGGCTCGTACTCAATCGCGGCGCCGATCGCGAGCAGACTATAGAGCGCCTGCTCTCACTTCCCGGCGTGGGAGCGTGGACGGCATCTTACATCGCCATGCGGGCGCTTGGCGACCCTGACGCGTTCCCTGTGACCGATCTGGGCCTGCGCCGCGCCTTCGAACAACAGGGCGTTGCCTCCGATACTAAAAGTGTCGCCCGGCGTGCTGAAGCATGGCGCCCCTGGCGTGCGTACGCTACAATTCATCTGTGGACGGCCTTGTAGGGGCCCGCGCAAGGCAGGCCTACTCCCCATCGTCTTCTTTCTGCTCTAGAAGCAGATCGTCGCGATCCCCCCATTTCTCCAGGAAGCGATAGAAGTTGCGCTTCGCCAGGCGTGCACGCTCCGCGTCCGAAGCAGCGGCATTCTGCGCCTCGGCATGATGTGTGACGGGGAGGCCTGGCGTTACGACGACCTGGACCCCCTGGTCGCGCAGTGCGAAGTTGAAGTCGATATCCATATAGTGCGGATAGCGATATCGCTCATCGAACATGCCTGCCTGCCTGAGCAAACTGCGTCTGAAGGCCATACACTGTCCATCAATAACCTCGACCTCTTCCTGCTTGCTCTCAGCGAAATGGCGCAGATCCTCGGTGTGCAGTCCACGCGGCCCCGTAATACCCACCTTGTCTTGCATCAAGGTCTTTTCAAGCGGAGTAAAGATATCGCCTGTGAGCTCGACGCTGCACTGTAGGATCAAAGCGTAACGCCCGTGACTCTGTTTCAGCGCGACGTTATATGCCTCGGCCACGCCCATTGTGCGCGTCGTGCGCAGGAGGTGCAGGCGCGGCTCCTGGTATGTCTGCGCCTCTGCCCAGAGATCGATGCCGTCACGCGACGCATTGTCGATCAGTAGAACCTCGATGGCGCTCTCATCTGCACAACGGAAGACGCTCTCCACGCAGCGACGCGCCTGCTCGGAGCTATTCTGCGCCAGGACAATGACGGAGAATGTGCATGTATCGGGCTCATCAAGCAGCGATGGCACCTGGCGCGCCGTGTGATACAGCTTACCATCGATCTCAATGCCGGGCAAAATGACCAGGTGTGCTCCGTGGGGATTATCTTTGACGGCATAGCCGGCATCTTCGATCTGACGTTTCAGTTCGTCGGCGCGCTCGTAGTTGCCACGCCGGCGCAGGAGGTCCCGTTCATGCGAAAGGGCCAGAATGTCCGCTGGAATGCCTGGGCGATAGGGACGGGTTGTCATACTCTTTATCCTTCCTTACTACGTATTTTCACTCTGTCCAAGAATATCTTTTCCTGATAGAGAATAGAGACACACTGTGTCGTATATGTTGAGATCTGTGGCCCGACCACGCGTGATCCGGCCTGGACCGTGCCTCTGCTGATACATGCCTGCTTATCCGCATGTATCCTTCGTTGAGGGTAGCGTGTGCTACCAGCCGAGCGCGAGTCCATCGCAGCGCGGATCGGCTGCACCTGCTAGAAGGTGTGTGTCGGGATGAATGACGATTGCCTGTGCATGACCCATTCCATCCTCCCATGGTCCATGAATACTGATACGGTGGCCGAGCAGATCGAGCGCCAGGGCGACCCCGCTGGGGAAACGACCTTCCAGCACAACGGCCTCACTAACTGCTGTGCCCAGATACTCGTCGATGCCCGCCTGTCCCGCCAGTTCTAATTCTCCGCCCGCCGTGCCGGAGCGGAAACGTCCACTGCGCCAGCGTGGGGCAGAGATCGCCTGTTGCGGATTGTGCCCAAAGTCTATCATAGCAGAGAGCAATTGTACATGTATCTGTGGTTGGGCGTCGCCACCCATTGATCCTAACACGATAACAGGTCTGTCCCTGCGCAGCACCATTGCTGGCGTGAGCGTATGCATCGTACGCTTGCCTGGTTGCAGATAGTTGACGTGTCGGGGATCGAGCGAGAAGTATGAGCCACGGTTGTGCAGGAGCACGCCCGTATCGCCGCCGACGACGCCGCTGCCGAAGCCATTGTAGAGGCTCTGAATGAGCGAGACGACGTTGCCCGCGCGATCGACGGTGCAGAGGTACGTAGTGTCGCCCTCTTTTTCCAGCCCTGGTCCGATCTGCCGCGCCGCCCTTTTCAGATTGATGCGCGCGCGCTGCTGCTCCGCATATGCCTTGCTGATCAGGCGTTCAACCGGGATATCGACGAACGTGGGATCGGAGATGTAGCGGTCCCGGTCCGCGAAGGCCAGCTTTTTCGCCTCAAGCAAGATATGGAGGTACTCGGCGCTCTGATAGCCGAGCGAGCGGAGATCGTAGCCCTCAATGATATTGAGCATCTCCAATGCAGTGATGCCCTGCGAATTTGGTGGGAACTCATAGACATCGTAGTCGCGATACTGTGTCGAGATGGGGCGAACCCAATCGGAGTGATGCGCTGCCATATCCTCCACGCGGAGCACGCCGCCGATCCGTTGCACGTATTGTGTGATCGTGCGCGCTAACGGGCCGCGATAAAACGCATCGCGGCCCTCCCTGACCAGTGTCTTATAGGTGCGCGCCAGGTGAGGCTGATGCAGAATATCGCCCGCGCCAGGTGCTTTGCCGCCGGGCAAGAAGATAGCGGCGCTCATATCGTAGGGACCCAGCACCGTCCTGGCCGCCCTCTTGAGCCAGCCACTGAGCTTCGGCGTAACGGGCACCCCCTCTTCGGCAAACTCGATGGCCGGCGCGAAGATCTCCTCTGCCGAAAGACTTCCGAAGCGGCCCAGCGCCTCGAACCAGCCATCGACGGCACCTGGCACATTGATGGAGAGTGGCCCGGTCGTTGGGATCTGTTGCATCCGGCGCGCCGCGAAGTACTCTGGCGTCAGACCTGTGGGCGCGCGTCCACTGCCGTTCAGCGCGTGCAGTTGCTGTGTTTTCGCCTCCCAGATGAGCATAAATATATCGCCACCGGCGGAGCAGGTTGAGGGGTAGACGACGGTCATCGCCACATTCGTCGCCAGTGCAGCATCCACCGCGTTACCACCCTGCTGGAGAATATGTAGACCCGCCTGAGTGGCGAGATAGTGAGCGGCTGCAACCATACCATGCGTGCCTGAGGTCGGTTGTTCGGCGAGCATGCGAGGACTCCTTTTGAATACAAGGCACCAGATGGGCTGTTTGTAATGTGCCGAAACTCGTCTCTACTTGTAGAGCAATCGTAGATGATTATAGCATTTTCTTTCGCGCTTTGCATATCTCAGCCGTTCCTGGCGAAGCGCATAAACATATACGTGATAACCCCGCCAACGGCCACGAGGAGTCAGGGAAGGGAAACCTGAAGAGTTACGCTCAGACGCATTTTTAGAACATCTTACAAATCCTTTACAAATTTAGACCATCTTCTTGAGATTTTTTTTGTATAATACATGCGGTATGATCGGCTTTCGTGGCTCGAATGTATTGTATAGTTGCGTCAAGACGCATTGATGGTTTAACGGAGGCCAGATGCCGTTACTCGTAAGGCAATGGCCTTCGATTTTGCCGCGCGGGTCGTCACAGATGAGAGAATAAAGCTAGCTTTACAATTTATTTAGTACCATACTATTGTATCTCCTACGCCGTTGGTTTATAATAGCGAATTGTGAGGCTAAAAATAAAAAAAGCAGTGTAGAAGAGAAGAGTTCGTGTATTACTCTTCATTGCGACGGTCGGTCAGGCCATAGAATCACTTTTTTTGCATATGGCAATGAATATTTCTCTATTTTTTGAAGAATAGGAGCGTCTCTTTGTATGTATCGACAAATCATGACGCATCAATTGCGTACTTTCGCACTTTTTCGCAATCCTTTTGCCCCAACTCCCCTCGCTTCTGCTGTCCCCTGGTGGAGAAGACGGGGCGTCATTATAGGCGGCATTGTTGCTTTGGTGCTGATCATTGTAGGTGCAGTGCTCATACCGATACTGTCACGCAAGCCGCCGATAACCTATACTACCCAGCCGGTCACTACCGGAAATCTATCCCTCTCTGTCAGTGAGACCGGGCCGTTGCAGGGCGCAATCTATAATCTCATATTTATCGGCACTGGCGGCAGAATTGCTGGCATCAATGTCAAGGTGGGACAGCGCGTGACACAGGGGCAGGTGCTGGCCGTTCTTGACAAGACTTCGCTCCAGGATGCCTATAACCAGCAGAAAAGAGTCGTGCAGAATGCCCAGGACGCGCTCAATAGCGCACTGACGAACCTTGCCAACCAGGAGGGCGTGGGAGGCGCGAATCTTGGCGCGGCCCGGACCACCTTATCGAATGATCAGGGCACCCTCAGTAGGACACAGGCGCAGCAGGCGGCGCTCGTTGCCCAGGATCAGCAAACGCTCACGAACGACCAGACGGCGCTTGCCGATACGCAGGCCGCTTCACAGGCGTCCGTAGATGCCGCGCAGACGACTCTGAATAATGATGAGACAGCGCTCAGAAATACGCAGGCTGTTTCCCGGGCAGCCATAAACGCAGCACAGGCGACGTTGAATAGCGACCAGACGGCTCTAAACAACGCGCAGAACGTTGCCAACGCTCAGATAGCGACCGCTAAAGCCACGGAGACGCAAGCGATCGCCATGTGTACCCCTACTCCTATCCCTGCTACTCCTCCTGTTATACCTACACCTAACCCCAATTGTGTGGCAGTCGCTGAGAATACCTATAACCAGCAGGTTGCGATGGCAAACCAGAGCGTTGCCCAGGCGCAGGCGAAGGTGACAGCAGATCAGAGAGCGTTAAGCTCGGCAATGGCAACGGCGAACGCCAACAATAATGCCGCGCAGGCGAAGGTCGACGCCGACCAGAGCGCGTTGACCACCGCGCAGGCGACGGCGAACGCCAACAATAATGCCGCGCAGGCGAAGGTCAACGCCGATCAGAGGGCGCTGACCACCGCGCAGGCCGCTCAAAACTTAGCCAATCAGCAGGCGCAGGGGAAGGTCTCATCCGATCAGCAGACAATAAATACCACCGGCGCTAACACGGCATTAAGCAATAGTACATCGCAGGCGATGGTCACGGCGGACGCGGGGGCCTTGCAGAGCGCGCAAGTGCTGCTGCAGGCCGACCTGCATAATCTGAATTTCGCAACGCTGACCGCTCCACATAACGGCATCGTTTCGGTGATCAATGGCAGCGTGGGTTCAGCGCCCGGCATCCCAGCGACGGCCAGCAGTGGCACTGCTTCTGCCGCAGCCGGTACCACCTTTATCCAACTGATCGATCCTTCAACCATACAGGTGGTGGCCAATGTCAATGAAACGGACACGGCAAACATCAAACCGGGTGATCCCGTGCAGTTCACCGTCAATGCCTATGGCTCGCAGCAATTCACCGGCACCGTGGACTCGATCTCTCCTAACGGGCAGAATACGTCGAATGTGGTCACTTTTCCGGTGTATATAAATATCGACAGTAGCAGCCTGAAAGGCGCGACATTGTTGTCGGGCATGACGGCGAATGTAACGATCACGACCATTCAGCATATCGGCGTGCTGTTGATTCCGGTCAATGCGATAAACTTTGCGCGCCTGGCCAGTAGTGGCAGCACAACGTCGGGTGTGCCGCAGCTCATCACGCCGCAAGCGGCGGCAGCGGCCCTCAACCAGGCGCGCCAGATGATGAATACGCTCCTGGGTCAGCAAGGGATTGTCTCGCAGGGTCCCACACCAGCCTTTGTGCTTGAGTATGTGAACGGTCATGTGGTGGCGAAACCTGTTGTCCTGGGGCTGACCGATGGAACGCAGTATGAGGTATTAGACGGTCTTACAACCAATGATACCATTATAACAGGAGCCAGTACCTCTTCAGGAGGACAGCGTACTACCACAACCGGGTGATGCGAGTATTAGTAGCCTCAGGGGCTTAGCTGTTTTGCTTTACGCGTGCAATTCTGCACGCGTAAAGCAAAGGTAGAGAGATCTAGCATGGAAGATAAAGACGAGGATAAGCCAGGGCGAAATGATATGACGCTGGCCGCCATTATGGAGCAAGCGGAAGATGACAGACCAGAGCCGGTGATTTCGGTACATAACCTGACGAAGACCTATATACTGGGAGGAAAGACGAGCGTTCCAGCATTGCGTGGCATCTCACTGGATGTCTATCCGGGCGAGTTTGTGGCGATCATGGGACCATCGGGGTCGGGAAAGTCGACCTTTATGAATCTGCTTGGCTGCCTGGACCGTCCAACTTCGGGTGAGTACTGGCTGGCGGGCAATCTGGTGAGCAGCCTGTCGAGCGATAGGCTTGCCAGTATACGAAATCAACTCATCGGCTTTGTGTTCCAGGGCTTCAACCTGCTTGGACGTGCGACCGCTCTGCGCAACGTCAGCCTGCCGATGGTCTACGCGGGCCTATCCAGGCGGGAACGAGATATCCGGGCGAGCAAAGTGCTAGATCTGGTCGGACTGGGAGGCCGTATCAATCACAAGCCTTCGGAGCTTTCTGGCGGTCAACAGCAGCGTGTTGCCATCGCCAGAGCCCTTATCAACGGTCCGGCGTTGTTGCTCGCGGATGAGCCCACGGGCAATCTGGATAGCCATACCAGTATAGAGATCATGGGCATATTGCAGGCTCTGAATGAGCAGGGCCTGACCATTGTTCTTGTGACGCACGACGCCAATGTTGCACAGTACGCGAAGCGACAGGTGGCGTTCCTCGATGGTGAGATTGTGCGCGACGAGCCGGTGTCCTCTCCGCGCTCAGCTGCGGAGGAGTGGGAGAAGTTGAACTCCGAGCACGGGGTGGTGGTAGAGGAGGAGACTCCGTGAGGAATAAACCGCCGCAGATACAACGGCCAGCATCCTTTCTTACCGATATGGAAGTTGCGCCAACTAGCGCCGTGCAGACATCTTCTCTCAAGAATGTGCTTACAGAGTTACGCGTGCACCGGCGCAGGAGAGGCAGTGAGTTCGGGGCCAATCTGGGAAGCGCGTTGGAGGCGTTGTGGGCGAACCGTGGGCGCTCGTTTTTGACCGCACTGGGTATCTTTATCGGTGTGGCCGCTGTGATCGCGGCGCTGACCTTGACCCAGGGGGTCAATGCGTACGTCAACAACCAGCTCGCCCAACTGGGGAGCGCGATTATCATCTCTTCGGGCAATTCCAATAAAGATGCCATCTCTCAAGGCACCAGCGCGCCCAGCACCCTGACTCCGCGTGATGCTCAATCCATTGCGCATATCCCTCACCTTGCCGCAGTCAGCCCCATCATCACAGTAAGTAGCCAGGCGGTATTCGGGAATCAGAACTGGACGACGCAGGTCGAGGGCGTGGCTACGGATTATCAGACCATTCAGAACCTGCAGATGGCGCAGGGTACCTGGTTTAGCTCCACTGACGAGAATAATGGAGGGGCGGTCGCCGTCCTGGGCGACACGGTGACGCACAATCTCTTCGATGCCACGGGCGTCAATCCGATCGGGCAGTCGATCCGTATTGGTAGCGGGATCTTCCGCGTCGAAGGGACGCTGATTCCCCAGGGAGGCAGTTTTAGCCAGGACGACGTGATATATGTGCCCCTCAAAACGGCGCAGCTCCGCCTGAAGAACCTTCCCACCGTCGATCAGATTCAGGCCCAGGCCGATTCGACGAATGATGTGAACCAGACCGCGCAGGCCATTACCACTATTCTGCGTCAAAACCATCATATCCAGCCAGGCGCGACCGATGACTTTACGGTGATGACCTTTACGCAATTCCTGCAACGGGCAGGCGCGGGAACTGATATCTTAACGGCGCTGCTCGTGGGTATCGCCGCCATTTCGCTGACCGTAGGCGGCATCGGTATCATGAATATCATGCTCGTCTCGGTCGTGGAGCGCACCTGGGAGATCGGTATTCGCATGTCTCTAGGGGCCCGTCGGCGTGATATCCGTAACCAGTTTTTGATTGAGGCGATCATGCTCTGCCTCATTGGCGGTATCGTTGGCTTACTGCTTGGTCTGCTTATTGGTGGGGCGGTGACGCGGGCCAGCCAGTTGCCCTTTGTGGTGACGCCGGTCACGCTTATATTGCCGTTTGCCGTCTCAACTGGCATCGCTATCGCCTTTGGTCTCTATCCTGCGATACGAGCCTCACGCCTCGACCCTATCGAGGCCCTGCGTACCGAAGAATGAGGAGATGAAACCGAGATGAGTCAATCAAAATCGCGACTACGTGCAAACAGGCTTGTGCTAGGACCACCATCCTCATTCAATGGACTCTCTACACAGGGTACCTCTCTGACGAGCTTATTGCAGGAGCTCCGGGTCAGGGGCAACCAAGGAAGCTTTACCGGCGCAAACTTCAGCACCGCCTGGGAAGCTATCGGGATCAACCGCACGCGCTCATTTTTGACGCTCCTGGGTATCGTTATTGGCGTGGCCGCTGTCATCGGTGCGCTCACGCTGGCACAGGGCGTAGGGGGCTTTTTCCAGAACCTTATCGCCAGTCAGGGTGTCAACACGGTCTTCTTTAGCGGCTCACCGGCAACGACCAGGGTAACACGGCTGCGGCAGACGCATCCCTCTCTCACGCTCCGTGACCTGCAAGTGCTGGGGGGCCTCCCTCACGTGGAGGCGATCAGTCCCGTGATACGCACTGGCGGACAGGTTATCTATGGGAATCAGAACTGGCGTACCACTGGCATTCAGGGAGTGAACACAGATTTCCAGACCATTCAGGGCTGGCAACTGGCGGATGGGCTCTGGTTTTCCTCGGCCCAGAATGCCGATGGGCAACCGGTCGCCGTCCTGGGCGATACGGTGATGCGCAATCTCTTCGGAGCTTCAGGCGTAGAGCCAGTCGGAAAGCAGATACGTATCGGTACTCAGCTCTTTCGCGTCGTGGGCGTGCTGGCGCCTAAAGGCGGCTTTGGGCAGGATGATGCCATCTTCATCCCTTACCTGGCCGTGCAGCAGCGCCTGACGAATAGCAATTACTTTCCTGAGATCTATGCGCAGGTCGATAATGCCCAGAACGTCGACGAGGTCGTCCAGGCCGCTACCCTGGCTCTAGAGTTCAACCATCAAATTCCGCGTGGCACTCCCGACGACTTTCAGACGCAGACCTCGGCCCAGCTCTTGCAGCAATCAGACCAGATCACGCAGACGTTATCACTGCTTCTATCGGGCCTGGCAGCCATTTCACTGACCGTTGGCGGCGTCGGCATCATGAACATTATGCTCGTCTCGGTCACAGAGCGCACGCGCGAGATCGGCATTCGTCTCTCTGTAGGAGCGCGCCGCCGCGACATCCGTAATCAATTTCTCACGGAGGCCCTCTTCTTATGCCTGCTGGGTGGCCTCATCGGAATGTTGCTGGGCATATTCATCGGCTGGCTGGTGGTCGGGGTGCTTATAAGCGCAATCGCGAGTAGTAGCTCCGGTGGCGTAACTGTCCCTCTCGTCATCACCCCGACGACGCTTATACTGCCATTCGTGGTCTCTTCAATAGTTGGTGTCGTGTTTGGCCTGTATCCGGCGATCCGCGCCTCGCGCCTCGACCCGATTGTAGCCCTGCGACGCGCGAAATAATGCTTCAATGTTTCACCCCCTTGACAAGGCATGCTCCTTCCGTGTACCATCTCAGTAGATGGTGAGGGGATGGTAAAATGACTGATTTAGAAAAAACTGAGAAAATCACAATCAACCTGGGACCGGTAGATCTAGGGCAGGTCGACTTATTGGTGCAGGAGGGCTTCTATGCCAACCGTACAGACTTTATCCGCACCGCGATTCGCAATCAGCTCACGGTCCACGCGGAGGAGGTCAAACGGACCGTCGCCCGTAAAACGCTGGTCCTCGGTGTGCAGTACTACACCCGTCACGACCTGGAACTGGTGCGTGCTGCGGGCGAAAAGTTGCAGATCAATGTGCTAGGTTTGGCGAGTATCGCCGATGATGTCACTCCCGAACTGGCCCTGGCGACCATCGATGCAGTTGTCGTGCTTGGTGCCTTTCGCGCGAGTCCAGCGGTCAAGGCAGCTCTAGCGGCCCGCATACATTGATTGTGAAGTTGACCCCTATCATGGGCACACATGCCACACGAAACGGAGCATTACAGGATGAATGATCGTATGCAGGCAGGGATGGCCGAAGCTATGCGCTTAATACGCGCAGGGCGAATCGCCGAGGCGACCGCTTTAATTCAACAAACGGTACAGGGCGCGTTTCCCGCCAACGGAACCACTGTGACGCCCGATGATACTACTATCGATGCTGAATTCCATGTTGTGGATGATACTCCGCCAACGCCAACAGCGACGGAGCCGGCAGAGAGCCCCACTTTCTGGAAGAGCCTGCCCGTTCCACCACTCGGAGCACGTCCTACTATGCCACCGGGCGTCGCTTTTCCTGACATAGGGCCGCGACCCGCGCGTAAGTATGATCCCTCAGCAGATAGCACTGTGCGCGCTGATCAGGTAGACCGCACGAGCGGACAATTTATCGATGGTGTATATACCGGCAAGGCTGGAAAGCGCACCTACAAACTATACATTCCCAGCCGCTATACCGGGCAGCCGCTTCCCCTGCTCATCATGCTTCACGGCTGCACCCAGTCTTCTGTGGACTTTGCCAGTGGTACGCGCATGAACATGCTGGCGGAAAAAGAACTGTGTTTCGTTGCTTATCCCGAGCAGGCGCAGCCTGCCAACGGCTCGAAGTGTTGGAACTGGTTCCAGCCCGCCGATCAGCAGCGCGGCGCGGGCGAGCCGTCTCTTATTGCGGGCATCACGCGGCAGATTATGAGCAACTACCCCGTCGATGCCAACCGGGTCTATGTTGCTGGACTCTCGTCGGGCGGCGCGATGGCCGCGATCATGGCTGCAACGTATCCCGACCTGTATGCCGCCGTCGGCGTACATTCGGGGATAGGCTATGGAGCGGCCCAGGACCTTCCGTCCGCGCTTAAAGTGATGCTGCAAGGCGCGACCACGGATGTACGTCCTCTGCGTGAGGCGATCCCCATCATCATCTTTCATGGCGATCGTGATACGACCGTCTCCCCGCTCAATGCCGATCGTATGCTCGACCAATGGCTTCAGGCGGTTCCCAATCGGAATAGCTCTCGCTCGGTACGGGCGTCGGCAGTACCAGGCCAGGTGGCAGGGGGGCATGCCTATACGCGCGAAATTTACACAGATGTCGCTGGCCGCACTGTTGCTGAGAAGTGGGTCATTCATCAGGCCGGTCATGCCTGGTCAGGAGGAAGTTCCAGCGGATCATATACTGATCCACGGGGGCCGGATGCTTCTGCTGCAATGATGCGCTTTTTTGCCGAGCATCCGAAAAAGAGCTAAATCATCGTCTGGGCCTTCGTGATAAAATGCATGAGGAGCAATGTTATCTCTTCAGAAAACGGCGTTTTCCTGCCGGGTGGTGTGGCCCAGACAAGAACGTTCCTTGAGTAGGGATGGGGCTGGCCCCCACCCGGTTCCCCAGAACCCTGCTCCCGAGCCTGATCGCGCTCCCCGAGCCGGATGGGGGCCAGCCCCATCCCTACTGGTGAGGACCTGAATAGACACAGAGCAATAGTAAGCTCTCAGGAGGCATTTATGACAGAGACCATTGAAGAACAGGCGAACAAAACTACGCCGACGACAAAAGCTAGCCCGGCAAGGACGCCCTGGGACTGGCTGCAGTTGCTTCTGGTCCCTGTCATACTGCTTGCTGGCATACTCTGGTTGAGCGTACAGCAGAATCAAGATAATCAGCAACTCATGCAGCAGCAGCGCGCTACCGCCATGCAGATCGCCGCCCAACAGCAGCAGAACGCGCTCCTGGCGAACTACCAGGACCAGATCGCGGATATGATGCTCCACGATAATCTGCTGAAAGCGCAAACGATCAGCCCGGTACGACAGGTCGCGCAGATACGCACCCTGACCATTTTTCGGCAACTGAATCCCGACTCCAAAGCGCTCCTGATGCGTTTCCTCTACGACACGAACTTGATCAATAATGATTTTCATATCATCAGCATGCGCGAGGTCGATGTCACAAACGCCCATCTACAGAACCTGGATCTGCGCGATACCTATCTTTCGGGCGTCGATCTGCATGGTGCCAATATGCAAGGCATTAACCTGAGCTTTGCAACGCTCCTGTTCGCGGACCTGAGTGGAACCAATCTGCATGGCGCGGACCTGGGCGCGACCGATATGCACAACGTTGATCTGACGGGCGCTGATCTGAGCGGTGCCAACCTGAAGGATGCGGTCGGCCTGACCAGTGATCAACTGGCAAAGGCGAAATCGCTTGCCGGAACCATTCTGCCCGATGGCTCGACGCATCCTTAACAATCAACCTTTCTTCTGCTGCCGTTCCGCCAGTTCTTTAACGCGCTGCACAGAATCTTTATGGCAGATCACCGTGGTGTCGGCCATCTCGACAACGATAAGATCCTCCACACCGATAGTGAAGATCGTGCGCGGCGTATTGTTGTATACCACGATGTTCTGGCTGCCCAGTCCTTCATGATCGCCGACGCCGCGTATGCCCTGCTCATTGGCCGGAAAGAGCGCCCCGTACTGCTCCCAGTTGCCCACATCGTTCCAGCCCAGGTCTGCGGGGATGACCACCAGATTCTTCGTTTTCTCCAGGATGCCGTAATCGATAGAAATAGCCTGAATCGTGGGCCAGAGCTCGTCGAGCGTGCTCTGTTCCTGGGCAGTGCCGACGGACTCGGCGATGGCGTTCACTTTGCGCGCAACCTCGGGTAGATGCTCATGCAGTTCCGCCAGAATCGTCTCTACTTTCCAGATAAAGATGCCCGCGTTCCAGACATAATGGCCATCGTGGAGATAGCCCTGCGCCGTCGCCAGGTTCGGCTTCTCTACGAAGCGTTCAGCCGCAAACGCCTTGTGCCCATGTCCCTCACTGATCTTATCGGCGAAGCGGATGTAGCCGTAGCCGGTCTCGGGCGCGGTGGGCTTGATGCCGATGGTGACGAGGCGTCCCTGTTCGGCCAGCTTGTAGGCCAGGGCGAGCGTCTGACGCAGACCCTCGACATTCGCAATAACCGCATCGGCGCTGAACGTCGCCATCACCGCCTCGGGATCGCGACGCGCAATGGTAGCCGCCGCCCAGGCGATCGCAGGTGCTGAGTTGCGTCCAATCGGTTCGCGCAAAATATGGTCGGCGGGTACGGTCGGCAGGTGTTCTTGCACGAGGTCCGCCATCTTGCGGCCTGTCACTACCCAGGACTGCGCAGGCGTCGTCAGTGATGAGACGCGCGCCAGTGTCTCCTGAATCATGCTTTTTCCATCAGGTAGGGGAAGAAATTGCTTCGGAAAATCTGGTGTGCTGAGCGGCCAGAGTCGCGTCCCACTGCCACCCGCCAGTATAACGGCATTGAAATGCTTCATTCTTAGTAAAACTCCTCATAGGATGCGTGATATGTCTTAATCGGTGAACGAAGTGAAGATTTCCTACAGTCTTCCATCATAGTAATGGAAGGATTGTAGCGATCTTTGCCTCCTATGTCAATTGCAAAGGCGTTAAATTATCTCCACGTTATCGATAGCGGGTGGCTTTACAGGACGTTTGTTCCTTGATATCTCCATGATACAACCAGTAGCAATAGAGGATAATCACTAAAACTGATTGTCATAAGACTTGCCCGGTTGAAACTGCGTGTTGTATTGTATATCAGAGTGTATATCGGAGGCCCTCTCCACCCGCGCGCTTCCTGTGGCATGTGCGAGCGGGAGTCAGGACGAATTTACTATGTTGCACGTGCCGGACCTGTATTCAGGATGGGTACTTCTCATCGACGTACTAGCCATATCTGGGTAATTATGGTATGCTTTGCCACGGAACCGTACCATCATCAATACAGATAGGGATGCCATCAGAAAGATTTTTATATCTATTGCTCATTTACTATAACTATTGCTAGAGAAAAACGTGGGAAACGAAGGACAGCAGCCTCCTCCCATCAGGCAGGAGAAACCAGAACAACAAGAATATCACGGCTGGCAGTACGACCAGGAAGATGCAAACGGCGGCACGCCTCAGCAGGCGGCTGGCGACCTTCCGCTCTGGTCATACGAACAGCCTCAAATACCCCAGCCGCCACCTGTGCAGCAGTCTCCTGTAGAGCCTCCCGCCTATTCAGAGCAGGCAAACGGTCAGGCAGCGCGGCAAAATGCGTTACGAACGCAGTACCAGCAGCCGATTCAGGATATGGGAACCTCGCTGGGCTACGGGCAGGGTATGGAGTACCAGTACTTCGATACTCCCCAGCCATCACAGCCAATCGCGCAACTACGTCGAGAGCGCCTGCAACAGTTGCGTGAGGAGCGCATGCGCCGCCAGCAGCGGCGCATAGGGCCCGACATCACCAGCCTGATCCCCTGGAACACAAAAAAAGCAAAACAGCCGTTTATGAGAGCGATTGAGCAGCCTTCCGCGCCTCCGTGGGAAGGTGGCGAGCCGCCTGTTGTGCCGTCTGAACAGCTCTCGCCCTTTATAGAGCCCGTGCGTTCGTCGACTGCAGCGCCGCGAGAGATGCACCCGCTGCCAAAGGTTGATGGGCTCGCGGCAGCCGGCGCGCCAGCTCAAGATACGGGCATGATCCAGAAGGCGCGCATCGGAAGAGCCACTATTATCCTAACGATTGCGTTCGTGGCGAGCCGTGTGTTGGGATTGGTGCGCACCTCGATGTTTGCTTTTGTCTTTGGAACGAGTGTGACGTCCGATGCTTATGTGCAGGCTTTCCTTGTCCCTGATCTGATCTTCAATATCGTAGCCGGCGGCGCGCTCAGCTCGGCATTTATCCCGGTCTTCACAAAGCATATCGTCAGTGATCACGACGAGAAAACCGCCTGGCATATCGCCAGTTCCGCGCTCAATCTCGCCATCGCTGTCATGATGGCCCTCGCCCTGATCGCGATTATCTTTGCTCGCCAGCTTGTACCCATCTATAATCCAGGCTTGCACGACCCGCACGAACTCGATCTCATCGCTTCATTGACGCGTATCATGCTCTTACAGTCGATTATCCTGGGCGCGGGCGTGATTATCACCTCTGTACTCAATGCGCGCCAGGATTTCCGCCTGCCCGCCATTGGCACGGTGTTGTACAATGTGGGCCTGATTATAGGGCTGGTGCCGGGCCTGTACCTGGCGTTCAGCCGACAGCACAACGATTCACTGGCGGTTTATGCAGCCACGTGGGGAGTAGTGCTGGGTGCCCTGTTGCAGATTGGTGTGCAGATACCCGGCCTATGGAAGGTCGGGATGCGCTACGATTTCAAAGCGTTCGACTGGCGGCATCCGAGCGTGATCCAGATCGGGCATCAGATGGTCCCGCGCGTCATCAACGCCGCCATGCTCTATTTCTCGACGTTTGTGGACCGGGCGCTGATCCAGCTTATGGTGGTCCTGGTGGGTGCCGCTGGCATCGCCGGTCTGATCACCCAGTACTACCAGGCCCTGCAACTGGTGCTCCTCCCGCTGGGCATCTTCGGTATGGCCGTCTCTACGGCTGCCTTTCCGACGCTGGCCGAGAACGTGGCGCGGGGCCGCATGGATCGTGTGCGCGGCACAATCATGGAGACGCTGCGCAGTATCCTCTTTATGTCGATCCCTTCGAGTATTGGCTTGATCGTTGTGGGCCTGCCGATCATTCAGGTATTGTTGCAGCACGGTCATTTTAGCCTGAGTATGGCGGAGTCCACGGCAGTTCCGCTGGCGTTCTTCGCTTTAGGACTGGCTGGCCTATCGTCGGTTGAGATTCTGACACGCTCTTTTTATGCTCTGCGCGATAGCAGGACGCCGGTTATTGTGAGCGTGGCCCAGTTTGTGCTCAAGATTGCGCTCAGCCTGATACTCATTGATGTTGCCGTCTGGGGCGTGCAATGGGGGATGGGCGCGCTGGCCTTCTCCACTTCCATCGCGGCCCTGTTGGAGGCGGCTGTGCTGTACTGGCTGCTGCACCAGCGCGTGGGCCTGCCGGTACGTGAGATCGGTATCTTTATCGCGCGTGTCGTGCTGGCCGCCATCGTTATGGGGCTTTGCGTGCTGCTCGTACGCTTTGTCCTGGACCATATTCCTTTCCTGGACACGACGCGGACTCCGGCACTGGGTGTGCCTGGTACTCTCGCGGCGATGTTCAAGCTGATGGTAGAGATATTTGTTGCCCTGATTGTGTATATTCGTGGCGCGCGCCTGCTTGGTATTGAGGAACTGGGGCCGGTGAAACGCGTCCTCGATCGTTTTAAGTTATCCTGGATATAGGGGTGTGACCATGAAACAGCTTCGCCTCTCCATCATTGGCTTCGGCGTCGTGGGGCAGGGCTTCGCGGAACTGCTGGCGACGAAACACGATCTCTTGCGTGAGCGCTTCGGCTTCGAGGTGAAGCTGGTGAGCGTGGCGAACTCGCGGCATGGCTTTATTTATCGCGAAGATGGTCTGGATATTCCTACGTTGTTAGAACTGGCTGCCAGGCGGAAAGCGCTTACGGACCATCCAGGCGTGCAGCAGTGGGACAATACACTGGAGGGCCTGCGTGCCAGCGGCGGTGAGGTGCTGGCCGAGGTGACGGGTACGAATCTGCGCGACGCCGAACCAGGTATCAGTCATATTCGCAGCGCGCTTGCGCATGGCATGCATGTGATCACGGCTAATAAGGGACCAGGTGCCCTGGCGGCGATCGAGCTCTTCACTCTGGCGCGCCAGCACAATGTACAACTGCGCATGGAATCCAGCGTGATGGCCGGTACGCCTGTGCTCAGCACCGTCCTTGAGGGGATGGCCGGCGCCAGGGTGCGTGCGATACGCGGCATCCTCAATGGCACCACGAACTATATCCTCACCGCCATGGCGAGCGGTCGCGACTACGGTGAGGTGCTGGCCGAGGCGCAGGCCCAGGGCTACGCGGAGGCCGATCCGACCGCTGATGTCGAGGGCTACGATGTGGTGGCGAAGGCGCTTATTCTATCGGCGCTGGTGTTTGGTCACTCGCTGGCTCCCGATCAGGTCGTGCGGCAGGGCATTACCGCAATCACAAAAGAACAGATACACAAAGCTGCCCGAGAGGGAAAACGCGTCAAGCTGGTCGCCTCGTTGAAGGCCGCTGCGGACCTGAGCGAATGTCCCCTTGATGTACGCGTCGAGCCATTGGCGCTGCCCCTCAGCGATCCTCTGGCGCGGGTGGAGGGCGTGATGAACGCTATCACCTTCGAGACGGATACGCTCTCCGACGTGACCGTTATCGGTCCAGGAGCGGGCCGCCAGCAGACGGGTCAGGGCTTGCTCGCCGATCTTATTGCAATTGCGAAGACGAAAGGATACTGAACGCCCCATCTAGTGTTTCTGGTTTTTGACCTCTGGCAGCGCTCCCTTGCCTGGGATACCGAAGCGCACACGCACGCTGCCGAAGTGGACGACATCTCCATGTCGCAGCAGTTCAGGCTTGAGTGGATCTAGCGGAAGTTCACCCACGCGTGTCTTGTTGCGACTTTTGAGATCCTCGATGGAGAAGAAGGTCTCTTCGAAGCGGATGCGCGCGTGTTGCCGCGATACGGTCTTTTTGGGATCGAGCTGGCTCAGGTCGATATCGGGAGTGAAATCTCGCTTGGGATCGCTGCGACCAACGATGACGCTCTTCTGCGTTATGACCAGGCGCTGAAGCTCCTTACCCTCTTGCTCATAACTCAGATAGGCGTAGACCTCGGCTTCTGCCTTTTCTGACCTGGCCGCCTGCACGAGCTCTTCATTGTCGGCCAGGCTTTTGATAACAGTGGTATCTATCTCTGGCATCTCGTTTGTTGCGGCGACCGTTGGCATTTTGCCGCTCTGTTGAAGCGCGGCCTGGCGCTGAACTGGTGATGGAGGGAGCTGTACCTGTTGCAGCGCCACCAGCATGGCGCCTGCATCGGGGAAGCGCTGCGCCGGGTCTTTGGCCAGGGCACGCTCGACGATCTCCTGGAAGGCCAGGGGCGTCTCGTGATTGAACTGGCTCATACGCGGTACCGGGCTGTGCGTTTGCATCACACCTGTCTCGGCCTGGTTCTGTCCAACGAAGGGGACCCGTCCCGTGATAAGTGTGTATAGGAGCAGGCCCAACTGATAGACGTCGCTCGCGGGACCGATCTGGCTGCCCTGTATGTGCTCTGGCGCCGCGTAGCGCGGATCGAAGAAGCCAGGATCGTCGTCAGGCTGATTGCTGACATCGCCGAGAGCCTTGAGCAGTGCGCGTAGCCCGATATCGTCGATCTGGATGCGATCATCGATGCCCACGGTATCGACGGTTATACGCTGTGGGCGCAGGTCGAGGCCCACCATACCTTGCTTATGGAAGAGCTGTAGGCCGGTTGCCAGTTGCTTAATCATGTCAAAGGCGCGACTGGTGTCGATGTTCTCGCTATCCATGACCTGCTGCAAGGTGATACCACGGGGAGGGTCAGTTGCTATGTAAATGCGCATGCCGTCGAGCCCGTAGTCGTGGATGCGCAATACGTGAGGAGATTGGAGCGCGCGGCGGCGCTCCAATGGCTGTAGCAGTTGCAGCGCCGCTTGCTGAGTCATGCCAGGGGGAAGTTCAAGTACATAGAGTCCCACAACGTCGTTTGTGTTACGATTGTACGCCGTATAGGTGCTAAGCTGCTGCCCTATCTTGATGACCTGACCGATCAGGTAGACATCACCGACGTGTCTATGCACATTTTGCATTCTGTCTGGCATCTGCTACATTCCTCTTCTCCTCGATTGCTTAATTGTATAAACGCTGGTTGATATATTTTGGAATCTGGGTCCAATCGCCGCCCTGTGGTTCCAGGACGTACGTGCCGTCGCTCAGGTTTGCGTCCTGTAGCACGTTGCCATTGGTCAGGCCGATATGCGGCGTTTTGGGATCATTCAGGTCCATCGCCAGCACAAACCGCGCCAGGTCGGACAGGGACAGGTTGGTGTAAATTGTTTTTTGCAGCGCGGTTAACGCATTGAAGAAGCTGGGCCACGTGGATACCTGCTTGACCCTGGCGAGCGCCGCTTTCATGATATCCTGCTGGCGCTGAGAGCGCGCGAAGTCCGTCAACTGAGCAAGATTCTCAGAGTTACCCATGCCGCAAACTGCAAGCGGCTCGCGTGCGCGTGCGTAACGAATAGCTGTTTCGCCGTTCATATGCTGCACACCCTTGTTGAACTGGACCTTGATCCAGGATGCATTGACGTTGGGGTCGTCGTTCTTTGGGTAGCAGGCATTGAAAGGTTGCATTACGTTCACATCGATGCCTCCAATGGCGTTGATCAAGTCGCGGAAGCCGGTGAAGTTGATCGTCATCCAATACTTGACATTCAGCCCGGTGACGAGCGAGATCTTGGCTGCCACCGCATCGCCGCCTGCTACACGATGCGCATTGCCGTTAGATGCCAATGTGTAAACGGCGTTCAGCTTGGTGTATTGTCCGGAGTTGGGTGGATACTGCACCAACAGGTCGCGTGGCACGGAGATCAGGGAGGTATGGTGGCTCTGTGGCAGTGTACTGATGACCATATCCGAGTCGGTCAGGTAGGCGCCGTCGTGGCCTGTACCGCCATAGCCCATCACCAGCAGATTCGTGCGGTCATTGGTGCTCATATCGAGCTGGGAGCTGAGCGGTGCCTGGGGCGAGATGGCGGAGCCAAAGGCCAGGACACGCTGTGAGGTGACGATGCCCCCAATGACCAGCGCGGCGACGAGAATGAGTAGCACTACGCTGGTGATCAGGCAGCCTTTGCCACGTCTGCGTCGCTTCGGTGGAAGCCCCGGTCTATTGCCCATCTGTCCGGGCTGTGGGTAGTTTGGGTATTGCTGATATCTATTGTCGTTGGGATACGAAGTTGGCGGCGGAACCTGCTGTCTTCCCGGCTGTGGATAGATGGTATCCTGTAGCTGATTGGGCTGCCTCTGTGGATAGCCCTGCCCCCAGGGGGGCTGCACTGGATTTTGATAAGGTCGCCTTGAAGATGAGTCAGGTGTATTTTGAAAATTGCCTACAACGAACTTGCCCTGCTCCGGTGGACGCTGCCCTTCCGGATGAAGCGGCTCAGTCGGATCGTAGCTATTATAGTATTGATCTGACATTGAGTATCCTTTTCTGAAAAAGCGCTTTCAAAGAATATGAAGCAGCCTGACACTCGTTATACACTTGCTATCCTGATACCCATTATATCGATAACTGTACAGGTAGTCCATAGTATTCAAACGTTTGAGAGTACCAGAAGTTACAGATGGATATTTTTGGTTCAGGCGAGTGTTTCGACTTTGCCATGGCGCTGGGCGACGATCTCAGCCATAATTGCCAGGGCGATCTCTTCGGGCGTGGTGGCCCCGATACTCAGTCCGATGGGACCATGAATGCGTCCGACCTGCTCATCCGTCAGACCCTGTTGCTTGAGGCGTTCCGCGCGTTCCTCGCCTGTTTTGCGACTGCCGATAGCACCGACGTAGCCAGCGCGCCGCGAGAGCACGACCTTCAACGTGGGCTCATCGAACTTCGGATCGTGCGTCAAGACCGCTATAGAGGTGGACGGATTGATGTCCATCTTCTCCAATACCTCGTCGGGCCACGCGACGATGAGCTCGTCGGCATGGGGAAAGCGTTCGCGCGTGGCGAAGGCGGCGCGCGCGTCGATCACTACCACGCGGTAGTCGAGGGTTTTCGCAAAGGTAGTCAGCGGGATCGCGATGTGTCCGGCGCCGACTATAATGAGCACAGGCAGAGGTGGGAAGCCTTCGATGAAGACGTCGAAGGGCTGAGTCGCGACCTGATAGGTATGTGTATTCGCGTCGGAGCTCCAGATGGCGCGCTCGGCATCTACGCGGACCCGTTCGTCGAGCTCCTTGCTGCCAAGCGTGCCGTGCGTCGTCCCATCGGGGAACACGAGGAGTTTGGCACCGACATGCTCTGGCCCTCGCACCACCGTTGCCAGCGCGACACCCTTTTCTTTGCCCAACAGATCTTTGAGTTCTTCGTATAGTTCGCTCATCTCTAAACTCCTCTTTGCATAAACGCTCTCTGGAAGTGAAGGCGACGAAACAACGGGATGGCGCGCCCTGGGAGCCGTGGGAACCGACTCCCACGACATTCCCCACAAGCGTCACCAATCGAGGCGCTCGACGAAGACATGGATCGTGCCGCCACAGGCGAGCCCGATCTGCTCAATGTTCTGCTCTTCGGTGATGCCAAATTCGAGCATCTGCGGCTTCCCGCTCTTCATGACTTCCATGGCGGCCTGCACGACTGCCGGCTCAACGCAGCCGCCGCTGACCGAGCCCGAGAGTTCGCCTTTTTCGCTCACCGCCAGTTTGGCACCGGGTTTGCGTGGGGCCGAGCCCGCCATGCTCACGACGGTCGCCAGCGCGACCCGTTCTCCGTTGGTACGCCATTTCTCGATATCGGGTAATACGTCACGCATGTGTTTGCATCCTTTCTTCCAGGATAGAGAAACGGATATTTCTTATAGTTTTGTTGGTACTAAGGTTTTCGCTTGCTCCACGCCTCGACCGCTTTGCGCCGGGCGGCGGGACTGCGTTCCGGCCTGCTATCGTCGATACTGGAGAGCAGGTTGCCCAGGCTGATCAGGCTATCGAGGTTATGGACAGGCAAGAAATTATCGATAAAGGGCAGGGCCGTTTTCATACCGATCGTCAACGGTCGGTAGTCGGGCGAGCCAAGCAAGGGATTGAGCCAGATGAGGCGGTGGCAACTGTGCTGCAGGCGGTCCATCTCGACGCCTAGCACATCGGACTCGCCACGGTCCCAGCCATCGCTGATGATCAGCACGACTGCGCCGCGCCCCAGGACGCGTTTCGCCCAGTGGTGGTTGAAGAAGTGCAGCGCGTCGCCGATACGTGTGCCGCCCGACCAGTCCTGGACTGATTTGGACACGTCGCGCACGGCATCGTCGACATCGCGCCTTTTCAACTGGCGCGTGATGCGCGTGAGCCGGGTGCCGAAGACGAAGGCTTCGACGTTCATCAGGCCATTGGAGATGGTGTGCACGAAGTGCAGTAGCAGGCGCGAATAGAGGCTCATGGAGCCGCTAATGTCGCAGATGATGACCAGCGGGCGCGGTTTGGCCTTTGTTTTGCGCCACGTCAATTCGATCAGTTCCGCGCCATACTTCAGGTTGCGGCGCACGATGCGGCGCATATCGGGATATGAACCCTTCTTCGCGGGCGCTTTACGGCGCGTCGGTCGCATACCCAGGTGCCAGCGCATCTCGGCCATCAACCTTTTGGCCTCCTGCACCTCCTCCCAGGTGAAGTTCTCGAAATCCTTCTTGCGCAGGTACTCGATGGCGGTATAGGCCGTTCCCTGTGGCTTGCCCATGTCGTCGTTGCGCTGATCGTCGTCCTGTGCGCGGCGCTTGTTGTTCTGGCGCAGTTCGGTGTGGGTCTCTTTCTTCAACTCGCTGCTGTTCATGTGCTCGGCCAGGCGCTTGCGTTCGGAGGGCGGCAGGCGCAGTTGGCGCTCCTGGCGCCTGGCCGCTCCCTTTTTATCGTCTTTCTTCTTATCCGGTTTGTCGCGGACGAACCAGTAGTACTCGAACATCTGGTTGAAGATAGGCTCCTGCTCGTGTTTCGTCAGCAGGCAGCACTTGAGCGCATCGTAGAACTCCTCTTTGCTGGTCAGATCGACGTAGCTCAGCGTCTCCGCGAGGTCCAGCATCTGTCCTGGTCCGACGTTGATGCCCGTTTCCCAGAGAATGCGTCCGAATTCGGTCAGGCGAAAGAGCAGGCGCTCACCCCGCTCAATGTCGAGCGGTCGCATCTCCAGGGTCGTCTTGTGTGCGCCGTTATCCTCAGGCTGTGCGTTCATAGGTCAGGATGCTCCCCGCACTTTCTGGATCAGCTTGCCCAGATCATTGCCGCCCACGCGCAGCACATCATCCTGGTATTTCAGCAGCGCACCGAGCGAATCGCGCACGGGGCCCTCGACGAGATCGAGCTGGCGCAGGGCCAGTAGGGAGCCGATCCAGTCCAGCGTCTCGGCGACGCCGGGCGCTTTGTAGAGATCGACGCTGCGCAGTTCGCGTACGAAGGTGCAGACCTGCCTCGCCAGCCGTTCGGGGACGCCGGGCATGCGCGCCATGACGATCGAGAATTCCTTCTCCAGCGTCGGGAAGTCGATCCAGTAGTAGAGGCAGCGCCGCCGCAACGCGTCGTGAATCTCGCGCGTACGGTTGGACGTGATGATCACGAACGGCGGCTCCTGTGCGCGGATCGTACCGATCTCGGGGATGGTGATCTGGAAATCGGAGAGCAATTCGAGCAGGTACGCCTCGAACTCCTCGTCGCTGCGGTCCAGTTCGTCGATGAGCAGTACGGGCGCCTTGCTATTAGTGGGATCAATAGCCTGTAGCAGCGGGCGCTCGATCAGGAAGTCGCGTCCAAAGATCTCCTTCAGCTCCTCCTGGCGATCGGTGCTGTTCGCCTCCAGCATGCGGATGTGCAGCATCTGGCGTGTGTAGTTCCATTCATAGACGGCTGTATTGATATCGATGCCTTCATAGCATTGCAGGCGGATCAGGCGTGTCCCGAGCAACGCCGCCAGCACCTTGGCGACCTCCGTCTTACCGACACCCGGTTCGCCCTCCAGCAGAAGCGGCTTGCGTCGTTTCAGGGCCAGGAAGACCGCTGTTGCCAGGCTGCGGTCCGCGATATAATCCTGCGCAAACATGGCGCGTTGGACATCTTCAATGGTCTCGAAAGTAATCGGTTGTTCCTGCTGCAACGCAAGCCTCCAGGGTATGATAAATGACGGTTATCAGTAACTATTCAAGAATCCTTGTTCCTGACTCCTCGCCGCTCTGCGGCTCGCGCGAGTCTTCGTGTGGTTGGCGAGATGGCGGCGCGCCGCCATCTCGCCAACCACACGAAACCGCTTGCGAAGCGCCGAAGGCGCTGAGGAGTCAGCAGACCCCTACTGAATAGTTACCCTTGTTCAATGGTGTAGTACTCATATTCTAAGCTATAGCAAGGAGAGTTAGCAAGTTTAGCCGTTACCTGACTCTAAACAACTAGCTTGCCATCCTTTAAAAAGAGCGTATCGTCGACCCATACCTCGCCCTTCTGGCGCAGATCGCAGATCATATCCCAGTGCAGCGCTGAATGGTTCAGTCCACCGGTCTCAGGATAGCTATTGCCAAGCGCCAGGTGTACCGTCCCGCCCATCTTCTCGTCGAAAAGGATATTGCGGGTGCCGCGCGTGACGCGCATATTGTTGCCGAAGGCGAACTCGCCGAGGTAGCGCGCGCCCTCGTCCAGTTCCAGCATCCGTAGGAGATAGTCCTGCCCCTGGCGCGCGCTGGCCTCGGTCACACGACCATCGTGGAAGACCAGCCGTATGCCGTCAACGGCGCGCCCATCGTACGTCGAAGGAATATCGTATTGGATGACGCCGTTCGCGCTATCCTCGACCGGACCGGTGAAGAACTCGCCGCTGGGAAAGTTGCGCTTGCCGTCGCTATTGATAAAGATGCGCCCCTCGATCGAGAGCGCCAGATCGGTCCCCTCGCCCAGAATGTGTACCCGTTTATGACCCATCAGCCAGTCCACGAGCCGCTGCTGCTGCGCGGACAGTTCGCGCCAGCGTGCCACCGGATCGGGATCGTTGAGGAGGCAGACATCGAAGACGAACTCCTCGAACTCGTGCAAGGACATGTTGCTATCCTGAGCATAGCCAACGGTGGGATAGAGTGTCAGGCTCCAGCGGAAACTGCCCTCCTGCTCCCGCTGCTGCAGTGTGCGCCACGTCCTGCGCACCGATTGGCGGCGGAGAGCGCCCCGTGCAGGATCAATGTTGCTCAATGCTTTTGTATTGCTGCTCGATAGGATGCTGAGCCGGGCGTTGATCTCTCCGACCAGCGCATTCTGTATGGGGTTCGCCCAGGTCAGTTGCGCATCGCTACCCTCGCGCAGAAGAATTTCCTCAAGGTTCTCCAGGCTGATCTGCGGCAGAGGATGGGCTCCGGCGCGCAGCACCTCGCGGTAAACGGCCTCGACAAGCGGAGCGGCCTCCGGCGTGGCGTTGATCGCCACAACGTCGCCCGGCTTGACGTAGAGGGAGTATTCTACCAGCGCTTTGGCCCAGCGCTCGATACGGATATCATGCATAAATCTGAGTCCTTTTTGTGAATGTGGAGTGAGTAGATACTCCATTCTAACGAATTCCGTGGGTGATTACCAGGGTGTCAGGCATTGAGCCGTTGCTGCTGATGTAGAATGGGACGAGCTATCTCCCGGATGGAAAAGAGAGGCAGACGACCATCAGGCAAATGGAGTTGCTTCTCATTGACGCGTTGGCACAGCAGCGAGAGATCACGGTTGTGTTGTCGATCATTAAACGGACAGAGTTGCACAGACACCGCATGCCGAGAAGAAGTGATACTTCCGGGAAGTTGGAAGAAAGGGGCTAAGCGGGCCCAGGTCGCATGAGCGAAAGAAGCAGGAAAACACTGATCACGAGCCCACATGGCCAGGTTCGCCAGGGCGAGCTTGCAGACTGTCATCATGTGGTCCTTGCGGTTGTTAAACTAAGCAGGAGGGTCGCCCCTCCTACTCGTCTTCAAAACCGGACGTGCGCCTTTTAACGCATCCGGCTCCTCAATGATTTGGCCTTTGTCATAAGCACCGACGACACGTT
>DAOTTD010000094.1:0-30914 GCA_034438015.1 Ktedonobacteraceae bacterium | reverse complement strand
CCAGGCGTTGTACAGTCTGTGGACTGCCCCCCGCCTTCTGAATCGTCTGTTGTACTACACCGCCCTCCTGCTCCAGAAGAGCATCCAACAGGTGTTCAACCTCTATCTGACCATGATTATGCTTCTGTGCAAGCTCGGATGCAGCATGGATCGCCTCACGAGCCTTGTCAGTAAATTTCTCTATTTTCATAGGCCCTGGCCTCCTTCTATCGTAGTGTTTAGCTATGCGTAATATATCACGTTGCAATGATCATTGCAAATAACTTGAGTGCTATTATATCAAACATTAGGGGTGAGGGAAAGTATTTCCCGGTGATCTTCCTTATTTTGCGATACTTCCTGATCGCTGTTCCTCTCTTATCTGGTTCATACAAACAATGGTATTACTGGTAGAAAGGAAACATGCATTATACCCATTGATATAATTAAGTGAAAGTAGTATTATAAGTATCAGCACCACTATGATGAATATAAAACAATTCATAGTCACCAGTGACCTTACCAGGGAAATGATCAAAAGAATAAGGAAGAGACTATGAAACAACAAACTTATCTCCTTCGTTTCGATAGCATTTCGCATGCTGAGGCCAATATCTATGCAGAAGAGCTTGGTGATGTTCTTCTTGATACTTCCCCTGATATCACTGTCCAGCGTAGACGTGATAATCCTCTAACGCTAGACTTTGGTAGCACCCTTGTTTTACTGTTGGGAACTCCCGCCGTTGTGGCAGCAGCCAACGCCATCGGTAATTGGCTCCAAAGACACCCCAGCGCTTCCATAACTATTGAGACTCCTGAGAAAAAGATTATCGCGCAAAACATTACCAGCAAGGATGCTGCTCTGCTAGCCAGGTCCTTACTTGCTCACCGGCAGGAGGAAAATACTAAATGATATGACAATAGATGCTTTTCCGCCTTCCCCTCAGACCACGCTGGTAATTTTGCTTGGGGCAAGTGAATGGCCAGATTATCCTCTATTTCAAGCATCAGGGGCTTTCACGAATGCGGCACAGAGATTTAAGGACTATCTGCTCGCTCCTCAGCAGTTTGCCTTGCCTCCTGAAAATTTGTTGGATCTTTTCGATTCAACGAAAAGTGCCGATGAGACTGATCAGGCAATCGGCACTTTCTTAGAGCAGCGCACAGGTGCTCTAAAAGCCATGGACACGCCGGCCAGAGATGTACTGCTCTATTTTGTGGGGCATGGTGGTTTCATTGGAAGCAACCAGGACTATTTCCTGGCAGCACGCCGGACACGTGTAGATAACCCTCGCGTCTCTGGCATTCAAATTGTAGCTCTGGCTGATACCATCAAAAAGAAGGCGCGTCATTTGCGGCATTTCATCATCCTTGACTGCTGTTATGCCGCCGCCGCATTTGGCGCTTTTCAATCTGACCCTTCCCAGGTCGCTATTGTCAAAACCATTGATGCTTTCGAGGTCAAGAAAAAAGGCGAAGGCTTTCCTCGCAAGGGAGTAGCTCTCCTCTGCTCTTCGGATCAAAAAACGCCATCCTTGTTGATGCCGGACAACAGTTGCACCATATTCTCCGATGCGCTGCTCAATGCACTTGCTACAGGGAACAGGTTTCAGCAAGGCTTTTTATCGCTGCGCGATGTGCGAGAACTGGCGGAGGATATCCTTCGCGATCTGCCAATACAGGATCAGGATGTTCTACAGCCTCCCCGTCCCGTTGTTCATTCACCTGATCAGAGTGAAGGTGACGTTGCTGAGGTACCCTTTTTTCCCAATCCCGCCGTAAAAGCCCAGGCAGTTCTTCCATTGGAGAGTTCGCCTGAAACTGACACGCCCGTGTCTCCACAACTGCAAGAGGATAGTCCGCGTGGTCAAGACGCACTATCAGATGAGCAAACTATTTATATCTCCCCGGAGGACGATCTGGCACATATAATTGAGCGTGTGAAGCAGATCGAGGGGCGGCAAGTAGCTCTCATTGTTTCTAAAACAACGCTATTACGCAATGTGGCTGACTGGAAGATGCTACGTGCCCGTACACGGGGATTGCAGAAGAACGTCCAGGTCATCAGCCCAGATCCCCGGATTCGCAGTGCTGCCAGCGCAGCCAATTTTCGTGTAGCTGGACGACGCACGCCGGGAAGGATCCCTAAAAATAGAATTAGTCGCAGCGAACCGAGAGAGGACAGCGACAATTCATTACAGATTTCGCCTCTCACGACCGACCAGAAGTCAGAGAAATTGCCGCCTCCCTCTGAGCCAGAGGTTGCGCTTCCTACAGGCAGTTCTGAATCAGCAACTTCACCTCCTATAACTAATCCAGATATAACTGATCAAGAGATCGAAACCTCGCCGATCGACCTTGAGCCGGAGGAGTCTTCCTCTATAACCCCTCTACCGCTGCGTTCGTTAAGCAATGATAAAATAAGGAAGGAGGCAAACATACAGACAGAAAGGGGGGAGGAGATGCCGAAGATCCTGCGAGCGCGTGAAGTAAGGAAGCTGGCATCGCTATACCCAGGTAGAGGGATTATGGCAGATGAAGATGAGGAGGAAGAGATACCGCTTCAAAGAGCATCAAGCGATCCCCCCACATCTCAGCCCCGCTCTATGAGTCTGCCGATACAGCTTGCACGCCAGCGCAGCTCTAACGAGGCTGCATCGCTTCAAAGAGCATCGAGCAGTCCCCCAGCATCCCAGCACAACTCTGACGTTGATTTCGCTCCACTGATTGGTTATGGGCTTGTATTGCTCCTTGTTGGAGCAATAATCTGGGCTATCATTTTTGCGATACAGAACATCCATTCTAATTCGCTACCTATTGGTCCTTTGGTCACCATCGGCCTGGCTACCGGCCTTATCACCAGTACCCTCACCAGTGCTCTCATGCGTGGCGGTGGTTGTGGCTGTATAGGGGATTGGCTTGCTGGCAGCGTCGGGTCATCCGTCGGTGCTTTGTTAACTTTCCCCTTAAATTGGTCTCTTTGGAGATGGGTAGCCGCTTTTATTGGAGCCTGTATCATGATTGCTGTTCTGAGATCTACTCTGGGCCGCGGCAGAAGAAGTTTGTGACAAGGAAACCAGGATAGCTACAATGGGCGTTCGCACAGCTCTCCCTCTTGCATTCCATGATATACTTTGCTCACTATGGAACAACATGTAATCGATGTTCAACCGTATACGAATACAACCGATAAGCAATTGGCGTCGGCGATCGAAAGCCTGCTCTTCGTCTCCGGTCGCCCGTTAGAGCGCGCGGAACTGCGCAAGCTACTCAACGTAAGCGAGGCGCGCCTGCAGGACGCACTCCAGACCCTGGAGCAGGATCTGGACAGCCAGGGGCGCGGCATACGGCTACAGTTACTGGGCGAGCAAGTGCAGCTTGTCACGGCCCCGGAGAACGCTCACTACGTCGCGGCGCTGCTCGGTCTGCCGATGACGGCCCGGCTGACCTCAGCCGCGCTGGAGACGCTGGCCGTTATCGCCTATCGCCAGCCAATGACACGCAGCCAGATCGAGTCGATACGCGGCGTCAATAGCGATCGCGCCCTCGCCAGCCTGCTTCAACATGGTCTGGTCGCCGAAGTCGGGCGGGCACAGACGGTGGGCCGACCGGGCCTGTTCGCAACGACCCCCGAGTTCCTGCAACTATTTGGCCTGACAAAGCTGGATGAGCTTCCACATATCTCTCAGGGCGAACATTATACGCTACCGGCCCAACAGGTCCAGGACGAGGAAGCATAGCCCATGCGCATAGGCCGTCACATGCCCACGAACTCGAAGCCAATCCGGGCCGCTCAGATAGCACGCCAGATCGGCTGCAACGCTATACAAATTTTTGCCAGCAATCCAACGGGATGGCGTCCGCCCTCCGACAATCCAGCCGCCAGCATAGCATTTGCAGAGGCGGCGCGCGTCTGCGAACTTGATCCTGTGGTTATCCACGCCCCCTACCTGATCAACCTGGGAACGCTCGATGCGACAATATGGGAAAAATCGGTGACGCTGCTTAGCTGGACGCTACGGCGCGGACTCTTGCTCGGCGCAAAACACGTCGTATTTCATACCGGGAGTCATCGCGGAGCCGGCGTCGAGGCAGGCATAGCGCGCATCGCCGAGGGCATCGCGGCTATCCTGCCCCAGACGCCGCCGGAGGTCATGCTGTTACTAGAAAACGATGTGGGCGCAGGCAACTCGCTGGGACGCAATTTCGAGCAACTGGACGCCGTTCTCAACCTGTTGCCCCAATATGAAGAGCGACTGGGGATCTGCCTCGATACGGCCCACCTGTGGGGGGCCGGATACGATATCTCCAGCGCGCCAACGACTGTGCAAATGCTGGATCACTTCGACGAGACGGTGGGACTCGCGCGCCTCAAAGTCATTCACCTCAACGATACAGAGATGGCACTGGGCAGTCACCGCGACGTACACACGCGCCTTGGCGAGGGGATTATCGGCGACGAGGGACTACGGGCCATGCTCAACGATCCGCGTCTCGACGCCGTTACCGTTCTGCTGGAGACGCCCATCAAGACCGACGAAAACGACAAAGAGGATTGGGTGCACGACGCAGGCCAGATCGCAAAGGCGAAAGAACTCGTTAGAGGTCAACCATGAGTCATCCCGGTAACTGTTCAGGATCCTTTTTCCTGACTCATCAGCGCCAAAGGCGCTTCACAAGCGTATTGGTGTGGGTGGCGGGGTTTGCGGCCCCGGGCCGCAAACCCCGCCACCCACACCAATACAGGCGAGCCGCCGCAGGCGGCGAGGGCATCTGAGTAGATACTGGGATGACTCATGAAGACGCGGTTGACGCTGCAGGTGATGCCGTTGCCGTCGGTGAAGGCGTGGGAGATGGCGTCGACTGAACCGGCGCCGGCGTTGGTGGCTTTTGAACCGACGGTCTCTTTATCACCTGCAAGATCACCTTCACCGTTCGAGGACTATTTATGAGCGCCGCCCCATTATTTTTTGCTCTGAGCGAGATATAAGCGGTATACGTGCCCGCTGGTAGAGAGGCGGATGCGATCCCTGCCGTAAAGGTTGCGACTCCCCCTGCAGAAATGCTCACACTGCCCGGCCCGACAGTCAACCAACCTGCCCTCGATGAAAAGCGCACGGTTGGTGTTATCGAAATAGCGCCCCCGCATGTCCCACTGGTAGCTATGGTAAAGCTCTGCGCCGCTGGACTCGCGTCAACATACGTCGTAAAGTGTTCCTGGCTGGATGATGGTGCCTGTAAGGTACAGACAGGCGGTGGGGCAAGTACACTAAGTGCAACCGGCACGACGTGTGGCTGACCGACGACCTGCTTTGTGATGATGTCAGTCGCTGTAACGATGACCTTCCCTGTATAGCTGCCAGTGCCCAGAGCGCTGGAGGTAACGCTCACCGCGATTTTTCCATTGTTATAGGGTCCCACCTTCCCAGCCGACGTTGCAGACAGCCAGTTGCTGCCTGAGTCTGTAACGGCGGTAGCGGTCCAACTCAATGGATCGGCGCAGGTTGTGTTTGTGAGAATAGCAACCGACTGCGAGGCGTAGCCTGTCACGCCAGTGGTACGCATAAAACTGAGGCCCGCAGGCGTCGTGACGATTGCGCAATTGGACTGTACAACAAGGTTTATAGGGATAGTCTGTGGACTGCCCAAAACCTGGCTGCCGACTTCATCTATGCCTGTAATCGTGATTGTCCCTCTATAGGTGCCCGAAGTCAGCGTAGAAAAGTTCTTTACAGTGATGCTCAGGGTAGCAGGCTTGTGCGGCGCAAGAGTGCCGCTAGCAGGAGAGACTGCCAGCCAGTTTCCACCGGTAGCGGTTGCCGTCGTTGCCTGCCAGGTTAGAGAGCCACCACTGCCTTTGTTGATAATAGATATCTGCTGTGACACCTGATTGGATTGCCCACCGGTGCTATTGAAGACCACCGCGCCCGGCGCGCTGGTAACTAGCGGACCAGTTGTCTTCCCCAGCGTAAAGGTGACAGGGAAGGTCTGCGTACCGGCTGCCGAGCTAAAGAGAATAGAGCTCGTGTAGACTCCAGGCGTGAGACCAGCCGGGTTGATCCCTATCACCGGAGTTGATGGAGCAGCGCCACTATTGGCACTGATCGTAAGCCAGTGCGCATTACTTACCGCCCGCCAGGCAATCGGAGCGCTGCAGTTCGCATTGCTTCCAAGTGTGATCGTTTCTGACGCGGGCGCCGATCGCTGGTACTCACTGGCAAAATTCAGCATACCAGGTGAGAACTGGAGCGAGCACTGCGGCACAACAGTTACGGTCACTTGCAGGCTCTGGGGACTCGCTATAGCAACCCCCTGAGCACCGAATGTAACCACGCCGCTATAGGTGCCCGGCAACAAGTTGCGGGTGTCTACCCCGATAGCCACGGGGATACTGCCCGATGGGTCTACCTGCGTAGACTGCGGTGTGACATAGAGCCAGCTCGCACTGCTTGTCGCCTGCCATTGCAGCGGCTGCAAACCTGGATTGCTCACCGTAACCGTCTGTTCGGGCGGAGACACGCTGCCATCGGTAGCCGTGAAGGAGAGCAACGCGGGCGTGATCTGCAACATGGCCATGTGGTCCGGTAAGAGCTGCGTCACCTCTGCACTGGCGGATATCGTACTCCTGCCAGCGTTTGACAGAAAATCGATCTGAGCGTTATAGTGACCCGGCTTTAGTTTTGAGCGATCGATAGCGACGCTTACCTGGACGCTCTGACCACTGGAGAAGGTTCCGCTACTCGGACTAAGTATGAGCCACGGCTGAGTGCTGCTCCCTTGCCAGGTGATCTGGCCACCGCCAACATTCGCCAGCGTGATCGTTTTTACCGTATTCGTTAACTGGTCACCTGCGCCAAGATCCAGTGAATTGATAGGGATGAACAAGTGGGCCGGGCGCAACGAGGTTGCGTAACCAGTCACCAGGATCGAAAACGACGCGACTTTGTGCCTGGCAGCATCCTCCGCGTTAATTGTGTGTTGGCCAGAGCCCCAGTCCGGCGCGATGGCGACCGTATCGCTAAAATTGCCGTGACCATCGGCGCTAGTTATCGAAGCATCACTCGTATCTACGATAGGGATAGCGTTATCGCGGGAGAGGCTTATGCGTCCATGTGGGCTGAAATGCACACCTTTCAGGACCACCGTCGCGCCAACGAAGACGCTGCTCGGATTGACCTGCAGCGAGAGCTCATCGGAAGGAGCCACGTTATTGATACCCTTGCTGCGCGTAGCGACTATGCCGAAGATTCCGCTAAAGACCACGACGAGAAGCACCAGGACGCTCACCCACATGAAAATAGTGGGCGGCAACGCACGCAGCCAGGAATGTCCACGCTTCCCGTTCAGCAAACGCACGCGGGAGCGAGTTGGTCGCGGAGGAAGAGGCGTGGCCTTACTGCGATTGGGCGCGACCTCTTTATGCCACGTCGCAGGCAGGTCCAGCACCGACCAGTCGTCATCTACCGGGCGGCGGTTCCCTGAACGTCGACGCTCTTTCTTTGCTGGCGCCGTCTGTACGCCTGAACGCGTGCGCCGCGCCGACGACGCTACCAGTTCGGGAGGTGTTTCGTTTATTGCATTCTCAGAGGGTGTATCGCCGCTATCACCTCCCACGAGATCAAGCAACGGCAGCTTCAACGTGTCAGCATGCTGTGGAATATGCGCCAGGACAGCCGTCTCGCGCCGTTTTCCCCGGCTGTGTTCCTCCTGTGTATCCTTGTGTTCGGGCGCGATTATAGATTCCCCACAGTCCGCACAGTGCTGTGCCGACAGTGGTTTGTTGCATACAGAACACCGGATCGTGGTCATTGGCGCTTCCCCCTTCGCCTGACACTCCAGGAACTATCCCTCTTCTGAGAAAACCCTTCTAGTAAAGTGTACGGAATTTACACGGGGCTGTCAACTTTTCACAAGCAAGCATACATAATTGGTTCATGTAACCGGCATCAACCCTCGTGAAACCTGCTTACATTATAATCCAAAAAGAGAGAAATGGAAGGACAAACTACATTCTTCAGCTACAATTACTCCTACATCACTAGAAAGAGAGTACTTTTGGGGTGCCTGGCTTACCAATCCCCTGTTATACAGCCACGTTTGTAGAGCGACCATACGGCTTATCAGGATCGATAAGCACATTGACGCACGCGGGCAGGCCAGAGGCGAAGGCGCGTTCGAGCGCCGGGCGAATATCCTCCGCCCGCTCGACCAGTTCGCCATAGCCGCCGAGCGCCTCGACCATCTTATCGTAGCGGATGCCCGGCGTCAATTCGGCAGCCGTCGCGTGGCCGATGATGGATTTCTGCGGGTGCTTGATCTGGCCCCAGGCGCCGTCGTTCCCGATGATGGAGACAACCGGCAGCTTCTGACGCACCATGCTCTCGAACTCCATACCATTGAGACCAAAGGCGCCGTCTCCATTGAGGATGAGCACCTTTTGGCCAGGACGCGCCAGCTGAGCCGCCATCGCGTAGCCGGTCCCGGTTCCCAGGCAGCCCATGGGTCCCGCGTCGAGCCAGTAGCCGGGCTTTGCCACGTTGATGACGCGCGCACCATAGCTCACGATATCGCCGCCGTCTCCGACCACCGTGGTATCCTCGTCAATAAAATCGCGGATCTCACGGCAGAAGCGCATGGGATGAATTGGTGAAACGTCGGAGTTGAGCGCGGCGCTATCTCGTTCCAGGCCGCGCCGTTCCTCCCCGCGCACGTACTCGAGCCATTCATCCTGCTTGAGCTGCTGCGTCGCCTCGACCAATTGGCGCATCGCCAGACCCACATCGCCGACAAGGCCAACATCGGCACCGCGATTGACGCCGATATCCTCACCTGCCAGATCAAACCAGATCAGCCTGGCCTGCGCGGGAATGAGCGGCGGCTGCCCATGATTGAGGCGGAAATCCATGCGCGTGCCGATTGCCAGTATGGTATCCGCGCCCTCGAGCGCCTTGCGACGCGAGGCGCTGAAGAAGAGAGGATGCGTCGGCGGCAGACAGCCACGCCCGGCGCCATTGAGAAAGACCGGCGCCTGAATACGCTCTGCAAGCTGGCGCAGCGGCTCGGCAGCATCACACCACCACACGGCGGTCCCGGCCATAATCACTGGACGTTGCGTCTTCTCCAACAGACCAGCAGCACGGTCGATCAGCTCTGGATCAGGCACAGTACGCCCGCCTGCGCGATAGCCAGCAGGCTCTCCAGGTTCGAAGACCGTATCGGTATCGACGAGATTGTTGAGAACGTCCATCGGGACTTCGAGAAAGACGGGACCGGGCCTGCCGCTCAACATCTGGCGGAAGGCTGCAGCGGTGTACTCAGCCAGGCGCGAGGTCTCGTGAACGGTGCGCGCCCACTTCGTGATGGGACGCAGCAGTTCGATCTGATTCATCTCCTGCAGCGCGCCACGATCCCATAGGCTCAAGGGCGCGGCACCACCGATGACCAGCACAGGACTATTGGCAAGAAAGGCATTCGCTACACCCGTTACACCATCAGTCACGCCGGGACCAGCGGTCAACAGCGCAACACCAGGAGTGCGCGTGCTTTTGGTCCAGCCCTCGGCGGCGTGGACAGCCGCCTGCTCGTGACGCGTATCCACCACGCGAATCCCCTCGCGCACACATCCATCATAGATTGCCGCGATATGACCACCACTCAGCGTAAAAACGGCCTTTACGCCCTCTTTCTTTAGCGCCCTGGCGACCAGCCAGCCCCCATGTATATAGCCCAAGGTAAGCCTCCTTCTTCTTCGATAGAAGACGACCGACACATTCCCTTTTCCTGAAAGTATATCATGAGAATCGAAATTCAGAATACCTTGCACTATGTGTCTCTTCAGTAGGGATCTGCTGACTCATCAGCGCCAAAGGCGCTTCACAAGGGGATTGGTGTGGGTGGCGGGATTTGCGGCCCCGGGCCGCAAATCCCGCCACCCACACCAACCCAGGCGAGCCGCCGCAGGCGGCGAGGGGACCTGAAGAGATACTTGCACTATACCTTGCACTTTCGCTGCCATTCCACATTGTCATAGCGCTTGTAGAGAGGTTAGAATTGAGGTATTAATAACGAGTGATCGCAATTTCAAAGGAGTTCAATGATGATACGAGTTGCGATGGTCAGCTTCTGGCATGTCCACGCACGAGATTATGCGAGGCAGGCAACCGCGCATCCCGATACTGAGATCGTCGCGGTATGGGACGAAGTGCCTGAACGCGGTCGCACGAACGCAAATGCGCTGGGCGTACGCTTCTACGAGCGCCTGGATGACCTGCTGGGGGAACCTGACATCGATGCGGTGATCGTCGGCACGCCAACGAGCGCCCATCACGATGTCATTATCGCGGCGGCACAGGCAGGGAAGCACATCTTTACCGAGAAGGTTCTTGCTCCCACCCTACACGAATGCAACGAGATACTGGCAGCAATCAACCATGCAGGGGTCAAGCTAACCGTCTCTCTGCCCAGATTGTACGCTAGCTATACGCGGGCAATCCAGGAGGTTATCGCCCGGCAGCAGCTTGGAGAATTGACGTTGGTCAGGACGCGCCTCTCGCACAACGGCGCGGTGCCCACAAAAAAGGACCCCAACGGCTGGCTCCCTGAGCATTTCTTCGATCTTGAGCAGTCCGCTGGTGGCGCGCTGATCGATCTCGGCTGCCATCCTATGTACCTGGCCCGCCTCTTTCTGGGCATGCCGGTGAGCGTCAGCGCGACCTATGGCTATATCACCGGGCGCGAGGTCGAGGACAACGCCGTCGCGCTGCTCTATTATCCCCAGGGCGCCCTCGGTGTCGTCGAAGCGGGCTTCGTCAACCGTTTCTCGCCCTTCACTATTGAGGTTCATGGTACCGAGGGGAGCCTGCTTTACGGGACGCCAGACGATAAGCTGCAGATACGCAGCGCGCTACTGGACAAAGAAGAGAGCGAGCGGTGGAATGTACGAAGCAACCTGCCGCCAGCGCTACCCCCGGCGTTCGAGCAATGGGTGATACACATTCAACGGGGAACGACGGCGAGCGAGAATATACAAATGGCCGTCGATCTTACAATATTAATGGAGGCGGCGAATCTATCAGCCAAGAGCTTTCAGCCCATACGCCTGGATAGCCTGGCGCGTTAAGCGAGTACAAGCGGAAGAATATACTATTCAGGCAAGAGAAAGATGAAGAGGAGATCAGCATGGCAGTCAGAATCGGACTTATAGGTTGTGGAAGCATCGCGGAGGCCCACGTCAATGGCTATCTCAAAGTGAGCGAGAAGGCCCAGGTGACCGCAGTATGTGATGTATCCGAACCACTCGCGCAGCGGCGTGCGACCCAGGTGGGGGGGAATGCACGCATCTTCAGCGATTATGCGACCCTCCTGGCCGAAGGAGATGTGGATGCCGTAGACATCTGCCTGCCACACCACCTGCACAAGGATGTCATCGTGACCGCCGCCAACGCGGGGAAGCACATTCTCTGCGAGAAGCCGCTCTGCCTCACCCTTGAGCAGGCCGCCGAGGTGAAAAGCGCCATCACCGCCAATGGCGTTACATTGATGTGTGCGCATAACCAGTTGTTCATTCCTGCCATACAGCAGGCGAAGCAGATCATCAGTGCGGGCACGCTGGGCCAGCTCTACACCATTCGCACGGTTGACGCCTTTTATAACAACTTCGATCCGAAGACGATCGGTTGGCGCGCCAATCGCGCCATGATCGGCGGTGGCGAGCTCATTGACACGGGCTACCATCCTACCTACATGCTCCTCTACCTGGCAAGCAGCGCTCCCGCCGAAGTCACCGCGCTGCTCAGCAACCATCGCCTGCACTTCATGGACGGCGAGGACTCCGCGCAGGTGCTGGTGCGCTTCGCCGACGGTGCGGTAGGCAACATCGTCACGAGCTGGGCGCAGGAGCCGACACCCAATACCGAACGCTTCTCCGTCGTCGGTGAGCTTGGCCGCCTGTACAGCCAGGGGAGCGATCTCTACGTCAACCTGCGTGGCAAGCAAGCAGAGATAACTCAGCTCCCCTCCATCAATACCTTCGACGCCGAAATTGCCGATTTCGTCGCCTGCTTGATCGAGAAGCGCAGGCCCATTCAGACGGAGGACAACGGTATCAGCGTGCTCAAGGTGATTCTGGGAGCTTATCAATCGGAGGCTGAGAAGCGCACGATCCCAGTCTAAATTGAGACTACCCTCTCCGCGCTATCGAGCTGGCGGGTAATCTGATGCTGCAAGGTATCGATCTCGTTCTGGATGATGCGGCGCACAATTGCAACCGTAGAGGCATACGTCGAGTCCATGCCGAAGTACGAGAGGCTCCCCGCGCCCAGATTTTTGCTGCGTGTGTAGGGCGTATCCGACGCGTAGTGCAGGATGCCCAGATCATACGGCAGGCGAGCGAAATTAATATTCTCACCGACCGGGTAGCGCATCAGGTACTGGTCTTCGTAGACCGCGTTCAGGTAGGAACCGCTCTCCATCTCAACGACGGTATAGTTTGCCAGGTAATAGAAGTCCAGGTACTGACGATTTTGCAGGTAGGTGCCTTTGGCTGAGACGGCCTTCTGATTGTCCAGCACGGAGCCGTAGATCAGGAAGGGCTGCACATCCTGGGCCAGGAAGGCATTATCCAGCCAGTACGTATTCTGGCTATGTTCGTCCATGACGACGTTGGAGATCATCACATCGCCGATGCTGCCGTTGAGCGTCGCAGCTTTCCCCAGGATATAGATGCCGCGTATCTGCGTCAGATTCTCCATAATCTCGCGCAGCATGCGGTACGCGGCCATGCCGAGCGGATAATCGATATTGAGAATGATCGCCTGACTCTTCTCCAGGCGGTCCATGTGTGGCATGCGGCAGCGCGGATCAACCTCCGTCGGGCGCAGTTTCGCCAGTTCGATGATCTGAGCATCGATCTCTACCCCATGACGAGCACCGATGTACCAGACGCCGCGCCGCTGTTCCTCCTGCGCACGATTGCGAATATACTCTCTGCCAGCAGGGGTGTGTAGCCATTGGCGCGCCGCGAAGTAGAGAAAGTTTTGCCAGTTGCCGGGCACCTCGCCGTTCTGCAGCTTGCGACATTCGTCGGCCAGGTACGCGTCCGCTCCGCTCAACGCGAACTCCGTCAGTTCGGCCTCGCGACTGAGGATGATGCCGGACAAAAGATTGACCAGGCTGTGCGTATTGCTGGAGACGAAGTAGACCGGGCGGTTCGGCAGCCCCAGCGAATCGAGCACGTTCTTCACGGGCGTCCACCACTGGCGCGTGGCGCGCACATAGCCCACATGCGAGCCGCCGAGCATACGCAAGCTAAAGCTCTTGCGCTGACGCCCGATGCTCAGTAGCGTCTCCCACAACTGGTCGCCCCAGATTACCTCCAGGCGTCGCCAATCGTCCGGCGCGATATGCAGACGTTTGCGCAGCGCCTTGTTGATCTCGGCGAACACTGGCGAGTGGCGATCCATGCGCGTCTCCAACAATTGCATGGTCGTTGGATCGGAGTTGAGCAGATAGTACATCTTGTTCCACTCGATCTGAAAGGCGACCAGGATGGGTACGATATCGTCGGTATCGCTCACGCTGGCAACGTAGACGGCCAGCGTCTCCTTGCCATCGTAGAACCACTTACGGCGCCTGGCGGAGGCCGTGACGGCCTCCCACGTGTCGACATGGAACCCCTGCTGCAAAAAGACCTCCTCCGACTGGCCCAGCAAGACCAGATCGCAGTTGATAATTGAGACCGGCAGGCGCAGGACGCTATAGATCAACGCCGACATATCGGGATAGGGCGACCGCGCATCAGGGTGCAGGCTGGAATCGATGTTGTAGTGCGCCTGTACAAGCGCCTTCAGGCTAACATCCCCTGAACTTCTTAACAGGGTATTGTAGGTGCGAATGTAAAGCTCGACATCCCGCTTGCCCGCTTCATGATATTTCTCTCCATGCTCGAGCTCGGGGGTAATTGCGATGGCCTGTGATCCAGAAGCATCCCCTAGAAGCTCGTCGTCGCCCTCGTATAGGTCTGGATGCTTGCCGTCCGGGGAGGCGTTGTCTCTCGCCTGCTCGTTGCGGTCTGGACGATTGTCAAATGGATTTACATTTTTCTGTTTACGTGGCATGTTGGTATTCCTTGTAATTTCACTCCGAAATGTGGTCTTTCTTAAAAATTTCTTGCTTTTCTCGTCAAATTATGTCACAAAACACTAAATTTAGCGTACACTACTCATAGGAGGTGTTACTAAAACGTTTGGCGTCCCCATGCCCGACGTTTCCCCCTGGTAACGCCTCTTCTTCGTTATTTGCGATCTCTATCGCCATAATAAAGTATCATTATTACCTGGTACGCGTACTTCTTCACCCTCAACATTACGCGTGCGTCGTTCGCAACGCACTTCTCCATTCGTCAATAACTGCTGCATAACAGTATCATACTCCTGTAGGGTGAACTGTCCAAATTGGGCAAGTAGCAACTGCTGGCGCAGGTCAGGCCAGCGCCGCGCGCGTTGCGCTCGCCCCTGCTGGAGTGCGTGCTGGTAAAGCTGCTGCTGCTCCGCGCTCAGACGCTGTTGCTCCTGCGTGGCAAACCACTCTTCTCCCAGTACGCCCTGTCGGCTACGGGCGTTGATGCGTCGGCGATACAGACAGACCGCATCGTTCATACTTATTACGCTGTCCTGTCGCCGCGTAGCGAAGATCAGCGTGTATGGGACCTCTTCGACGACTGCCGGGCGCACCTGCATGGGTAGACCTATCCGCTGCACCGGAAGCGGGAAGTAGCGCTGCATGGAAGTTGTGAGCAGATCCAGCAAACCATCAAGCGCCTGGGTGAGCTCCTCTTCGCCATCTGGCAGCGTCTTCCAGCGATCGGTACGCAGCACGCCGGTAAGCTGTGCAGCCTGAGCAGTATTGCGCCGGGCCGCGCGCAGATGCATTTCGAGCTGCTTGTGCGGCGCAAGTAAGCATAGTTCTGTCGGGACGGTGCGCTGATACAGGGGCGCGAGGTCTTCATAGCTGAACAAGGCGGGCCCGAATGGGTTGAGCAGGAAGATCGCCGGAGCTTGCCCGATCTCTTTCAGCAGTGCAGCGGCGACCTCCTGCCAGCTCGTTTTAACGATGCCGCTCCCTTTAGGAAGAGCTACCGGCTGTCCACTCTTTGCATCCTTACGCTTGCTCGTTCCAAGTAGCAAGCCATGCAGCGCGATAGGTTTATCCTCCTGTGCCAGGAGCTGCGAGAGCGAGACAATGGGCTGGAGCGCGGGGGGAACGCTCGCGGCTTTCTTCCGCTCACTACCGTTACGACCTGCGCTATCCTCGTCTGCCGGCGCTCGACTATCCACGCCCAGCCCATCGATCCAGTAGCAACGACGAAAGATCCGCGTCGCCGCCAGGGAACGGCAGTAAGCAACGGCGTAGTCGTGTAGCAGCCACTCCCGCAATGAGGCGAGAAGAGCGCGCTCGGTCAGCCGACGCGAGCGCGGCATATGTCCAATTGCGTCGGGAGGATGGCGGGCGTTGTCGAATTCAGTCCACAGGTTCATCTTGTATGTATTTTATCATACCTGATGCATTTTCCGCAGGGTGTCTCCTCGCCAGGACATGCAAAAACGGGGAGACGTAACTATTACAGCACGTGATAGCAACGTGATAATGCGAGCTTACGCTGTGACGCCGCTGTGAAATGCAGGAACTACTCTGTGTAGAAAGGAAGGCATATATTCTTTCCCCTGTTTATTCAGGAAAGGTGATGACAATGACGACAAAGACCGAGACAGCGATCTGTATTCTGGCACTGCTCTTTGTGCTGTCGAGCATTCCTATTGACCTGCATATTGCGTTTGGTCTGGCTATTATATTTATGATCGCGATCGCCATCTACAAATTGAGTCAGGTAGAGATGAAGGAGCGCGATAATGTATATTGAGTAGTAGAATATGCATATTTAAAAGCTGAGAGGCAGCGAGCTGCTTAGTGAACGAAGCCCTTCACTGCCTCCACCACCAACCTGTGCTCCACGAGCTTCAGCCGCTCGTGCAATACTTCCTCCGTATCCCCCTCCTCGATCGCGACCTCTTCGCGGCAGATGACGGGTCCGGCATCTACTTCCGGCGTTACATAATGTACGGTGCTCCCGGTGACTTTAACGCCCGCGTTGAGTGCCTGTCTGACGGCGTGCAGGCCGCGAAAGACCGGGATGACGCTGCCGTCGCGCGTGGTGTAGCTGTTACCAACGCCCGAGTCGGGAATGAGCGCGGGATGCAGGTTGATGATACGCCCGGCGAATTGGGTGATGAAGTCGGCGTTGAAGATGCGCATCCAACCGGCCAGGACGATCAGGTCCACCTTGAACAGGTTGAGTAAGACCGTCAATTTCGCTTCGGCCTCCACGCGTTCGCGCCAGGGCAGGAAGATCGCGGGTAGCCTGTGCTTCAGCGCTCTCTGCAAGCCGTACGCGTCGGCTTTGTTGCTCACGACGAGTACGATCTCTGTGTCGGGCAGTTGCTTGCCTTCGATCGCGTCGATCAGCGCCTGCAGGTTGCTGCCAGTGCCGGAGACGAGGACAGCGATGCGCAGTGGTCTCTCTCGCCGCACTCTACGCTGCCCGCTGTTCCCACTCGTATTGTCCTGGACGTTTCCGCTCATCCCTGTTTACCCTCTTCGTCTAATTGATACGCAGTCCGCGCCGCGCGATATCCTTCCGATAATGCATCCCTTCGAAGGAGATGCGCGCCGCAGCCTCGTACGCCCTGGCCACAGCGTCTTGTAGGGTGGCTCCGTGCGCGGCGACGCTGAGCACGCGACCACCGGCGGTGACCAGGCGACTATCCTTCAGCGCGGTTCCGGCGTGAAAGACCTGTACGCCCTCAACGCGGTTGGCCTCCTCGATGCCCGTAATTGGAATACCCGAGCGGTACTTGCCGGGATAGCCGCCCGAGGCGATGCTGAGGCTGATAGCGTAGCCTGGATGCCATAACGCGTCAACGCTCTGGCCCTCGCTGTACGCGAGCACGTCGAGCAGGTCCGCGCGCATGAGGAGCACAAATGCCTGCGTCTCGGGATCGCCGAAGCGCGTGTTGTGCTCCAGGACCATAGGACCCTGCGCTGTAAGCATGATGTTGGAGTAGAGGACGCCGCTGAAGGCGATGCCCCTATCCTTGAGCGCCTGCAAGGTTGGCTCGATGATCTGCTGGCGTATGCGCATCTCCTGCGCCGCGTCGACGAAGGGCAGCGGGGTGAATACGCCCATGCCGCCGGTGTTGAGGCCCTGGTCGTCGTCGAGGGCGCGCTTGTGGTCCTGCGTAAGGGTCAAGGGAAGATAATCGGTGCCGTTGCAGATCGCGGTCGAGCCGATCTCGTCGCCTTGCAGATAGTCCTCGATGACGACCGTCTCGCCGGCTGCGCCAAAGATGCGCTCGACCATCATCTCCCTGAGCGTGGTGCGCGCAGTATCCATATCCAGGGCGACGACCGCGCCTTTGCCCGCCGCGTTGCCATCGGCCTTGATGACGACGGGGGCTCCGTGCTGTTCCAGATGCGCGTGGGCTTCGGTATAACTGCTGAAGGTGCGGTGCTGCGCGGTGGGGATGCCCGCCGCCGTCATCAGGTCTTTGGCGAAGGCTTTGCTGCCCTCCAGGGCTGCGCCAGTTGCGCCGGGACCGAAGATGCGCAGGCCACGCTGGCGGAAGAGGTCAGCGACCCCTTCCACCAGCGGGACCTCGGGTCCAACGACGGTCAGGTCGATCTGGGCGCGTTCGGCAAAGTCCGCCAGTTCCGCGAGCCGGTTTACGCCCACACACTCTGCGATGGACGCCATGCCGGGATTACCGGGTGCGGCGTACAGGCGCGTTACGCGTGGGCTCTGCGCCAGTTTCCATACCAGCGCGTGCTCCCTCGCACCTGAACCGATGACTAATACACGCACGTCTTCAGCTCTCCTCTGTATCTCTTCAGGTACCCCAAAGACTTCTAGCCGGATGGGGCTTGCCCCCATCCGGCCTCCCCGAAGCCCCTTTAGCCAGACATGATTCCTCTTGCCGAGCCGGATGGGGGCAAGCCCCATCCCTACTCAAGAGTTACTTCTCCTCTAAATTATATACCGGCGCTCTATGCTTTCTTCACGACAGCACCTCGGGGTATGACCGGCAGGCGCAGCCGACCCGTGTTTGCCTCCGCCAGGGGATCAAAGGGCCAGCCCTGCTTCTCCATACAACCATAACAGAATTCGCGGTCCATAAGCTTGAGCGCTTCTTCATCGTTTAGCTGTGACCCATCGAAGGACGAGCGCATAGCCCTTCCCAGGCCAGCCATGCTCAGATAGCCCAGGCTGTCAACGCCGATGTAGTCCGCAATCTCTTGCATACTACGACCAGCCGCGATCAGCTCCGTCTCCTGGGGAATGTCGATGCCGAAGTAGCAGGGGTGGCGCAGCGGCGGCGAGCTTGAGCGCAGGTGAATCTCCCTGGCGCCGTGCCGACGGAGGGCCGCGACAAGTCGCTTCATGGTGTTGCCACGCACGATCGAGTCATCGACGATCACAAGACGCTTGCCCGCGATATTGGGCTTGACCATGTTGAATTTGAGGTCCACTTCCAGTTGGCGCAGGCGCTGATCGGGCTTGATAAAGGTCCGATCGGTATAGCGATTTTTGATGATCGCCTTCCCATAAGGGATACCCGCCTGCTCAGCATAGCCCAGTGCCGCGGGGATAGAGGAGTCGGGAACGGGCGCGACAAGATCGGCCTCGACCGCGTACTCCTTCGCCAGTTCGCGTCCCAGCGCCTCGCGCACGGTATAGGTGTACCTGCCGTGTATCTCGCTGGTGGCGTCGGAGAAGTAGATATATTCGAAGACACACAGGCTCTGGCGCGGCACCTTCACCAGCGTTTCGCCGCGCAGACCCTGCTCGTCGATGGTGATCAGCTCACCCGGTTCGACCTCGCGTATATAGGTCGCGCCGGTGCGATCGAGCGCGCACGATTCGGAAGCAACGATCCAGCTATTGCCAATACGTCCTATGCATAAGGGACGCATCCCCCAGGGATCGCGCATGGCGTAGAGCTTGCCCTCCGATAGGATCACGAGGCTGTAGGCACCTCGCAGCAATGGGAAAGTGGCGATCATACGTTCGCGCAGCGTCTGTCCCTCGGCGTAGAGCAGGAGCAAGGCAATGACTTCACTATCGGTCGTGGAGATCATTGCATCCTCCGGCATCATGTCGCGCAGAGCTGGACCGTTTACCAGGTTGCCATTGTGCGCCACCGCGATCGTGTCATAGTGACCATGCCGCGCTCCAACGATGAAGGGCCCCGCGTTCTCCACACAACTGGAACCTGTCGTTGAGTAGCGTACATGACCGATACCACAGTGCGTAACGGGCAGACTCGTGCCTGAGTCCTGGAATACGTCGCGTACCTTGCCCATAGCGATGCGGTCCGCAATGTGACCCGCGCTATCGTAAACAGCCATGCCAGCGCTCTCCTGACCACGATGTTGCAAAGCTGTGAGCGCTAATGTAAGGTAACGTCGCACATCGAGGCTTTCATCCTCCTGTTGTGCATAGATTCCCACTACACCGCAAGCATCGTGCAGCCGTTCCATGCTCTCTTCTCCTCTCTGAAAAAGGGATGTCCCATGATGGACGGACTATCGCCTCCGAAATTTTCCGGTTAGATTCGCCACCAGGGCGTAGCGGTCGGCAATCCCTTGCAGGTCTTCCTGAGTGACATCCTTTAAGTTACGGTATACCTGTTTGTCCAACATACGATTTTTGTCACCGGCAGGCCAGAGCCGCCAGCTATCATTGTCGATCACATCGGCGACGAGCAGATCTCCCAGCGGATCACGCCCGAACTCGATCTTGAGATCGACGAGGGTGACGTCTACGCTGGCCCAGGCACGCTCGAGTGTCTCGAACACACGCTGGCCCAGTTCGGCCATGACTAGAATCTCCTGTTGTGTCGCCAGGCCAGACTCGATTATATCTTGCGGCCAGATCTGTGGATCGTGGCGCGCGTCATCCTTCAAAAATGTCTCGATCAGCACTGGCTCAAACCGTGTCCCCTCGCTTACCTCTGGATGGCGCCTGAGATAGGAGCCGGTAGCAAGACGCCGCTGGACGTGCTCAATAGGCAACATGGCGCAACGCCTGACAAGCAGCGCTACGTCGTCTATCTGCCTGACAAAATGCGTGGGAATGCTCGCGTCGTTCAATAGTTGAAAAACATTCGCAGTCGTAATAGTACTCCAGCGCGATTTCCCCACCAGCTCGTTGCGGCGCGCACCATCGCCCGCCGTGATCTGATCCTTGCTCACCATATAGGCAAGTGTGTCATCGCCAGGGTAGCCATAGATCTGTTTCGTCTTCCCTTCCGCCAGCAGCGGACCGGCTTCTGACCTGTCTATCATAACGTGTATCCTTTTTCTATGCCAATATGACGCCTTCACCCTCGGCAACATAGCCGATAGTGAACAACTGCGGCAGCACACAGCGCGCCTCCAGTGCACCTTTGGGCGAGAGCGCCAGCACCATGCCGATGCCCATGTTAAAGGTCCGGTAGAGCTCCTCGCGCCGTATATTGCCCAGGCGAGCAAGCAACTGGAAGAGCGGTGGCACCTCCCATGAGCCTGTCTCTATGACGGCTTGCATGCCAGCGGGGAGGATACGCGAGATATTGCCCTCGAAGCCACCACCGGTGATGTGCGCCATACCTTTGATAAAACGACCGCGATCGGCTAAATAGTCGCGCAACAGATTAACGTCGCGCAGGTAACAGCGATGTGGTCGCAGCAATGCATCGACCAGCGGCTCACCCAGTTCGGGAAAGAAGACATCCAGCGAGTAGGGAGCGAAGATGTGACGAGCCAGCGAGTAGCCGTTCGTATGCAGACCGCTTGAGGGCAGGCCGAGCAGTACGTCGCCCGCGCAGATGGTTGAGCCGTTGGTGACATCCTCCTCCTCTACGACGCCGACGATCGTTCCGGCAAGGTCAAAGGCGCCCGGCAGGTAGACATCGGGCATCTCGGCGGTCTCTCCGCCCAGGAGGGCGCAATCGACCTCCTGGCAGGCATCGGCGACGCTCTGGACGATGCGCGCGGCCTGCACCGCGTCGAGCCTGCCCATGGCGAGGTAGTCCATGAAGAAGAGCGGCCTGGCGCCCTGCGTAAGCAGATCGTTGACGGAGTGGTTGACGAGATCGTAGCCGATGGTGTCGAAGCGGCGCGCCTGCGTGGCGAGCAGCGTCTTCGTGCCAACGCCGTCCGTGGAGGCAACCAGCGCAGGATGACGCATCTGCTGTAACTTTTTTGTGCTGAAGATGCCCGCGAAGGCTCCCATGCCCGCCAGCACATCGGGTCCCTGCGTCGCACGTACCGCCTTTTGCATCAAGCGCTTCGCCCGCTCAGAGGCGGCGATACTGACGCCACTGGCGGCATAAGAGGTCTCCCCCTCTGACACCTTCGGAGTTCGTGGGACCGTTTGAGTGGTCTGTTTTGCGGCTGCTCTGGCTGCGGGCGGAGCAGCCGGCGCTTCTCCCGTCAACTGCCGGGCGTAAGTGTAGGCATTTTTAAAGATTAGCAGACCGTCGCCCTGACCACCAGCAGTGGAGCGGCGTTGAGGATGTTGCAGGGCGCGCACATAACGTTCGGGATGGGGCATCAGGCCAAAAACGTTGCCGCGCGCATTGCAGACACCGGCAACGTTGCCAGGGGAGCCATTGGGATTGTCGGGATAGGCGACCATTTCCTCATTCTGCCTCGTCCGGCTTATGTAGACAAGCGGTACCAATCCGTCGGCCTGCAACTGGGAGACATTGCCCGCTACTACAAACTGCCCCTCGCCATGCGCAACGGGCAGCTCGATAGAACGCTCGATATTATGTGTAAAGATGCAGGAGCTATGCTGGACCGAGAGCATCGTCCAGCGACACTCGAACTGCGCCGATACATTCTCGGTCAACGTGGCGACATGCGTTCCCGCAGCTTTCCCGTCGTTGACTGAGCCAGGCAGGAGGCCGGCGCGCACCAGGACCTGGAAGCCATTGCAGATGCCCAGAACAGGTCGCCCCTCATCGATGAAGCGTTGGAGCTGCGCGCCGAGGTGCACCGTGAGATTTTTCGCCAGCAGCGTGCCAGCTCCCAGATCATCGCCGTAGGAGAAGCCGCCTGGAATGACCAGGAAATGGTAGTCCAGCAAGGTTTCAGGAGCCTTAAGGAGCTGATTGATATGGACAAGATCGGTCTCGAAACCAACCTCGCGACAGGCGTAGGCGGTCTCGCGATCACAGTTAATGCCCGGCGCACGTAGTACAAGGGCGCGAGTCATGTGTTTTCTCCCTTCCATGCCTCTTGCAATTCGACTACTCCCAGGTTTATCAATTCCTCTTCTCCATCCCGCATGATGAAGCGATCGGACTTTGCGACGGTTCCGATATACGTAAGATCGTCTATGCCCTTCGTACGCATATACTTCTCGAAGACCCCTAGCTGCTCCGGCGCGATCTCCACGATGAAGCGCGACGGCGACTCACTAAACAGGCGTACGATATTGATGGCCTCGGGATGCACTTCTTCTGCGCGCTTGCTTCCTTCAGCGAGACCATCAGGCAGGTGCTTTTTAAGCGTGATCCCTGCCAGATCTATCCTTACTCCTAGCAAGCTTGCCAGCGCCATTTCGGCGCAAGCAACGGCCAGCCCGCCCTCCGAAAGATCGTGGCAAGCGCGTACCATCCCCTGACGTATCGCCTCGCCGAGCGTCTTCATGGTCGCATGTGCGCGGAGCAGATCGACGCTCGGCACGGTTGTGTATGGAATGAGTTCGGCAAACGAATCCTGCTCGACGACCTCCGCGTAGTGAGAACCGGCCAGCTCGTTGCGCGTGGGGCCGACCAGGTACAGCAGGTTGCCAGGCGTCTTGAGCGCCATGTCGATCGTACGCGCCGCATCGTCGATCACGCCGACCGCCGAGATCAGCAGCGTTGGAATGACGGGCAGGCGCGTCCCATTAGCGCGGTACTCGTTATTCAGGCTATCCTTGCCCGAGATGAACGGCGTGCCAAAGGCGAGCGCGGCATCGTGACAGCCCTTGACGGCACGTACGAGCGTCCCCAGTTGCTGCGGATCGGTCGGATTGCCCCAGCAGAAATTATCCAGCAGCGCCGCCCGCGTCACATCGCCGCCAACTGCGGTCAGGTTGCGCAGCGCCTCATCGACGGCGTTGAGCGCCATGTGATAGGGATCGCTCCTGCCGTAGAGAGGATTCACGCCGTTGGAGAGCACAATGCCTGCGCGCGTGGCTTCGTCCAGCAGCGGCTGCAGTACTGCCGCATCGCCCGGTCCATTGCCAGTCTTGCCCACGAGCGGCTTCAGCACCGTCGCGCCCTGCACCTCGTGATCGTAACGCCTCACCACGTCCTCTTTCGAGGCGATAGAGGGATGGCGCAGAAGAGCCAGCAACGTCGGTGCCAGCGAGCGCGTGACGTTCCCGCGCGAGATATTTCTATTGTTGCCAGAGACTTCACCATTCACAGGGCTGCTCCACAGGGCCGCCAGCATTCTGCCGGGACGCCCATCGTGCAGGAACTCCATAGCGAGATCGGCAACAACCTGACCACGGTAGGTCACAGTCAGGCGATGATCGTCGGTAAAGACGCCGATAATGCTCGCCTCGACCTCCTCGATGGCACAGATTGCCAGCAGTTCGTCGAGGTGCTCGGAGGGGACGGCCAGCACCATGCGCTCCTGCGCTTCGGAGAGCCAGATCTCCCACGGGGCCAGGCCCTGATATTTCAGAGGAGCATCCGCCAGTTCGACGCGCGCGCCCGTCGAGGCGCCCATCTCACCGATCGCCGATGAGAAGCCGCCCGCGCCGCAATCGGTGATCGCGTGGTAGAGTCCACGGTCGCGCGCCTGGATGATGACATCGGTCACTTTCTTCTCAGTAATCGGCGCGCCAATCTGGACCGCGCTGCCCGCCTGTGCGTTGATCTCAAGACTCATCTCGCCTGACGAAAAGGTCGCGCCGTGCACGCCATCGCGCCCGGTACGCCCGCCCAGCACACCGATATGATCGCCCGCCTGCACCTCGACGGGATGGCTCCCATGCGGCAAGATACCCAGGCAGCCGCAGAAGACCAGCGGATTGAAAATATAGCCCGGATGATAGAGGACCGCGCCATTCACGGTCGGAATGCCCATTTTGTTGCCGTAGTCGCGCACGCCGCTGACGACGCCGCTCGCGATGCGCTTCGGCGAGAGCACGCCCGCAGGTATCTCGTCGGCGGGCGTCTCGGAGGGTCCAAAACAGAGTACGTCGGTACACGCTATCGGTTGGGCTGAGACACCCAGCACGTCGCGAATGACGCCGCCGACACCCGTATTGGCACCGCCAAAGGGCTCGATGGCGGATGGATGGTTGTGCGTCTCGACCTTGAAGGCAATATCCTGCGCATCGGTGTAGCGGATGATGCCGGCGTTATCGCTGAAGGCCGAGACCAGCCAGGAGGGCCTGACCTGCTCCGTGGCGCGCATAATATAGTGCTTCAGCAACCCAGGAATGGTCTCGGTTGACAGAACATTGCCATGACCATCCACCTCGGTATACTCTATCGTGGCCTTGAACGTCTTATGCGAACAGTGCTCCGACCACGTCTGGGCCAGCGTCTCCAGCTCGACATCTGTCGGCGCGCGCCCCTGCTCCCGGTAGTAACGCCGAATGGTCTGCATCTCGTCCAGGTTCAAGGACAACAGGCCCGTCTGGCTCACTTCCATCAACTGCTCGTCGCTCATATCTACCAGCGGAATGGTGGAAACGATCGTTGCAGGCTCTTGTTCGGCCCGCGTCGATTCTATACTGGAAGCGTCGGGTGATGTGCCCTGGTTGATCGCTCCGGTTCTGTACAAAGAGTAATGTTGAATGACTGGATTGTACAGCAGCGAGCGTACAATCGTATGCACCTCAGACTCGCTCAAGCGCCGATCCAGCACGTAGCGCCTGCCGGTCTTCACGTGGTCCAGGTCTGAAATACCCAGCATGCGGGCGCCGGTGATCACGCTTTCAGCGAGCGTATCGGTCACGCCGGGATGAAAGAACACATCCACGATATGGCCTGCCGCCGCGTCATCCTCGATCTGCCCTGGACCGGCCTCCTGCACCACCGGATCGAGCAGCAACTGTGTGGTAAGTTGCTCAAGTTGTGAAGAGGTGAGATTGCCTGAGAGGTGGTAGATCTGGGCGGTGCGGATACGAAGCGGGGGTGAGGAGGTGGAGAACTCTGTCAGCGACGGCACCTGCTGCGTGGGTAACTGCAATACATCGCGCGCAAGCTTTTGAGCGTGCACATCGTACTGCTCATAGATTGCTCGCACCTCAATTTGATAGAATGTCACTTTTCTGTCCTGGCTGGCTATATCTATCTAAAACCCGTCAGTGGGTTGAAACGGTCATGAAAAGGGCCTGTCTCAAAAGACAGGTTCATTGTAGCACCTTTTTTTGAACGGTGGCAAGGTATGGGGTTGGGCATAAGTGTCTCACGGGATATCCAACGAGATGAAAGTAAGGAAGCAGTGAGAAAATTGAAAATATTGGTGGGAAGTGAGTAGGAGCTAATAGCATTTGATCTTATGGTTATGTTAATATTATAGAAAACAGGTTCTTATAAAGGTGTAGTATGGATTTTGATTATGAACAACATGTCTTTAAATCTCCCGAGTTTCAAAGTATTGTAGGTGAAGCCGTCGAGTTCTTCTCTAAAACACCGGTACATAACCTCCCTCCACCCAATCAGTTTCTTGGGCCAGGTGTCTATGGATTGTATTACGTTGGTGATTATGAACCATACGCAGAAATAGCGAGATTAAATTTGGCTAATTGTATCAAGCCAGTATATGTAGGAAAGGCGGTACCGCCGGGTTCGAGAACAGCGCGTAATTTGCATTCATCTTCATCTGATTTATATGGCAGGTTAAGAGAGCATACAGAGAGTATCCAGTTTGCAATGAATCTGAAAGCGAGTGATTTCAGGTGTCGCTTCATGGTTCTTAATGGTATTGAGCAAGATCTAATTGTCCCTGTCGAGTCAGAATTGATTAGAAGACATAAGCCGCTCTGGAATACATATATCAGTGGCTTTGGCATACACCATCCAGGCTCAGGACGTTACGGGCAGGCTCCTTCTGAATGGGATATTTTGCATCCAGGTAGGCCATGGGTAGCAAATTTAACCGGAAAATCTCGAAGTCTGGATGAAATAATAGCGAAAGTGAGAACGTCCCTTGCACAATCACTTCTTCCTTAATACTACGACCGCTTCGTACAATTGATGAGAGTTTTCTGCTTTCATTGCGCGAACGTTTGATTGGATAATACTATTTCCTACGCGTGTATTTCTTGGGATATCGATTTTGATCAGCTCCAGACCTACGGACTCCGCAATTTTGCCGAAGTATTGATCGGTAGGTATGAGGACGCCCTGCAATATACTGTTTCCAAGTACGACCAGGGCTGTTCCTCCCCGTTTTAACATATAGTGAATGCCTGTTGATAGCCTGTAACAATCATTGAAGTATGATGCCGCATAGTTGGCCCAACCATTACCCCCATAGATCTTTTTCTCTGGATTTAGCGCTCTGATCGTATCTAAACGTTCTTCTATATCAGTACCAGGCAACGAAAAATCTAGTCCGACGTGCTTCTGTTCGCGGACCGTCTGCCAGTACTTCCCAAAGTTCGAGTTTTCAAGTGTTTTGAAATCCGCTGGGCTTTTTGCGTATTCTAACCAGTATAATTGCGGTCTGGTATTTCGATTGTAGTGATAATTGTTAAGATAAGGCGGAGACGTGATGATGAGATCAATTGATTGCGGAGCCAAATATTGAGCATACTGGAAAGATGAATCATTGATTACTTGAGCATGCGTTTGTTTATTTGATAAACCAGACTGGAGCCAGATAATGTCCTCTAAAACCTCCCCTAATTTGGCGGTAATCATTTGTATGACTGGAAAATCTTGAATCTCTTCTTTTCCACTGCTTACGCGCCTGCCAAGGCTGGGTTCATAAGAGTAATTCGAATAACGTACCATTGTTGCTGCGAAGACGACTTTAAAGATATTCTTTATATTAACATCCTCAATAGTATCAATAAAATCATGAAATATTAAAACTTTATGCAGGACTTGATCACTGTAAAAATCGGATCTGGTCTTGAAACCTGGAGGAGAAGAATTTTTGGGAGTATATTTTGAGAAGATTTTATCATCATAAAACTTTTGGAGTTTTAAAATTTCGCGTTGCAATCCATGTACATCTACAAGATGCGCATGTAGTTTTGTGCGACATGCCAGCGCTGCATATGGATTGATCTCAAATCCCACGGTGTCATGTCCTGCTAATGTGGCCTCGACTAGCGTGGTGCCTACGCCCGCGAATGGATCTAATACCGTTCCCTTGTCACTGAGGTGTTCTTTTAATGTGTTTCTAACAAAGTCACTAGAGAAGCCTGCGATCCAGGGCACCCAGCGATGAACAGGCAATGTCTTATTACCTGCAAAAGCAGGGTCGCTGAAGGCGCTAGTATTTGCTAATTGTGTAACTCTCTTCTCATCTATTTCAAAGAGTTTTAGCTGCTCTTCACTTCTAATCTTTAAGTCGGTAATAATCTCCATTATGTACCTCTACACTTTTTATGTTAATATGAAATATTTCTACGATAACCTTGAGTTCTAGTTTATCCTAAAAAATGAAATGAGTCAAGCCACTTCTTCCCAAATTTCCACTCTCCGTACAGCAGCAGATTTGGCTCGCCTGTTGCGGAGATGTTGCCATGATTGACAAGAATGAACTCTCTCAGGCTCTCCGACGTGACCTGTAGAGGGCGGAGCTGCTTGATTTCGTCCTCTTCCGGGGTTCGATGGTGCAGCACTTCAGCGAGCGAAATGTTGAGTCGGGTCAGGAAGCACATCTCGGCGTGGGGCGTCGCGAGGTCGTAGACGACGCCGAGACAGTATTGTTCCTGAATATCGGTTGGCTGGACGCCCGTCTCCTCGCGTATCTCCCGGCGCATGGCGGCGAAGGGGTCCGGCAGCTTACCCATGTCGCGATCCCGCTCGAAGAAGCCTCCGATGACGTGATAGCGTCCGACGTAAACGTCGACGCCCTCACGCCTGTCGAGCAGGATATAGTCGTCGTTTGTCTCTACAACGGAGCAGACGGCGAGCGGATTGCCGGGCTCCTGCTGTTTGTGCGCCTGGGCGAATGCTGGCGTGCGGGTGGTGACGTATTCTTTATAGCTGGTATCTCCCAGGCTGAGGTGCAGCGTTCCATCTTGTTGAGCGCCGGCAGCGATAAAACGGAAGAGCGGCTCGTCGAAGAGTCGTCGGCCCTGCTCCCTGGCCTGCGCAAGTTGTCGTTCCCATTCCTCATCCATCCATGCCTGCACCTCAGCGGTTTTGGGCATGCGCTGCGCCGGATCATACTTAATAATGAGCTGGTCGGGACGGTACAGTCCGCGCGCCAGGATGGTAAATTCGATCATGCTACTCCCACTCGATGGTTGCCGGCGGCTTAGAGGTGATGTCATAGACGACGCGGTTGACCTCGGGTATCTCGTTGACGAGGCGATTGGAGATGCGCGCCAGCAACTCCGGCGCGAGACGTGCCCAATCCGCCGTCATGAAGTCGCCCGTGGTGACCGCGCGCACGGCGACGACGTTGGCATAGGTGCGCTCGTCGCCCATGACGCCGACGCTCTGCAGAGGAGTCAGAACGGCGAATGCCTGCCCCAGCTCGCGATAGACGCCGGCGAGACGAATCTCGTCGGTGACGATCTTGTCCGCTGCCCGCAGCACTTCAAGGCGCTGCTCGTCGATGGCGCCAATAATGCGGATCGCCAGACCCGGTCCCGGAAATGGATGGCGCCAGACCCACTCTTCTGGCAGACCAAGCGTCAGGCCTATCTCGCGCACTTCGTCTTTAAAGAGTGTGCGCAGTGGCTCGACGAGCTTCAGCGCCATATGTTCGGGCAGGCCGCCGACGTTGTGGTGTGTCTTGATGCGCACGGCGGTCGAGGCCGTATCGTGGCTGGTGCTCTCGATGACGTCTGGATAGAGCGTGCCCTGCGCAAGGAAGGTGATGGGTTCCTCTAGCCGCAGCGCCTCCTCCTCAAAGACGCGAATGAACTCTTCGCCGATGATGGTGCGTTTCCGCTCGGGATCGATAACGCCTGCCAGGCGCGCGAGGAAGCGTTGTCGCGCATCGACGACGACCAGGGGGATATGCAGGTGACTGCTGAAGGTGTCAACGACCTGCTCGCGCTCGCCTGCGCGCAGCAGGCCCGTATCGACGAAGACGCAGGTCAACTGGTCGCCGACCGCGCGATGCACCAGGAGTGCCGCGACCGCCGAATCGACGCCGCCGGAGAGTCCGCAGATGACGCGCTCACTGCCGACGCGTTCGCGGATCTGCGCGATGCTCTCTTCGATCATGGAACCAGGCGTCCAGCCGGGCTCACAGGCGCAGATGCGGAAGAGGAAGTTGCGTATAATTTCTTTGCCCTGCGGAGTGTGCGTCACTTCGGGATGGAATTGCAGCCCGACCATCCCCTGGGCATTAGCGATCGCGGCTACGGGATTGCTCTCAGTGCAGGCCAGCACGCTGAAACCCTCGGGAAGCTGATCGACGCTATCGCCATGGCTCATCCAGACGGGCAGGCGTAGTGGAGATGGAATCGATGGACCTTCCAGGTGCTCGGTCTGTGCGGGCGAGATAGAGATGCCCTCGAAGATGCGGAACACCCGTCGATCGCGCTGTGGCTCGGCTGTTACCTCGATAGTTGCCGGGCCGTATTCGCGCAGTCCGTGGGCGGGCTCGACATGTCCGCCGAGCTGCAGGGCCAGTAGCTGCATGCCGTAACAGATGCCCAGCACTGGCAGGCCACTGTGCAGGATGGCGGGATCGCAGGTGGGCGCGTTCTGATCGTAGACGCTGGATGGTCCACCTGAGAGAATGAAGCCCTTGATATCGAGGTGGGGATTCTGTTGTAGTTGTGCCAGCGTCGTCGTTGCGGGCACGAGCTCGCTATATACATGACACTCGCGCACGCGGCGAGTGATGAGTCGACTGTATTGTGAGCCGAAATCAAGCACGATGATTGCCTGTCGGCGCTCCGGGGAGTGCATCGGTTCCATTCCTCCAGCATAATTGTGAGGGATCTCTCCCTCGCGTGGTGTATTGAATGGAAGTATATCACACCATAGTGCCACGAGCTAATACTGAGCCGCCTCCAGGCAGGTTACACCCTGAGAGCCGACCTCGGCGCTGTGGCGAACGTTTGCTGGCAAGATCATACAATCGCCCGCCGCAAGATCGATCACGCCCGCGTCACCCGCCACGTCCGGCAGAACAAAGCGGATCGAGCCGCGTACACAATAAAGGACTTTCTGGTAACTATGGCTATGAACCGTATAGCGCTCGCCTGCTCCATTTGACCAGGCGTAGGGAGACAATCCCTGCGACTGCATGCGTCCGCGCAGATCCCGCTCCTGGGGTGCCTCGGCCTCTTTCCAACGAATGATTTGCACCTATCTTCTCCTCCAAAGTTTCTTTTTAGTATACCGTAATTTTGTAAGTACAATGTGAAAATCTCTCAAAATGTCTGTTAACTGAGTAAAAGATTGTGAAACATAGCTATTGTAGTTAGCGTCTCCAGGCTGTACAATGAAATTCTGACCCTATGCTTTGAAACATGCCTATCGCGACCAAATGGTACAGCTTTAAGGAGGACGCACAAAAAATTTCAATGAACACAACGCCACAGGCTGCGCAACTCTTTCAGTTGCAGCAGCTCGACCTTGAATTAGATCGCGTATCAGCCGAGCTGCAAGCGGTTGCGACCGCTCTGCAAGGGAATGCTGAATTGCAAAAACAACGTACGGAATACAAGATCGCGCAGC
>DAOTTD010000093.1:0-12648 GCA_034438015.1 Ktedonobacteraceae bacterium | reverse complement strand
ACCTGCCGAAGGCAAGCAGACTCAACCAAAACGACCACGCGGGCGTCCTCCCAAGTATGTCCTGGCTGAGGTTTTAGCCGCTGCCAGAACAGCAGGCTCGTTCACCAATTAATGGAGAGCTACCTTACATATTGGTGCCCATGCAAATCATCGAAACTGGAAAAAACTGTAACATTATCAATAATATCTGTTAACCTATTTACAAATGCCTCTATCTGTCTGCTATCCATACTATCCTCGCTTTATCTATCCTTATCATCACTTATAACTGAGCAATCATAGCAAAATGAATATTCTAGTCTATCCTTTTAAGTGGCCCTTTTTTCTTTGATTGCTCTAGCTGTATCGTCGATACCATAGGTATGGAAGAGAAATTGAATGAGCCTCATTCTCGATGTTAGGTGCCACAATGTTCTGCTTAGTGCCTTGTCTACTACTTTTGTTAATTCTGTAGATATTGTATCAAATCTGGATGCTTCTACTCTGTGTCGTGCTCTCAGGAGCCAGTTTTGTTTGATTTCTTCGGCTTCTAAATTAACTTGATAACCGTGATAATGTTACTGAGAGTGTTAGATACTCCACATTTAAGGAGGATACTTTTATATCTTCTACTGCGTCTTCAGATATGGCGAATTCTTCGTCTAGCCCTCGTATGGCTGCTGCAAAAAAGTCTGGATCGCCTTTTTGTGTCAGATTCCCTTCTCGATTCGTCATAACAGATCGCTCCTGAAATACCTCAAGGAGTAACGCGCAACGCCTCCACCTCCTCCGCTGTGAGATGACGCCACTGACCAACGGGGAGATCTCCCAATGTCAGTGAGCCGATGCCGACGCGCGCGAGGCGCACGACGGGGAGATCGACGGCGGCGAGCATACGGCGTATCTGGCGCTTACGGCCCTCGTGGATGGTGAGCGCTAGCCAGGTATCGACGCCCACGCGGCGCAGTATGCGTACTTCGGCGGGCGCGCTTTTGTGGCGTGCGCCGGAATCTTCGGTAAATTCAACGCCGTTGCGCAAGGCGGACAGGTGCGCGGGGGTGGGGTAGCCGTGCACGAGGGCCTCGTAGTGCTTCTCCGCTGAGTAGCGGGGGTGCGCGAGGCGCAGGGCGAAATCGCCGTCGTTGGTGAGCAGGAGCAGGCCGCTCGTGTCGATATCCAGGCGACCCACGGGGTAGACGCGCAGGCGCCTCAGTTCCTGGGGCAGGAGATCGAGTACGGTCGGGCGTCGCTGGGGATCGCTCGCGGTACTGAGGTAGCCGCCCGGTTTGTTGAGCAGGAGGTAGACGTGCTGTGCGGCGGGCTGTACGATCTTTCCGTCGACGCTGACGCGATCGTGGGCGGGATCGATGCGTGTCCCTTGCGTCGTGACGGTGGCGCCGTTGACCTGGACGCGCCCGGCGGCGATCAACTCTTCGGCGTGGCGGCGCGAGGCAACACCGGCATGGGCCAGAAAGCGCGATAGACGCTCGCCCTCGTTCTCGGTCATAAACTCAATCTCCTCCCCATCATGCATACCTCGCAATGCTTCTCCTGACACGTCTCGCGATAGACATAATGCAGACCCTGCTGGCGACAACTGCCGCTCGGCTCCGACGCCAGCTTCAATTGCGCACTCATCATACGTGTAACACTATTCGAGGGCAGGCCCGGATGCGTCTTGTAGAGTGCCAGGGCCTGTTCGTTCAGCAACGGATCGCGTTCCAGCAGCGCGACGGCGGCGGCAAACGGCAATACAACGTTGCAGATAAGTATATCAGTGCGCGCAACACTTAGCCCGGTCTCGCAAAACACCGCACGCAACGCGGACAATACACGCTGTCCGTCAGCAGGTGATTGAGTAGATTGCAGCCTGGAACGCAATGCCAGCCAGAGGCCAGAGCCATGCCAGCGCTTCACCAGGAGATGCAGGCTGCGCATACGCCCGGCATCGAGCGGGGTGGGCGACGCCGCACGCCCTAGCGGCTCGGGCACGTGCTCTCCCCTGCCGAGCAGACGCTGACCGAGGGCACGGAAGAAGGCACGATCGCGACCATAGCCCAGTCCCTCGGCGAGGGCGGGGAGCAGGCAGGTGTCGTAGAGATCGTATGGGGACGCAGCAGCGCTCGCGTGAAGCTGCTCGACGAACGCGTGCGCCTTCTGCTCGAAGCGGAGCAGGCCGGCCTGCTCCAGGAGCCTATCGCGCTCCTCGTTGCTTATATGTTGTAGAGCATGATGACACGGCCAGTTCACCTTGCCTGGTGCCACAGCATCGGATAGAGACGTTTCACCTCTGGATGGCAGGTCGTACAGCGAGCAGATGGGCACATGCAGGCCGTCCTGGCGCGTGGTGGGCGCGGGATCATCGCATAGGAGAACGACGTGCAATATGACGTTGTTGTAGCGGGGATCGGTATGGTGTCGATGGACGACCCAGTCGCTGGAACGCACGTGAAATTCGACATCGCCAACGTACCTCTGCGCGTGCATCACCGTCCTTATGTCCTGATCCAGCAGAGGCAGGCGGGGAGGCGCATCACAGAGTACCGCATCGCGCACGTCTGGTCCCGCCGATCCACCGGGGCGTCCGGCGAAGAAGAGTTGATAGGTGCCTCCATTGCTCAAGGGTAGCAGGCTACGAGGAGGAAGCGACCACCAGTAGCGGGCCACTGCCTCCTCGTCGGGAGATGCCGACGCGTAGATCTCGCGAACACAGGTCGCGCTCAAGATTGCTCCGGGTCTACGCGCGGTAGCTTTTGTGTATCTTCGCCACCTTCGTCATCCTCGTCTTGCTCAGAATCAGCGTCCGCACCGTCCAGTTCGAGATCTACATCGTCCGTCTCCGTAGCCGCGAGAGCGGGCTCCTCTGCTGGCATGGGATACGCGGAGCCGTATTCGTCGCGCTCATGGCCTTCGCCCGAGGCGAGGGCCATCCCCTCCGCAACCTCGGCTTCGGCCTCAGCGTTCATCGCCGCAGTGAGCGCGCGTTCCTCGGTAGCTTCGGCATCGGCGAGGACTGCATGGGCATGCGTCGCATCGCGTTCGGCGGCCATCAGCGCGGCGGCGGCCTCGTCGCCAACCAGCGCGCCATTGCGAATAGCCAGTCGAATGGTCCCCAGGACTCGATCGGCCTCCAGCGCGGCGCGGCGGGCCTCGCGCGTACGGGCGCTACTCGCCTCGGCCAGGGCTTCGGCCTCGGCGGCGGCGATGGCGGCGGCATCCGCAATGATCATGGCGGCGACCGTCTCCAGGGTCTCTTCCTCCTCATTGATCTCCTCCACCTGCACGATCTCCAATTGTGTTGGATGCGCGTACGTATGCACTCCGCCCGCTTGCAGATCATAGCGATCAGCCGTTCCTCTGATCGAGGATATCTCTACTACGCCTTGTACCTCCCCGTTGAGCGGTGCGGCTTGTACCTGCTGTGCCTCTTGAACCGAATCCGCCAGGATGTCTGGTTGCACGGCGTTGATAGGGGGCTCTTCCTCGCTCTGCTCCTCTACGGCGTCCAGTTCGCGCTCTTCCTCGGGCGGGATGGCGGCGATGATCTGCTTCTCTTCCGCCGTTAGCTTCACCTCCTCATCTGTCAAAAATCCCTCTGACTCAGCCGCCGCACGCTCAGCCGCTCGTGCCGCTCCTTCGGCTTCACGAGCGTAAGCGGCGGCTTGAGCGGCCTCATCTTCAAGCTGTTCGAGCTCCTGCATCAGGTGGCGGGCGGAGCCGATCTGCTCCAGATACTCTGCAACATCCTCCGCTCGCTCGATGGCTTCGCGCGCCGCCTCTTCTGCCGCTTCAGCCACGGCTCGCGCCTCTCTGGCACGCAGCACGGCAGGACTGAGGGTATGGGTGACAGGAACCTCCTCCTCGTCTACTTCCTCCTCGTCGAGCGGTGTGTCGACACTGGCGGAGAAACGCTCTAGAAATTGCGGCTCGGCCTCGCCAGCGAGCATTTCATCAGCGACGCTTTCCAACCCGGCGGGTTGTTCGGGAAGCGTATCCGCTTTTGAAGCTTGCTCTACTGACGCCGGTTTAGAGCCTGCACTTTCTTCCTTACGCGTTAAAATAGGAACCTCGGCAACTTCAGTCGATATACGATAAGAAATCGGCGGCGCAACAGAAGCTTTTGCGGCTGGCATCGCAGTCTGCGGCGCCTGTGTGGCACCCGTAACCTGCATAGATGGTTTCTCTGGCGTCGTCTCCGTGGGGTGCGCGGCCTTTCTTGTAGCGGACTCAGCCACAGTGGGAATCAATGTGACTATCGTGGAAAGAGGTGCATTTAACGCCCTCATTTGCTGATCGACGATGTTCAGCCGACTCTCCAGGCGTTGTACGCGCTCCACACGCTTGCGGAGTCGAGTCTCGGCGCGGCGCAGGCGTTCCAGGGCGTTATCCTGTGCCTGTTGTGCCTCCAGCAGTCGATCACGCAAGCGCTTCTCCTGTTTAAGCAGCTTCTTCTGGCTGCCTGTCTGATCCTCGTTTTGACGTCCCTTATCACTCACGTCTCTATCCTCCGGGCAACGATGCCGTTCTTCATTTTCTTCATATTTTCGGGTGTTCTTCATTAGCCCACGATCAAAACCTACTATAAAGCATCCTTAGTGCAATTTCACTTGACCTCTTCGGGTTTCGTCTGTATAGAAACTATACACCTTTTTCTTTCTATAGAGGAGAGTTCTGGTACATTTCCGCCATTTGTCCCCCTCTTGCACCGACCCTCATAGATGAAGACGCTTCTTTACTTTTTATTGCGTAACTCTTCAGGACCCCTCGCCGCCTGCGGCGGCTCGTCCCGGTTTGGTGTAGATGGTGTGGTTTGCGGCCCCGGGCCGCAAACCACACCATCTACACCAAACCGCTTGTGAAGCGCCTTTGGCGCTGACGAGTCCTGAGGAGTTACTTTACTTCTTACTTTTTGCCTTCTTTACTTTTTTCCCATCGCTAGCGCCGTCCTGAAGCACTTCGGCCAGTTCGTTGAGGCCCGCCAATGAGTCGGGCGCGCTGTGCAGGCGATCTTGCAAGACAGCGCCGAAGTGGGGGCGCTCATACAAAACCTCGGTGCGGCGCGAGAACAACGAACGTTTGGTGATGCGCAGATCGCGCTCGATATCTATCTCCAGGAAGCCATTGTCTTTCTTTCCAGAGGTGTCCAGCAGGGAGCCGGCGTTGCAGCAGAGCAGGCGGTGGCGGCCATCGGAGAGCTCCCACACGTGGCTGCGATGGATATGGCCACAGAAGAGGAGATCGACATGCAGTTCGATCAGCGTTTGCAGAATATCGGCTGAGCGGGGCACAACATCGCCGGGCTTGAGCTTCTTAGTGGGAACGGGGAGAAAGCTATGGTGCGCACAGAAGAGGCGTAGCTCGCCGGACCTCCCCTTGTTGAAGTGCTGCACCGTCAAATCCATCTGGCGCGGCGTGATCTCGGGCGTGCTGTTGAGACCCACGGCAGCTATGTCTCCAGAGCGATAGAAAAACTCGGTCGCAAGAAAGTGATCAAAAAATTTGCCCTGTCTGCCATGATTGACGTCCTCTAGAGAATCCATCTCGTCGAGCATGGAGACGGGCTCGGGATGCGTGAGCAGGAAGTATTCAAGGTCGCTGCGCTCGGCAGGGACGGGCACTATCGTTTTTGCCAGGTCGCGATTCCCAGGAATGAGGAGCACCGTGCAGAAATCGAGCGAGCCCACAAAACGCTTCACGCGCAAGAATTGCTCGTCGAGGCCATCGTTCGTCAGGTCGCCGGTGATCAGGATCAGGTCGGGATATAGCGCCGCAAATTGCCGTTCAGCTTCTTTCAGGAGCGCCCAGGTTTCAGGCGCTTCCCGGTAATGAATATCGGAGATGTGTAGAATCTTCATTGTATGCTCCTTCGCGATGTCCTATTATGTAAACGTATTGTTCTCCACAGAAGTATTCATTCCGGCTCTAACAAAAGGTGCAGCAGGGCGCGCCGCAGGGTGGCCTGCACGTGATCGATCGACTGGTCACCCTCTACAACGGTAAAGTTGAATTCTTTTTGCATGCATTGATACTGGCTATACATTTTCATCTCGAAGTCGCGAAAGCTTTCCATCGTCTCGGGAGCGAGAGGCGGTAACTGAACAGTAGCTGCCGCGCGCTCAAGCTGTTTCTTCTGCTTCTTTTCGCCACGTTTTTCAGGTCTCTCTACCGCTACGACGCGCTGCTGGAGGGCGACGCGCCGCCTTACGGCCTCCTCTGGACTGATATGCAGGTAGAAGACGGCATCTGGTTCTACAGTAAAGCGATAGAGGTTGCGCACCCACTCCTTATCCAGTCCACGCGCCTCGTCGCGGGCAAACGCCGTATACACATAGCGATCGGCCAGCACGATCTCGCCACGCTCCAGCGCGGGCCTGATCACGCGCTCTGTGCGGTCGAGGTGATCGGCGCAATAGAGCAGGCTATAGGCCAGGGGGCGCAGCGGTGATTTTGTGCGCGCGCGCGCCAGCACATCGGAGATGAGGGGAGAGGTACGCCAGGCGGTGGTGGTTACATGATAATATTGAGCGCTTAGCCAATCTCGTAGGAGGTGTACCTGGGTGGTGCGGCCCGAAAGGTCGATACCTTCCAGAACTATCAATCTAGCACGTTCGGGACGAAGCAGCGGAGTAGCAGAGGAAGTGAAATGCTCATCCTCTCCACTTATCCGCCGCTGCTCATTTTCCATAACATCTTCCCTTTACTCGTTCTCACCTGGTAAGACGCGCAGCAGCGTCTCGCGTAACAGGCGCTGCTGCTGCTTGACTGGCAATGTCGCATCCAGACAAAAGAGCGCAAAATCATCGATCATTGCTTCATACGCATGCAAGACATGCTGCTGGAAACTACGAAAACTTCCCTTTGGATCGGCATGCGTGGCCAGATCCATCCCCGAATGCTGTTCGTATTTCAGCAAAGGATGAGCACCCGACGAACGGCGCAGAGCCTCTTCGGCGCTGATCTGAAAGTAAACGCTCAGGTCCGGGCGCACCGCGAACTGGTACACATGCTGAACCCATGCGGACTCGACGCCACGGGCCAGGTCGCGCGCCAGGGCAGTGTAGATATAGCGATCGGCCAGCACTACCGCGCCACGCTGGAGGGCCGGGAGGATATGGCGCTGGTGCATCTCGGCGATATCAGCGGCGTGCAGCAGACTCAGCAGTTTCGGATTCATCGCCCCTTGCTTCCTACCAACTTTGAGGGCGCGCTTGATGAGTTTTGAGGAGTTCCATTCGGTAATAATAACTTCGTAGCCTTCCGAGCGCAACCAGAAGCTGAGCAACTGGATCTGGGTACTTTTACCTGAGCCATCCAGTCCTTCGGCGGCAACGAGTCGCCCTGGATAGTGATGAGGCGCCAGAAATGAGGAGTTTCCTGCCTGCCTGTTCAGATCTATAGCCATTAAAACAGTTAACCTCCTGTTAAGAGGATACCGCAAAAGGCAAGAGATTGCAACTCACTCTTCAGATGTATAGTAGAGGCCGACGACATCGGACACGGAAACCGCGTCCTCGTCGCGTTCGAGAAGCGTGATCGGGTCGCCAGCCGCAACCTCGCCCTCCTCCAGGACGGCGAGATAGAAGCCGGTGAGACCGCTCTGCAAGAAGCGTTTGAGGATGTCGTCGCGCTGGAACTTGAGACCAAGCTTATAGCAAGGGAGCCGGGGCCGGGTCACGACGACCGTGGCAGAACCGACGCGGAACTGATCTCCAATATGCACCGTCTTTTCTTCGAGTCCTTCGGTTGTGAGGTTCTCTCCGAACATGCCCCAGGGGAGATCCATCGTGGGAAATTGCGCGCGCCAGTAGCGATAATGCTCAACGGGGTACACGTAGATCGCCTTCTCGAGACCTCCATGCACGAACCGGTCTGATTGACGGTCGCCGTCGAGGTTGAGTCGGCGTGCTACGATGCGGCCTGCGACGGGCTCTTTGAAGATACTGGTGAGAACCGTTCTTCCTTTCCAGACAACCTCGCGTGGCTGCCCAACATTGACGGAGATGACGCGCATCGGTGATGGTGATTGCATCTTGTTCCTCTCTATGCCTTCGAGGCGTTATCAACTCGCACAGTGGCCTTAGCAGGTATAGCAGGCTTGCGCGTCATCCAGGCGAAGGCCGAACCGGCCAGGAGCAGGTAGCCAGCGTAGAGGGCGACCTGTAGTGCAGTGGGGGCATCGGCATAGCCAACGAAGGTATGCAGAATATCACCTATGGTACTGTCCTCGCTCAGGAATTTCGCGGAGTTCCAGAGCTGCGCGGTGCCGAAGGTGATCCAGCCCAGTTCTTGCATATTCTGAATGGCGTTCGCGAACAGACCGGCGGCAAAGACCAGGAGCAGGATGCCCATGACACGAAAGAAGACGCGGAAGTCGAGCCGGTAGCCCAGGCGATAGATCAGCCAGCACAGAACCACCGCGGCCAATAGTCCGAGCAGAGCACCGAGCAGAAGCCAGAGGCCGCTTGTCTGGAACGCCAGGGCGAGCGAGAAGACCGCCGTCTCTAAGCCCTCGCGCCCGACCGTGAAGAAGGCCAGCAGGCCGAGGCCAAAGGCTGAACCGGCCTTAGCCGCCTGTGAGGTGAGCTCTTTCTTCAGGGAGCGGCTGTGACGCTGCAACCAGAAGGTCATCGAGGTGAGCAGGACGACCGCGACGAGATAGGTGATGGTCTCAAAAATAGTCTGGAAGGTCGAGCCATCGTATTCGCGGATCGTTGCGTAGAGAATTGCACCGCCGCCCAGGGACGCCAGCGCGGCCAGCCCTATGCCGATCCACACGGCACGCATCTGCTGCAACTGCCCCAACTGGCGCAGCGCGGCAAATAGAATACTGACGATCAGGCTTGCCTCAAGCCCCTCGCGCAAGAAAAGCACAAACGCGGCCACTAATCCTGCTATCATGATACAATACACCCTCTCTTCAGTGAGTTATGAGCATCCTCCAGCCCATTAAATCCTAGTTGAACACTCAGATATTAGCACGGGCTAATTGGAAAAGTCAAGATTTAAAGCTGTACTACTTCTTCACGATGCAGGAAATTGTGAGCAGAATGGAATTTCCCTGATCACCTGGTTGTGACGATTCAGCGCCTCGAAGACATAAAACGCGACCATTTTCTGTTATAATGAAGGGACATCTGGAATAAGTTTTCTAATGCAATCAATAGCAACGCGCAATGCATTAAGGATAACGCTATGCCCGAAGAGCGAAAACTTGTAACGATTCTCTTCGCCGATGTGACCGGCTCAACGTCGCTTGGCGACACGCTCGACCCCGAAGATGTACGCGCTCTGATGAGCCGCTATTATAATCATGCCCGTCGCATTATTCCTCTCTACGGTGGTACTCTGGAAAAGTTTATCGGGGACGCGGTGATGGCCGTCTTTGGCCTGCCACAGGCGCATGGAGATGACGCCGAGCGCGCTCTGGCGGCGGCACTGGCCCTGCAAGAGGCTGTGAGGACGGACACACTACTGGCACAATCCTTCTCGCTGCGCATCGGGGTCAACACGGGCGAAGTGATCGCCACCAATGACTCCTCCCGCGGCGACTTCCTGATCACGGGCGACGCGGTGAACGTAACGGCACGCCTGCAGCAACATGCCAATTCCGGCGAGATTGTGGTGAGCGAACGCACCGTCAACGCGGGTCGGACAGCCTTCCTTTTCGAAGATGCACACCTGGTTGAACTGAAAGGGAAGCGGCAACCCTTGCGCATTTACACGCTCAAATGTGCGCGCAACACGCGCAAGGTCGAACGCCCGCCATTCGTCGGACGCAGACAGGACCTGCTGCAGCTTTCGGTCTTGCAGGCACGAGTGATTGAGGAACAACAACCGCAGCTCGTCTCGATCCTGGCGCCAGCAGGGACGGGGAAATCGCGCCTGTTAGAGGAGTTTCTGAGCCGCCTCGATCCAACGGATGGCTTCAAGATAGCCACAGTACGCTGCCTGCCCTACGGCCAGACGCTGACCTATTGGCCTCTGCGTGGCCTGCTCAGCGAGCTGCTCGGTGCAGAGGTCTCGCGAGATGGGGTGATACAGGTCTTTCTAAGCGTGGGCTATACAGAGGAGGATGCAGCACATATAACGGACCAGGCGCTGATCGCGTTGGGCGTCGAAAAGGAAGGCACAATCGAACGCGACTGCATCTTCTCAGCGTGGCGACTGCTCATCGAAGTCTTCGCACAGCAGGCCCCGCGCGTTATCATCGTTGAGGACCTGCACTGGGCCAGCGATAGCCTGCTCGATATGATGGAATATATTATTCGTCTGCGCATTCAGGCACCCGTGTTACTCGTCACCTTAAGTCGTCCAGAACTGCTGGATCGCCGTCCCACCTGGGGCGGTGGCCGCCAGAACTTTACATCGCTGGCGCTACAGCCCCTGACGACGATCCAGACGCGCGACCTCGTAGAGCGACTCGCGCAGCATCTCCCCGCCGAGACACGCGAACAGATCGTCGCGCGGGCGGGCGGTAATCCCTTCTTCGCGCTCGAACTGCTGCGTGGACTCTCTGAACGCGCACTTACGGGACAGAGCGCTACGCCAGATGTCTTGCCCGATACCGTACACGCGGCTATTCTCGCGCGCCTCGACCGTCTCACGATGCAGGAACGCATGGTGCTGCAGGTTGCCTCGGTTCTTTCGCGTCCTTTCCGGCCCGCTCTGCTGCAAACGCTGCTAGATACCTTTAGCGAACAGGAACTCGACGTAGCGCTTGACGGCTTGCTCATACGAGACTTTATTCTGGCAGCCGAAGCTGGTGCTTTTGTCTTCCGGCATATCCTGATCCGCGACGTGGTCTACGGTACCCTCTCGCGTTCAGAGCGCATTCGCCTGCACAGCAAGATCGCGGCTTATATCGAAGCAAACGCGGGAGAGCGCCTCGACGAGTACGCGGAGCTGATCGCCTATCACTACCGGGAGGCAATCGTGTTGTCTCGCCAGTCAGCCATTCCACTCGAAAGTCCGATCGCGCCAGAGCAGGCCATTCGCTACCTCAGACGAGCCGGTGAGCTGGCGGGCCGCTCTGGCGCGTTTGCAGATGCGTATCACCATCTGCGCAATGCCCTGGACATAGCCCCGGAGTCCGAACAGGCAACATTGTACGAACAGCTCGGCGATAGCCTCATCTGGGGCGATAGAACAAACGAAGCTTACGACAGAGCACTGGCGCTGTGGAGAGATAGCGCATCGCTTGATCCGCTTATGGGAGCGCGTCTGATGCGCAAGCTGCTTATCTGCTATACGCGTGGATATGCCAGCCAGGAGCAGGGCAAAGAGTACATACTTAAGCTGCGCACCGATGCCCAGAGATTAGCAGAGGCGGCGGGAAACGAAGATGAGCTCTGGCGTATTCGCGTGACTGATCTCTTCAATTACTTTAAGTACGATCAACCGGCGACAGAAAGCATCGACGAGCTGAAACAGATGGCGCTGAAAGCTGCGGAACACTTCAAATGGAAGGGAGACTGGACAGCTTTCAGCGAGGCCTACGACGGCTATGCCGCGCTCTCCATGCGGGTCGGCGCTTATACAGAGGCGCTGGAGGCATCACGGCAACGCCTGACCGCGCCCGAACTCTCCGCGCTTGAGCGCGGAGACGCCGTCAAGATGATTGCTAAAGCCTATATGCTGCTCGGAGACTATGAAAATGTGATCGTCACGATACAGGAGGCGCTTACCCACGTTCGCCCCGGTCAGCCGCTCGTCCATCTTGGTTCCGGGCTCTCCTATGCCATCAACGCCGCCTTCCTGAGCGGGCGCTGGTCCGTCATCGACGAGATCGTACCCGCACTGGATGAGATGTGGAAGCAGGTACAGTACGATACCGGTGCCATGTCTTATGTCGTAGCGGGCTACTACGATGTTCTCCAGGTCGCCCTGGCGCGCGAGGATCGGACCACAGCAGAGACGGCGGCATCAATATTGAAACACATCTATCCAGATCCGACCTGCCAGGAGCAGATCCTGCTCTCAGCCATCCTTGCCGAGAGCGAATTGAACATTGATGATGGTCTCATCGAGATAGGGTTGCGTCCCCTGCTGGCTGCGGTGATCTTTTGCAACGAACGCGGCCTGGCCGCTCCTGAGTCCCTGCTTACCGCTGTCTGTAAGCATCACGGCCAAAGCTCCGCGCCATCTAATTGCGCCGCGATCGCCAGGGCGCTGGCGGCAAGAGATAACGAACGACTTGCGCAGGCAATAGATGCCGCCGAAGCAAGTAACCTGGTGGTACACGCGGCCCGCATGCGCATCGTACTCGCACAGCGTAGCGGGGATAGAACGTACCTGGAGCGCGCCCGTCCATTGCTCGAACAGCTCGGCGATCGCCGTTTCCTGCATAGATTAGAAGAGGTCGACGCCGCACTGGGAGCCGGGCGGCGGCAGACTTCGCCCTTGCGGTGATAGAGTTCCGGACTCATCAGCGCCAAAGGCGCTTCACAAGGGTGTTGATGTGGGTGGCGGGGTTTGCGGCCCCGGGCCGCAAACCCCGCCACCCACATCAACACCGGCGAGCCGCCGCAGGCGGCGAGAGTATCTGAATAGATACAGCAATTGATCATCTTATCTATTTCAAGACATGCCTTTGGCATGTCTTCTCGAGCAAACTGATCCTTTCCTCTCAGGTTCATCTCAGGCTGATCAGGTATGGTATCTTACGCAGAG
>DAOTTD010000092.1:0-11877 GCA_034438015.1 Ktedonobacteraceae bacterium | reverse complement strand
AAAAAATCCTCCTATAGAATCTCTCCATTGATGAGTTAAAGAAGCTGGATCAATTGAGGGAACTTTCCTGCTGAATGAGATGGCTGATACTGCCCCAGGCGATGTTGCCGATGAAGCTCTGGATCATAGAGCGGTGGTGGTGGTGGCTCCACACCGGGGGAGAGATGGGCGAGCAGTTCCTGATCCTTCTTGAGAAGCGTAAAAATCACACAGGTCATCTGGCCCGCTAGTCGCCCAATGACTTTCTCCCGACCGATCAGCCTCCGAGTACGTTCATCGGAGCGGCATTTGCGTGAGATGAGTCGCTCATACATTGCCTTCCACTCCGAATCCCACTGGATCGCTCTCCACACGATGAGATACATCGTCTGTTTCATCTGTCGTACTCCACGAGGCGAGAGACGAGCCCAATCCAGGCTCACCCCCGATTGAGCTACTTTTGGAACCCAGCCCACATACGATTTCAATTGAGAGGCGTGTTCAAAGTTGGCAATGTTGCCGATCATCGCAATGAGCGTTGCGGCAGCCTGTGGCCCAATCCCGGGGATGGACGTGAGGATTTTGCCCTCCCGGGAATTCTCCACCACCTGAGCAATTTCTGTTTCAAGCTGAGTCAAGTGTTCGGCAAGGAGATTGAGCTCCCGAATAAGCTGCTTCTGCTCAACCACCAACCCCCGCACACGAGCGGGGTCTTTGGTGCCGATGCTTTGTGCCGCGAGCCGTTGTAATTCCTGGAGTTTGGCGTCGGAGACACTACAGGTTCGACCTCTTGCCACTCGAAGCTCCCAAAAAGTGGCTCCAGCCAGATCAGCAGGAGTAGGGAAGTGAGAACGCAAAGCCAATGCTGTCGGCAAGTTGGGATTGCGCAAGAGGCGAGTAAATTCAGGAAAGAGTTCATCACAGATAGCTGTCCGTTTGTTCTTGCGCTGTGTACTCTCAGCAACTAACTCGTAGTGGTGTCGCACCATCCCACGAAGTGAGGCAGCAGCTTCGGTGGGAGGGACCAGGCGACGGACTGCTTGCAAGGGATCGCCTACCTGGATCCCTTTCTCGAGTTGGTTGTAGAGCATATTGGCCAGGCCAAGCGCATCACGTTTGTCGCTTTTGAGCAATCCCTCTTGCCGCTTCTGGACATGGATCACAAAAACTGGAATATCCAGCTCCTGCAAGTACTGGAGCAAGGCGCGATGGTAATGCCCAGTGACTTCCAGCAGTGCCTGAACCTGGGTGAGTGGCACATAGATCTTGACACGATCAATGAGGGAGCGGAACCCTTCCCGTGAATTGTCAAAGGCCAAGGCGGGACAATGTTCAAAGCGCTGATGACGGGTGAGCAAGGTTGAAGAAATGAAGCCTGCGACGTGCGCCTTCTTCCCGACATCCACCCCCACGTACAAGGTTTCCTGGGCCAGCATGGGAAGGGCCACGAGATCGGGGCGAAGTGAGGGTTTGCGAGCCATGAGCTATCCTGCCTTTCGGGCGTCCTTGCCCGTTGCTTCCTTGACACTCCCCTCAATGGGGGTGGAGAAGCGGGACCCCGTGGGCGTGCCTCTACCAACTTCGGACCAGAAGTGTGGCTTCAACCTCCTATCAGGTGTGCATGCACCGCCCCCCAGATTTTTTTCAAGAGTCAAGCTCCAAAGCGTTGGCAGGGTTCTGCGGGATCTTTTCCAGAAGGGAGCGACCCAACTGGGCTTCTCCACTTCTAATAGTACATAAGTTCTAATGAAAAATCAAGAGATTTGGAGAGATTCTGTCCGAAGCTATCGGCATCTTTTCGCGCGGCCAGGGGTAAAATTTCGCTTCATCGCCCAGCACAGCCACCAGTACTCGATCACGCTGCTGTGCCGAGCGCTTGAGGTTTCCGAGAGTGGCTATTACGGCTGGAAAAACCGTAAGGTTTCCCAGCATTGTCGAGAAGATGCCAGGCTTGCAGCCGAAATTCAGCAGATTTTCCTGGATCATCGCCAGGTCTATGGGAGCCCGCGCATTCACGCCGTGCTCAAAGTGCGTGGGATGCATTGTTCACGCAAACGGGTCGTGCGGCTGATGCAGCAGTTGGGCTTGTCGGCGCAGACGAAACGGTCGCGCAAGCCGACCACCAGGAGCGATCCTCGTGCTCGCTTTGCGCCCAATCTCCTCAACCGTCAGTTTAGCGCACAAGAGCCCAACACCAAGTGGGTGACGGATACCAAAGCGGTCGAAACTTCCCAGGGGTGGCTCTACCTGGCCGTGATCCTGGATCTCTTCTCGCGCATGGTGGTGGGCTGGGCCATGGCAGCAACCGAAGACGAGCAGCTCGTCGAGCTGGCTTTGCACATGGCCCTGGCACAGCGGCATCCGCCCGCAGGGCTCTTGCATCCTTCTGATCGGGGCACGGAGTTTACTTCAGATCGCTATCTGGCTCTCCTACATGATCTGGGCATCGAGGTGAGCATGAGTCGAACCGCCAATTGTTACGATAACGCCGCGATGGAGTCCTTCTTTGCTACCCTGACAAAAGAGTGTGCTAATCGTCTACGCTTCCAGACGCGGCAAGAGGCACGATCAGCCATTTTTGAGTACTTGGAGTGCTTTTATAACCCCATCCGGTTACATTCGACGTTACAGTATGTCAGTCCGCTTGCTTTTGAACAGGCTAGTGAGTCAGAGATGAGCTAATATCCAATTTTGGAGAGTCCATTTTTCTGGGCCAATTCCGGTCTCGCTGGAGATCCCAAAATGGAGGAGGGGAAGGGCGCAAGAATCTTACCCGCGGGTAAGATTTCTCGTGAGGCAATGCGTGTCTTCTAATTCCACTTCGCGGGCATCTTAACTATATCGCCATTATGCCGATAGACACGAGAATGGATATTTCCTTTCTACCCTGAGTTTGCTATAATAGAGATAATGAATCTAGCAGAGAGAACCAGGGAACCTGGCGAGGAACACAAAGAGACATAAGAGAGCGCCGACACATTGAGCGATCCTCGCAAAGAGACATATCATAGCTCGTGCGTGCAATCACTCAAGGGACAAGGGAGACAGTCTCTTGTCTCTTTGTCATGCTGAAGCATTTTTGCTATAGTTAAGAGTGTCACCTCGCGCAGCATATCCTGAAAGGACCAGGCAAAAAATAGCACAACCAGGAGGACTTACAGAGAGCATTATGCATAAAAAGATCCTGATCGGCATCATTAGTATTGCGTTACTTACCGTCTTACTGTCGGCTTGCAACATCGTTGACGCGTCTAATCTGGCGACCGGCCCCCAGGTAAAGATGGGCGGCTCTACCTTTCTCCAGCCCACAGTTACCATCAAAAAGGGACAGACGCTGACCCTTGTTGACTCATCATCCGCTGCCCACATTATCGCAAACGGCACCTGGCAGGGTGGAACCGCCAAACCGGAAAAAGAGACGGGCGCACCCACGGTGAATTTGAATTTCGTCGGCTCCGATACACATGCAACGCCAGCATTTACGACGGCAGGAACCTTCCAGTTGTATTGCACTATTCACGGAGGTATGAACCTGACTGTGACGGTTCAATGACTTTATCTTTCACAAAAAGAGCGCGTACCGTACTCAGCACGCGCTCTTTTTGTGAAATAGTACTTCATGGCGTCCCTTTACCCAATTTTTGGGCAATAAATGTTCATTATGCTATACTCGGCAGCAGTATCATAGCAATGAATAAGGGATGCAATCACATATGCAAAAACAATGGCAGGCGCGTTCTCTATTCTCTCTCTCTACAAAATGCGGTGCAGTCCTTCTTTTTGTCGTGCTCAGCATCCTCGTTGTTGCCTGTGGAGGCGGCACCGCCACCATGGGCGACCCACTGGCTACCGTTACGATCCAGATCGGGAACAATAATGGCTCACCCACGCCAGCGCTGCCGGGCAACTGGTGCGGTGCCTGGGTCACGAACACCACGCCCGCCTATAACGCGGGTAAAGTCGCCGTCTATGCGAAGTTTACGCAGAATGTTAATGGCAACCCCGCCGGCATCGACGGCGCCACCGCTACCGCACAGGTCATATGGACGCCATCGGATATCGAAACGTACACCGCCACAACGACTAGCGACGGTCTGGCGATCTTCGGCGTCTCTATCGCGAATAAAGCCTTTGCCATCAATACTATCACGCTTGTTACCGTGACGTTCCAGAAGGCGGGCCTGGCAGATTGCACGGTCGATCAGAGCCGCGCAGCTTTCTTCACGCTCGTCCCCTCTAAGGCGAAGGCTACCCAGACACCCACAACGCAGAACAACGGCACACCAACGGGTTCCACGCCGACGGGTCCCACCGTGACTACTACTCCTATCGTTTCGCCAACGACAACGCCTATTGCGACGCCGACGATCCCGGTTTTCCCAACAACGAAACCATTCGGTTAATAGTGAATTGCACCACGATGGATCTCAAAGCAATACTGGTCTCAAAGCATTTGACAATGCAACCTCTTGTATGCTACGCTCTTTGCATCATTCTTGTGTTCCTAATCAGATCACCCTGACCTGGAACCATGTTAGTAAGTGCCATGCATCAACACAAACTAGAAAAACGGAGAAGGGATAATCTCATGTATTGTTCTTTGATACTCTGAAAACGTTCGCACATTCCGCGTTTTCTCACGTTCTCCCCTCTCCTATGCTATTGGAAAGGAGCTCTGACAAGCGGCGGCCTGGTAATGATAAGAATGAGCGTTCCAGGCGGCCATTTACCCTCGGCACGTTTGGTCTAAATAGGATTTCTCGCGTGCTCTTTCCGTCCTACTGGGGAGCGCGCGGCTAGCCAGATGGAGGTACCCATCAATGACGATGAAGCGCGCAATTACAGTAACAGTCAATGGACAGCAGTATCGCTCAGAGGTCGAGCCACGCCTGCTGCTGGTACATTATTTACGAGACGTATTAGATCTGACCGGCACACACATCGGCTGCAACACATCTCAGTGTGGTGCCTGTGTCGTGCACCTCAACGGGGAGGCCGTCAAGTCCTGCACGATTCTCGCAGTTCAGGCCGACGGCAGCGAAGTCACTACGATCGAAGGTTTGGCCCCCGAGGGCAGCCTGCATCCCATCCAGGAGGGTTTCTGGGAGAAGCACGGTCTGCAATGCGGCTTCTGCACACCCGGCATGATCATGGCCTCGTACCAACTACTCAAAAATAACCCCAATCCAACCGAAGCTGAGATCCGCAAGGGTCTGGAAGGTAACATCTGCCGCTGCACCGGCTATCAAAACATTGTGAAAGCGGTCCAGTATGCCGCCGAACATATGCAGACCAGTGCTACAGAGCCCGTAGGGGCTGGCGAATAACCAGTATCAAAAGCCCACGCAAGGACGCGTAATCCGACGTTCTCTATTGTTGCCTTCGTTTCGTTTCTCATCGTTCGAGAAAGGATATGCACATATGGGCATTTCAGCTATGGTTGGCACGCCGATCAAACGGCGTGAAGACCCCCGGCTAATCACCGGTCAGGCGACCTATGTTGACGATATTAAGCTTCTCGGCATGTATCACATGGTGGTTCTGCGCAGCCCCTATGGTCATGCGCGTATCGTCAGTATCGATACCCAGGCCGCAAAGGCGCTCCCCGGCGTGATCACAGTCTACACAGCCGAAGATCTGCGCGGCAAGGTTGGTAATATTGAGGTCGCTGCTCCCCTCGGACATATCGCGGAGGGCATGGGCATTCGCAGCGCGCTGGCCGAGGGCAAAGTTAGATTTTATGGCGACCCCGTTGCCGCTGTGATCGCGGATGATCCCTACACTGCACGCGATGCGCTCGACCTGATCGATATCGAGTACGAACCACTACCAGCCGCTATTGACGTAGAGAAGGCGATGCAGCCGGACTCACCGCTCCTCTACGAAGAGTTCGGCACCAATGTCGGCATGAGCAGCCATCCATCAACAGACGAGATGGATAAGACCTTCGCGCAGACGGTTGCCGATGGAGGCATCGTCCTCAAACAACGGCTTGTTAACCAGCGTGTGGCTCCAGTCTCGATGGAGACGCGCGGCGTCGTAGCGGAGTACCGCAAATCAGATAAGATGCTGACCATGTGGAGTTCCACACAGATTCCGCACATGTTGCGCAACTTCCTGGCAGCTACACTCAGTCTTCCGCAGCACCAGGTGAGGGTGATCACGCCCGAGGTGGGCGGCGGCTTCGGCTGCAAGCTCAACTACTATCCCGAAGAGATGGTAGCAGCCTTTGCGGCGATGAAGACCGGACACCCCATCAAATGGATCGAGGATCGCAGCGAGAATCTCGCAGTGACGGTACATGGACGCGACCAGGTCGACTATATCGAGGTCGCCGCCAGAAAAGATGGTCGCGTGACCGGACTGAAAGTTCACGGCATCTCAGACGTGGGTGCCTATTGCCAGCTCTTTACCAATGTAATCATGCTCGCATTCGGCTTCCCGGTATCCTGTGGCTCCTATGATATTCCGGTTCACCTCAGCTATGATGTCGTCTTTACAAACAAGGCACCGACGGATGCCTATCGCGGCGCGGGCCGACCGGAGGCGACGTACGTCACAGAAAGAGCTATGGATCTGGTGGCACACAACCTGAGCCTGGACCCGGCAGAGGTGCGCAGAATCAACTTTGTCAAGCCAGAGCAGTTCCCGTACAAGTCTTCCGCCGGTGCGGTCTACGACACGGGTGACTACGAGCCAGCGCTCAATAAAGCTCTGGAGCTCATCGACTATAAAAACCTGCGCGCGGAGCAGGCTAGAAAACGCGCCGAGGGGAAGCTGATGGGTATCGGCATCTCCTCGTATATCGAGATCTGCGGCTTCGGCCCCAAAGGGAGCCATCCGTATGGCACGTACGAGAGTGCGCGCGTGCGTGTCGAACAAGGCGGCACTGTGATGGTCTATACCGGCTCCTCGCCACATGGGCAGGGTGAAGAGACGACGTTCGCGCAGATCGTCGCCGAAGAGTTCAGTATCCCCGTTGAGAATGTGATGATCATGCATGGCGACACAGACTCCTCGCCGGAGGGACGCGACACCTATGGCAGTCGTTCCACGGCGGTCGGAGGAGCTGCGCTCTACAACGCGGTCCAGAGACTGAAAGAGAAGATGAAGCTCATCGCCTCCCACATCTTAGAGGCCAGCCCGTCTGATGTGAAGCTGGAGGATGGCAAATTCTCGATCGCCGGTTCGCCGCAGAAGTCCGTCGCCTTTAGCGATGTTGCCCTGACGGCCAACATTTCGAATACACTCGCTCCTGGCATAGAACCAGGACTGGAGACAACCGTTTTCTTTGAGCCAGCCAACTGCGTCTTCCCCTTTGGCACGCATGTCTGCTCGGTCGAGATCGACAAGGACACGGGCGAGACGAAGGTCACGCGCTTCGTAGCGGTCGACGATTGTGGACGCCAGCTCAATCCAATGATTGTGCAGGGGCAGATTCACGGAGGCATCGCCCAGGGCGTCGGACAGGCGCTGTGGGAAGGCGTTGAATATAGCGAGGACGGCCAGTTGCTGACATCCACCCTGATGGACTACGCCATGCCGATCGCGGAGGAGTTTCCTCAGTTCGAGCTGGATCACACCGTAACGCTCACACCGATCAATCCGCTGGGTGTCAAAGGTGTCGGTGAAGCGGGCACCATCGGCTCTACGCCAGCTATCGCCGCCGCCGTTGCCGACGCCCTCGGTGTCGCGCACGTCGATATGCCGTTCCGTGCAGAGAAATTGTGGCAGATCATCCATCAGCAAAAAGGGTAGGAGGAGTAAGCGATGTCTATTCCAGCACCATTTGATTACCATCCTGTGAAGACGGTGGATGAGGCCATTTCGCTGCTGCAAGAGTACAGCGACGACGCCAAAATCCTGGCCGGTGGGCATAGCCTGATCCCGTCGATGAAGCTGCGCCTGTCGCAGCCGGGCCACCTGATCGACATCCGTGGCATCGATGGACTCTCTTATATCCGCGAGGAGGGCGACGTGATCGCGGTCGGGGCCTTGACGCCCTACGTACAAATATTGCGCTCCGACCTCTTGAAGCGTCATTTCGTGGCGCTGACGGAGGCCGCCGAGGATCTCGGCGACCAGCAGGTGCGCAATCGCGGCACGTTGGGCGGCAGCCTGGCGCACTCGGACCCGGCGGGTGATATGCCAGCCGTCGTCCTGGCGCTCAAGGCCGAGATCGTCGTCCAGGGCCCTAAAGGCAAGCGCTCGATCCAGGCCGACGATTTCTTCGTCGATACCTTCCTGACCGCGCTGGAGCCCGACGAGGTCCTGACCGAGATCCGCTTCAAGGTTCCCTCCGCGCGCACCGGTACCGCGTATATGAAGCTTGAGAACAAGGCTTCGCATTACGCCGTGACTGGCTGCGCGGCGATGATCACCCTTGACGCCGCTGGCACCTGCACGGCGGCGAGCGTGGCCATCACGGGTGCCTCGACGAAGACTATCCGCGCCAGCGCGGTCGAAGCTGAACTGGTCGGCAAGAAGCTGGACGAGGCGACCGCCGCCGCTGCAGCCCAGCACGCCGCTGATGGCCTGGAACTCGTGGAGGATATCCACGGCTCCAAAGCCTATCGCGCCCAGATGACGGTGGTGATGACCCGCCGCGCTATCCTGCAGGCGGCTGAACACGCCTGAGAACTAGAGAGAGCAACCGCAGGTCATTCCCTGCGGTTGCTTTTCATTACCGGCTACCAGTTTCGTTTCTGTATGAAGCTCAAGCCGATCCAGGCAAATTAACATCGTTATTGAGTCGACAAGCTACTTTGGCGATGGCAAACGATTAATGTCCGGGCTTACCCCAATAACAAAGTTAAAACTATGCTGCTCTTCAGGGTTATCATCCTGAACATCGAGAGTCTCGATAAGCAATCCAATACCTGAAACAGGAACCTGGCGCACAGAGAGCAGAATTCTTGCACCTCGTTCTCTCCCTTCATCACTGAACCCGTCTGCCAGGTCTTCAAGAGCAAAAAATGCGCGGGCGTACTCGGGAAACAATGTCTGCTGCGGAATATGGTCATCACTGAGCGCGAGTAACGCGAGATGATTCCCCAACGACACATTTGTCGGAAATGCCTTGTAGAATACCGCGAGCTTGAGCAATGCCTCCGACGGCAATGGTGGCGTTTCTCGTAACTGAGCCAACAATTCCCTATTTCGTTCATCATTTTCGAGGATAAGCCCTCCGGGACCAAAAGCGATCCGCTCATCAAATGGTCTATCTGGCACTGTAATTTCTTCCCTTTCTGTCGTCTATCTTCTTATAGAGGACGGCATAGATGTGTGTAAGCGACAACGTAAAAATTTTTCTTCAACAAGAGCCTCGTAGAATAGACGCGGATAAGTTTTTCTTTTTGATGATGAGTTTTTGGCAGGACTATCTATCATGACTGACTATATTGGACAGCAATTTGGCAATTACCAGCTTCTCCGTTGGCTTGGGCGTGGAGCTTTTGCCGAAGTCTATCTTGCAGAACATCGCTACTTAGAGGTTCCCGCAGCTATTAAGATCCTGAGGGTGCGGATGGAGCCAACCACCCACGAACAGTTTCGGCGTGAGGCGTATACCATTGCGCATTTACAACATCCTCATATTGTACGAGTGCTCGACTTTGGTATACAAGAGCAGGTGCCTTACCTGGTGATGGAGTATACTCCAAATGGGACCCTGCGCACACAGTACCCCAAAGGCACACGTGTACCTTTCGATCAGGTTGTTATCTATGTGAAGCAGATCGCATCCGCCCTGGATTATGCTCATCAGCATGGGGTGATTCACCGCGATGTCAAACCAGAGAATATCCTGTTGAGCGTTAACCACCAGGTGCTGCTGAGCGACTTTGGCCTTGCCATTGTCCAACGCAGTATGCAATCGCTCTCGACTCAGCCACAGGCCGGAACGCCTATGTACATGGCTCCCGAACAGATCCAGGGCAAACCATGTGCCGCCAGCGATCAATACGCGCTCGGTGTGCTGGTGTATGAGTGGCTCTGCGGCGAGCCGCCTTTTCGTGGCTCTCTCTATGAGCTATGGGCACAGCACCTGCATCAACCTCCTCCCGCCTTACTTTCGCGCGTGCCTCAAATTCCATCTGCCGTCGAAGAAGTCATCTTTGGAGCGCTGGCCAAAGACCCACGACAACGTTTTGCCAGCGTACAGGACTTCGCAGTGGTCCTGGAGGAAGCCTGTTCGGCCACACAACCACTTCCATCACGCTTGACCATTAAACAACAGCCATCACAGCAGGAAATCCCTTCCATCACATTATCCCTGCCGAGACCACCTGTATCAACGGCAAGGCCTGCATATCAGGTCAATCCTGCACTGCAATCGCTAGCCACGCTACCGCCTCCCATTTCCCACAGTCATACATCTAACCCATCCGTAGCAGAGAGGAACCGACGGCTATTGCTGCAGCGTGTTCGTTCTTTCTGGATCGAAGGCGTGCTAGAGCATTCACTCCATGGGACTGCCCTCATGGCTCTGAATTTACAGGAACAACCCGACGCCATCATCAATCCCTGGCACCTGGTACTCCAGCATATTGATAGCGCACCACGTCTACTACCCGGCGGCACGCGCATTACGCAGGTCTACGATGCATCCGGAGGCGAATTGCTTATCTTGGGCGCTCCCGGCTCAGGTAAGACGACACTTCTGCTGGAGTTAGCCCGCGATTTGCTCGCTCGCGCCGAACATGATAAGCTTCATCCGATGCCTGTAGTATTCAACCTGTCGTCGTGGACTATAAAGCAACACAGCCTGGAAGACTGGCTGGTCGAGGAACTCAATAACAAGTACCAGATACCGTGCAAGTTGGGACAGGCCCTGGTGGCAGCGGAGCAGATTCTGCCACTGCTCGATGGACTTGACGAGGTAACTCCCAGAGATCGTACGGCCTGTATCGAGACCATCAATACCTATCGACAGCAGCATGGCCTGCTGCCCCTGGTGGTGTGTAGTCGCCGCGCGGACTACCTGGCGCAAACCACGCGGATACAACTGGGCACTGCGGTCGTTGTACAGCCCCTGACCGAGCAGCAGATCGATGACTACCTGGCGAGTGGCACAGAGCCATTGCAGGTGCTACGGCTCGCTCTGCGGCAGAATGCAGAACTGCGTGAACTGGCTCGTACGCCGTTAATGCTCAGTCTACTCATGCTGACCCATCACGGCATGTCCACCGATCAGCTTTTACGTATGCCCTCCCTGGAAGCCCGGCAGCGACAGGTGTTCGAGCGCTATATCGAACTCATGCTCACGCGCAGGAACAACGAGAAACGCTATACCTCCCAACAGACCACTCACTGGCTCTCTTGCCTGGCAAGACAGTTGACGCAGCATGGTCAGACAGTATTCTATATCGAGCGTATGCAACCCGGCTGGCTGGAAGATTACTGGTCGCAGCAGCATTATCCACGCGTTGTCGCGGGCTCCATTTTCGGCCTTGTCGCTGCACTATGCCCTGGACTCGCAGCAGGCCGATTCTTTGCACCATCGTCATCTATTGGGATCGTTCTCGTTTCTATCCTTATCTTTGGGCTTATCAGTGGCTCCCTCTTCGGGATCATGAACGGACTTCTCTACAATCAAAAGGTAGAAAGCAAACTAACTGGAAAAAGGAAATGGTCATGGAAACGTACATGCAGCCGCCTCGTGAGGGGGGCACTGAATGGTTGGCTCGTTGGGCTTCTCGTCGGAGTGCCATATGGACTATTCTTAAGCCAGATGCAAGGGGGCAATCAAATCAACTTCAGCCTGGAGGCTGGCGCAATTATTGGTATACTGGGTGGGCTGGTGTTTCTGTTAATCGATAGCTTACTTGGCATACAAACGACAGAGATCCGCCCGGTGGAGGTCTTTACCTGGTCCTGGATAAAGATGGGACGCAAACT
>DAOTTD010000091.1:0-20673 GCA_034438015.1 Ktedonobacteraceae bacterium | reverse complement strand
CTTGCCTGCAAGAGTTGCAACTGTAGCTCGCGTGGATTGCGCTGTGCCTTCTGCTTCCAGTTCTGGCTTATGTTGAGCTGTTCGTCCCAATGCGGATCACTGCTATTGGCTGGCAATGCCGCTGGTGTGAGCAGGTAGTCAAGCTCTAGCGAATGTTGTGTAAGTCGTTCAAGTGGTAGCTCTTTGCTCCATGTAAGCCACTGTTTATGCATCCAACCAGCCGGACCATCCTTATCGAGCAGGCGCAAAGCTACCAGGGCGTATTCAGTAACTCGTGGCGTGGCAGGCTGTGCGGCTGGACGCGATAGTTGTCTGTGCATGTGCTCTGGTGGACAGGCCATATCCACAGCGTCCGCCAGTTGTAGCAGCGGTGGCACGACTACAGAGAGCACAGGCCTGGGACAACTGGCAAGGTCGGGCGCGAGCGATGCCAGCAGGTGCACTGCCCCCTCCTGGCGTAAAGGCGCGTGAGCGTCGCACAATGCGCAATACCACGCTTCAAGCAGTGGGGGACGCGTATCGCTGCTCTCTACTGGCTGACCACGCAACCAGGCGAGCATCAGCTTCTCGGTGTCCTGCTGCAGTGCGCTATAACGCCCTGCACCTGCAGGATCGCCGTAGATCTCAAAGATGCACTCAGCAATTCTATGTTGTAATGGTAGCTCGATGCTCCAGGCACTGCAATCCGCTACACAACTTGTTGCGAGTAGCAGGTTGCGCTGTAGAATCTCGTCGTATTCATCGCTGCTATCGACAATTATGCGTATCAGGTCGCTCGCCCGTTTTTGCTCCCCGCTACTGCTCTGCGTGCTCTTATACGCGATAAGTAGCAACAGTGGTTCGTGCCAGATTGCTATGTGAGAGTGCACGCGCACAAAATCCTGCAACTCGTCCCACGTGCGGCGCAGGAGCTGTTGCGCCGTGAAGTACTCCTGGAACGTGCGGTGCATGAAGCTAAAGAACCCCTGCCCCGTCTCGATAAATAGCCCGCTGCTACTACGTAGTGTATCAATAAAGTTCTTAATCGTCTGTTCTTTCTGTACCTGCCCGTAAAAATCCTGCATAGCTCGCCCGGCGATCTCTTTCACCTTTGCTTCAGTAAGCAGGCGATCAGTGTTGTGCATCTCATACGCCAGGGAGGCAAGCATCTGTTCAGCCAGCGGTATCTCGTCTGCCGGAAAGACGCGCCGCCCACTCTCCTGGTTCCAGTTGTCGAGCAGTGTGCGTGTGACGATCTGGTAGAGCTCGATGCGCCGGTGCGGCAGCCTCTTGCCACTGCGCTGGATCAGCGCCAGAATTGTGAGCATCAGTGGATTGACGGCCAGGCGCTTGATGCCGGGATTATTCTGCAGTGCCTCCCACAATCTTGTTTTCTGCTCACGTCCATCTTTGTTCGCCTGCTCAGTCTCAGCGAGCGTCAGTTTCCTCATGCCCTGTGCAAACGTCTTCTGGTGGCGCTCGACCGCCGGGCACCAGTTCGCCAGAAACTGCTCGATCTGTTCATCCTCCAGATCCTGCAATGTATAGTGAGCGTAGTTGGCGAAAGCCCCCGCCTCATAACCCACGATGCGCGAGGTGATGATAAAGCGATTGAAGTGGCGGGCATTCCCGTTCTCGGGCGAGTGCTGCGCCACGAACGTCGAGATATTCTCGGCGACCCGTCGCCGCAGCTCATCGCTGGCAACCTCGTCCAGTCCATCCAGCAGCAGCAAACAGCGCCCGCGTTGCAGTTCATTCAATAGCCTGTCCGCCAGCCTGGGCAATTCAGGGTAGCGCAACTTGAAGTACTCCATAAAAAAAGGCTGGAACGGCAGTTCCTCGCTGTCGGGTCTGCTTAGCGCCTTTGCATAATCGCTGATACGCACCAGAATGGGAAGCTGGTACGGTTTCAGCCCATCCGGCAGCGAATAGCCGATATTGAGCTCCCTACGCAACAAGCGACCAATAAGATCAAGAAATCTGTTCAGTCCCTTATGTATGCTGGAGAGCCGGCTGCCACGCGCCAGGTGATAGGCCAGCCAGCGCATTGTCGTGCTTTTGCCGGAACCGGGCGAGCCCAGAATAACCGCCCCTGGTTGCCTTGCCGTAACATACCGCGTAACCTCTTCAATCGCGACATTCTGCGGCTGTCCAGACTCTAACTTACCCATCTGAGAATGCCACACCACACGCAAAGCTTGAATCGCCTCTTCGCGCTCTTCCGCCGTCATGCCTGTTCGCTTGCGTAGCGCCTCAAGTTGCTTGCTCTGCTCTAGTGGTAGATCGTAGCGTGGTCGGTCGGTCGCCGCGCGCAGATGAATAAAGATATCGTCGAGCGGCACGCTCACCGAGATCAACGCCGACTGCTGAGAAAAGCCCACGGGTTTCAGATCGTGTGTCTTGTCAATCACATCGCGCAGATATTTCCTCAATGCCAGTCCACCGCTGCGTTTTTCTCGTATGAAAGTAATAATGCCAGCAAGCAGTGTAATAGCGAAAAGTGGTAAGAGGATACTCAACGTAAGAGTGCGGTTATGACCAGGAAGAAATAGCCAGTTCACAAAGCTTACCAGCGACGATGAAGGAATATCTTTTGCTTGCATAACCGCGAGGTTAGCAGCGTAACCGATGAAAAATGCGATGATAATTCCAGTAATCCACTTCGTAGTATTCCATATGATCCTGACTAAACCGTATAGCATCGGCGTATTCCTCACTATCAATCTACTTATCAGCTCGCGTGGAAAATGAGGTGAGCGGCTCCTTTTTGAATAGAACGTATTGTATCTGCAGTAATGGCATTATACTATACATAAGATGCGAAGAAAAGAAGTGCGTACGGATGGGGGGTGTGGTTTTTTGCTCGTGCAGGGCGAACGCGAAAAATGTGGTAATTATACCAATTACCGTAGGGACCGGATTTATCCGGTCCCTACAGATTTAACGGGTTTTATATTGCAAAAATGGCTGTCTGGCTATCCCTTCGAACCCCTACTCTCCGGCTCCTCCAGCTTTTTAGACAGCACCACGCCGGTGTTCAGCCCGATCGTGTGCAGACCGCCGAAGAAGCGCGCGTGCTCGATCTTGATGCACCTGTCCTGCACATAGATCAAGCCCGCCTCCTGTGCCTGCTTGCCTGCCTCATCGTTGCGGATACCCAGTTGCGCCCACAGCACCTTCGCGCCAATCTTGACCGCCTCGTCCGCGAGCGGCGGGATCTCAGACGCGCGGCGGAACACGTCGACAATCTCTATCTGCTCGCCCGCCTCCTTCGCCTCGGTCAGCGACGCGTAGACCCGCTTCCCTAGTAGTGTCTGCCCGGCGTAGCGCGGGTTGATGGGGATGATATCGTACCCCTCGGACTGCATATAGATGGCGACGAAGTGGCTGGGCCTGTACTGATTGGCCGAGACGCCAACAATGGCGATGTGACGATACTGCTGTAAAAGTTGTAAACGCTCGTACATGTCGGGCGTATGTAGGGCAGCCATGCTAAGTTCCTCCGGTGGTAGATATGTTCGCGGCGTCGCTCTGCTCATACGACGGGTTTGCTTCACCAAAATAGCAAAGTTTCTATAAGTATAACACGCAGAGACTCCCTTTTATTGCGCAACAATGTAAGAGAATATATACCAGCGCTGTGAAAGTAGTCACCTTCCTGCCCTGCACAGCGTGGTGGTATAAGGCGGTTCTGTTAAGATCGCCGGTAATACTGTGAAGTTTCCCTGGGATTCCCCATTTCAGGAGATGGCTCAGGGAGGAACCATTTTCAGGAGATAACTCATGCAAGTCATGACAGACAGGCGTATCTCGCGCCATTCCTGGTGGATGCTGCTCGTGCGTGGCATCCTTGCCCTATTGTTCGGTATTATAGCGATCGCTTTCCCTGGACTGACGGTCATCGTGCTTGTCGCCCTCTTCGGGGCCTATTCTCTTGTCGACGGGATCTTTGCCGTGGTCGTTTCGTTTCAGGAGCGTCAGATGACGAATCGCTGGTGGGTGCTTCTGATCGAAGGCATTGTGGGTATTGTGGTCGGCCTGCTGGTCTTCATTCTACCCACACTGGCAACCGCCCTGGCGCTTCTCTATGTGATCGCTGCCTGGGCTATCATCACCGGCATCTTCGAGATCGGCGCGGGCTTCATGCTGGGCGCCTCCATCGGTCGCGGCTGGCTCATCGCCATTGCAGGCATTATATCGGTACTGTTCGGCATCGTTCTGATCATTCGACCGGGCGCCGGCATTTTAAGCCTGATCTGGCTCCTCGGCATCTACGCGATCATCTTCGGCGTGCTGCTGATCGTGCGCGCCTTCCAGTTCAGGTCGTCGGGTGCCTCCGCACCGGCCCTGTAAGGCGTTTCGGAGAGGGATAGCGCTTGCTGGTTTTGAGCGCTGTCCCTTCTGATCGAGTGCTTCCCGGCTCCGGGCAATCTCAGGAGATAGATGTGGTACCATGTACCAGAGGCGAATATACATCTATCTCTGGGAGGAGCACAGTATGCCAGAACTCGATAGCGATCATAGATTTGGATTCGATACCCTATCTCTGCATGCCGGGCAGCGGCCCGATCCGACGACCGGTGCCCGCGCAGTGCCTATATACCAGACGACCTCGTTTGTGTTCGACGATACCGATCACGCTGCCCATCTCTTCGCCCTGCAACGTTTCGGCAATATCTATACGCGCATTATGAACCCCACAACGGCGGCCTTCGAGGAGCGCATCGCCTCGCTTGAGGGTGGGACCGGCGCGGTCGCTACGGCCTCGGGCATGGCGGCGCAGATGGCGACGATGATGACGCTGCTGCGACCCGGCGACGAGATTGTCTCTTCCAGCAGCCTCTACGGCGGCACACACACGCAGTTCGACTTGACGCTGCGTACCTGGGGCGTCAACACGGTCTTTATCGATAGCACCGACCCTGAGAATTATCGTAAAGCGATCACACCGCGCACGCGTGTGCTCTACGGCGAGACGATCGGCAACCCGCGCGGCGATATCCTCGATATCCGCGCCGTCGCCGATATCGCGCACGAGGCGGGCATCCCCCTGGTGATCGACAACACGTTTGCGACGCCCTACCTCTGTCGTCCATTCGAGCATGGGGCCGATATCGTCGTGCATTCGGCCACCAAGTTCATTGGTGGTCATGGCACGTCGATCGCTGGCGTGCTGGTGGAGAACGGCAAGTTTCCCTGGGACAACGGCAAGTTCCCGCACATCGTCGATCCTTCGCCCGGCTACCACGGCGTGCAGTTCTACGAGACCTTCGGGGACTTTGCCTTTGTGATGAAGACGCGCTGCGAGACGGTGCGCGATACTGGGGCCTGTATCAGTCCTTTCAACTCTTTCCTGCTCCTGCAGGGTCTGGAGACCCTCTCACTGCGCATGGAGCGCCACTGCCAGAACGCGCAGCGCGTCGCCCAGTTCCTCAAGGAGCATCCTGCTGTGAGCTGGGTCAACTACGCCGGTCTGCCAGATGATCCATCGTACGAGCTGGCGAGATGCTATCTGCCGCGTGGGGCTGGCTCTATTTTCACCTTCGGCGTCAAGGGCGGCTACGAGGCCGGGCGCAAGGTGATCAATAGCGTGCGCCTCTTCTCTCATCTCGCCAATGTGGGAGACGCGCGCAGCCTGATCATTCACCCCGCCAGCACGACCCATCAGCAGCTCTCGGACGAGGACCAGCTCTCTGGCGGCGTGACCCCCGATCTCATTCGTCTCTCCATCGGCATCGAGAACATCGAGGATATTCTCTGGGACCTGGACCACGCCCTGACGGCGGCGAACAACTGACTGCATGCCGCACAGCTCTCCCTACGTCGAGTAAACCAGGCCGACCACGATGCCAAAGACTATGTGATCCAGCAGGATGGCGGTCATGACGCGCGGGCTGCCAAGAGGTTCGGAGAGTAGCGGGTATCTGCGCAGGAGCACGAGCAGTAGCAGAATGACGAGAACGCCATGAACGACCCCGAAGATCAGTCCCCACCACCACGTAGCGCTGCCGATGCCGATGCTCCACAGACCTGCGTAGAGCATCGCAAAGAGAATCCCCATGGAGAAGTGGATAGCGCCGCCCAGTGTCACCGCATCTTGTTTGTTGGGCGCAGCGAGCCCGCCCAACAAGCTCACGATATCGATCCTCGGCAGACCAAATAATGGCCCTCCATAGATGAGCAGGAGCATCGCCATTCTCCCGGTCGACCCGGCGATGATGGCATCCCGAATGTGAACGATCAAAGGATGAAGCAAGGTTCCGGCTCCTTTCGCTCAGGAGACTCTTTGCTCCAGTACTCCCCCGATGCACCAGCATGTCAGGCGAGGTGAGTGTGTCCCTACCGTAATGTTGGCACGAGGGGCGGCACAAGACAGAATGATCGATAAATTGCCATCTTGTGATCTACAAGGTCCTGGAACTAAGCAAGGCGGTAAGCAGAACGCACTCTATAATTTGCACGCAGAAGAGTAAAGACGAAGCTGATTACTCTGTCTTCTAGTATATCATTTTGATCCTCAAGTTACAGGATTATCGTCCGATAGATTAATCTGTGGGATGTTCCTTCGCGTTGTCAAATGTTTAGTATATACATAGAGAGGTACAAATATGGCTGGATGGACTAAGAGCCGAAGCGTGCATATCGATCAATAGTTAAAAATATATCAATACTAGCTCTCTGTATAATATAAATAGAGACGCTCATAACTGAGATGCTTTGCCATAATCGTGCCTTCCAGGCAGGTCGGTTGTGAATGCGCTCGTCTTAACAAAACTATAAGCATCAATGTCAGAAAGATGATCTTTATGCAAAAAAACTATCTTGTTCGTCAACTGAACATTTCACTCTTTGCCACTATGGGACTGTTCCTGTCCCTGCTGCTGATGGCTTGTGGCACCACTAATACCACCGCGCTGGCTATGTCTTCCGACAATCCGACCGCGCTGGTGCTCAAGCCACAGGTCTTCGCACTCAACCCCGCGGCAATGCCTGGACTGATATTGCAAGGCGACGTCTGCCAGGTGCACGTTGGGATCGGCAACGTTCCTAGAGTAGTCGTTCAGGTTACCATTCATCACTACCGTGCGAACAAAATGCCCGTCATTACCTATACGCCGAGCGCGAATAAGGCTACGCTTGCCATCAATGAAAAGCTCCCGCCGCGTGCGAACACAAACGTTTCTAGCGACAGTGTCGATTTCGCCATAACCGTTCCTCAGCACATAAACCTGGCGCTGAACTCAAAAGTTGGGAGCCTCCAGGTCAATGACGTTGCTGGACAGATGTCGCTTATGACAAATACCGGCAGTATCACTGCCAGCCATGTACTGCTTAGAGGACAATCTGTCCTTAGCAGCAACGTTGGCAGCGTCACGTTCTCTGGCGGTGTCGATCGCAATGGAACGTATAGAATGGAGACGCGCGTCGGTACAATCAATGCCGCTTTCCCGGCAGGTACGTCGCTCCAGGTGACCGCTCAGACCTCTATAGGCTCTATCGGTAGCGATTTCTCCTCTATACAGTCGTACGGCACCAGAGCACAGGGCACGATTGGCAGCGCACCTTACGCGAATGTTACCCTGACGACACGTATCGGCTCGATCTTTCTGGAACAGGCATAGTCCCGTACCTCTATCGTCACCTCTTGCCTCAACAGTAGAACTGACACACTATTCCAGGTGTGTCAGTTCTACTGGCATGCTTGCTATCCTATGACAACCCTTTGCGCTTCTTTCTCCCACTGCGCCTTTAGCGGCGAGATGATCCCTGGCGTGATAGCCGTTATACAGGAATTATAGTTAAATTTGTGTAAAAATAAAAGTACTATCTTAATGATTTTTCTATTGACACATATATTAATACATGTTATTTTCTCTATGTGAGCGAATAACACTTTTTTTATCGCTATGTATAGCGATAAAAAACAGCTTCAAATGGTTCGGCCACTACAGTGTTGTTGGTTGGAAGGAGAATGAACGATGAGATGCCCACAACGTCATGCCCTCGACGAGATGCTTAATTGCTTGCTCTTGCGATGCCTGCGTACTCTTCTCTTCTTTTCATAAGGCGTTTATGAGAGGGTTTAATAAATGGCGGTGGTCGGATGGCGCATTCCACTGTAAGCACGGCGACGTGCTCTGGAAGAGGCTGTATCCTGTGTTGGAGTGATGTGCTATGGGGCAAACGTTTGTTGATAGGTTGGCTGACATTATTCATATTCTGCAGCTCGCACGCAAAACCGGGCGGCTCTCGGTAGACCATATTGTGGCCGGAAGCTTATCTGAGCGCGGAATAATCTCCTTTAAGAATGGGCAGATCGCCCAGGCAAGTACAGGTGTTTATCAGGGGGTGAGCGCATTGGAGAAGTTAAAAACCTGGAGGGATTGCCGTTTCGTTTTTTGCCCTGGTGATCCCGGTGAGGAACAGGCCCCTTACCAGGAGATCAGCAACAAGAACAATGGTGCACATAAGGAGCCGCAGGAGCCAGCAGGTGCGCCCCCTGTCACTCCTTATCGTGTGCAGGAGATCGACAAGGCGCTACCTCGTTTCTCCCGCCTGGGACTCTCGCGCGTTCACTGGCGCTTATTTTTACTCGTTGATGGGCACCGTTCAACGATACAGCTTGCGCGCCTGCTTGGGCGCAGTGTGCAAGAAACGAGCGTTCTGCTCTTTGATCTGGAGCGTGCCTATTTTATTCAGCGCTAGAGCCTCTCTGGCGCTCTATGCAGTTAATGGAGGGATTGATACTATGTTTCAACAGCAGAAGATCATGTGGAATGCGTTCCCTTTGTCGATGTATATCCCGCTGCTGCTCGCCTGCGCCGTCATATTTCCTCTGCTCATTACTATTATCAGCAGCGAGATCCTCTCGCGCCCGGCCTTAATTAAGCAAGGCAGCGCAGCCATGGAGGCGGATGCCCAGGCGCGCATACAGTTGATCGATGCATATTTCGTCGAGCGTCTGATAGATATACAGACGGTGAGCCAGTTTACATCCGTAGAGAACTTTCTGCTTGGCTATCCCAATAGCCAGAATGAAGCTCTTGACGAGCTCGTCAGCGCCCAGCACCGCGACGCCGCCAATTACATGAACTGGTCGCTCTTTGATGCGCAGGGAAGACTGGTGCTCTCTTATCCCACATCTCCACAGCTACACGGCAGGTATTTTATTCTCCCCGAAGACTTCGCGCAGATGCAGCACGCGAGCAAGGTGCTCATCTCCGATGTCTTCTACGATGCAACGGGGAATAAGGCGTCTGTCGATCTCTACACGCGTGTGATTACCAATAACTTTCATGTCCTGGGATATGTACGCGCATCGCTGGGCCTGTATCATATCTGGGACATTGTTAATAACGAGACGGGAGAGAGCGGACCCGGCAGCTACGCCTTCATTCTTGATGAGAACGGCGTGCGCATCGCCTATACCAATCCCGATACATCCGGCCTGACGCGTCCTGCTGCGCTCTTTAGGGCTGTTGCACCCCTTTCTCCGACATTCGCACAGCGCGTCGCGAACGAGAATCTGTATGGGAATAGTAAAATGCCTGTGACAGCGCTGCCCGATAGTACGCTTGCTGCGATGCAAAACTCCTCCTCACTCTCCTCTACGTTCCAGATTACCCCCACGGACCAGAAACAGAGCTTTCAGGCCGCCAGGTATAGGAGCCAGGTTGTTCCCTGGATGTACGTTATTCTCAAACCGCTGGACCAGGTGACCAGCATTGCCGATCAACAGTTGCAGAGCACTATTCTGATCGGCATTATCGTGCTGATTCTGGCCCTGCTCGTTGGTCTGACAATCGCGCGTCGTATAACGCGACCTATCCTTCGCTCTGTCACTTTTCTCCTTGGCAGCAGCCAGTTACTGAAAACATTCTCCAATCAGGAGCATGTGATCGTCAAAGAGCAGTCGTGGATGGTCGAAGCCTCGCGCGTCGGTCTGCAAACAGTGCGCTATTATACCAGGGCAAATAGCGTTGCCGCCGATAAGCTCCAGGAGATCTGCGACGGTCTGCTGAACAGCTCGCGCTACCTCGATCCGCAACAGGTCAAACAGGCGGTGAAAGAACTACTTGAGGCGGCGCTCTACATTAAGCAGGCCACAAGATACCAGGACGATACCAATGAGAAGCTTGCCGCCGCGATTCGTGTCACGACCATGGCCACAGATCAACTGACGGTGGGGGCGAAGTCCGCCGAGGAAGCCGCGATCCAATTGGAAGGGGTTGTGGATCAGTTGAGGGCGCTCGTGGGCTCTGAAGTTGGATAAGTGGTTTTCTATATTCATTCTTTATGATTATAGGAATAGGAATAATCATAACTACAGATGCGCTTTTCTCGCTGGTGTGCTATACTGTGGACAAATTGTTGTTGTGCGGCAGGGACAGGGCTATGCTCTTTTGCGGATCACATCACGCGCTCAATAGATCTGTTAAGGATCTACAGGCGCACTCATCGTGAAAATAATAGAGGAAAAATGCGTGAAAAACAAGACCGAAGCGGGCGAGATGCGTTATAATCGCTCAATGCTTGAATTGATTGGCGACACTCCTCTGATGCGCCTCAGTCGCATCGCGAGCGATGTGCCGCCGCTTGTCCTGGCGAAGATGGAGATGTTTAATCCAGGTGGCAGCGTGAAGGATCGTATTGGTCCAGCGATGATCGAGTATTGTGAGCAGCGGGGTCTACTGCGTCCCGGCGGCACGATTGTCGAGCCAACAAGCGGCAATACCGGTCATGGCCTGGCGATCGCCGCCGCCATCAAGGGCTACCACTGCATCTTTGTGATGACCGAGAAAGCGAGCGAAGAGAAGCGCAGCCTGTTGCGTGCGTATGGTGCTGAAGTGGTGATCTGCCCCAGCAGCGTCACCCACGAGTCGCCTGATTACTATAAAAACGTCGCACATCGTCTTGCCGATGAGATACCAGGCGCTTGCTGTCCCGATCAGTACTCCAATCCGGCCAATCCGGCGACCCACTATGCTACGACGGGACCCGAGATCTGGCGCGATACCGCCGGACGCGTTACCGCCTTTGTGGCAGGCATTGGGACGGGCGGGACGATCTCCGGGACGGGCCGCTTCCTCAAAGAGCAGAATCCGCAAATCAAGGTCATCGGCGCGGACCCACCTGGTTCCGTCTACTCCGGCGACACTCCCGGCCCGTATAAGGTCGAAGGCATCGGCATGGATCTGTTCCCCCACAACTACGATGCGGGCGTGGTGGACGAGGTGATCCGCGTCGATGATCGTACCTCATTCAACTGGGCGCGCCGCCTCGCACACGAGGAAGGCATCCTGACCGGAGGCTCGGCGGGGACAGCGGTTGCCGCCACCCTGCTTTACGCACGCCGCCTGACGCCTGACGATGTCGTGGTCGTCCTGCTCCCAGATACCGGGCGCGGCTATCTGAGCAAGCAGTTCAACGATACATGGATGCGCGAGAACAATCTCCTCGTGCAGGCCGAGAGCGATCAGCCGACTATGCGCGATGTGCTGACCTATCGCCGCAATAATGCGCGCAGTATGCCCCTGGTGGTTAGCGTAACCCCCAGCGATTCTATCGCCGATGCCGTCGAGCTGCTGCGCCGCTATGGTATCAGTCAGACGCCCGTTATGGAGAACGGCCACATGGTTGGTAGCCTGACCGAAGACCTGCTCCTGCGCCGCCTCGCCAGTGGTGAGCCCCTGGCCGCCAGCTCCGTAGGCCAGGTCCAGGGACCTCCTTTCCCACAACTGGATGCCGATGCGCCCTCCCGTGAAGCCTATACGCTCTTTGGCAGCGGCCAGTCCGCCGTTGCGGTGATCAGCAATGGCACTCTAGAAGGTATCGTCACTAAAAGCGATCTGCTGGAGTTCTGGGCGAACACGCGCGGAGAGTAAAGACCGGGCGTCATGACGATGAACGAACCACCAGGCCGATTGAGATACATCATATTCTATGCTGATGCTGGTAAAATAGTGAGATGTTGGGATAGACCTGTATTTAACACTGGAGATGCTTCATGCCTCTTAACGCGCTCGCCCTGGTACTTATAGCCGCTGTCATGCACGCCGGCTGGAACCTCCTGCTCAAACAGGCGAAACACAAGCAGGTCTTCCTCTGGTGGGCGCTACTCATCGGCACCGTCTGCTTCGCCGCCATCCTTATCACGCGTCTTGCCCTCCCTCCGCTCATCTGGCCCTATGTCGTCGGCAGCGCTATTATGGAAACAGGCTACTTTATCACCTTAACATGGGCTTACACGATCGACGATTTCTCGCTTATCTATCCCATTGCGCGTGGCGCGGCCCCCGTGCTGCTTGTGCTCTGGACGACGCTCTTCCTGGGTGAGCCGCCGCGACCCGCTGGCCTTGCGGGTATCATCCTGCTCGTCATCGGCCTGATCGTTGTCGGAAGCAGCTCGATCTGGTCGAGCCTGTTGCGCGCAAGATTCAGCGCGCGTGGCATTATTGCGGCCTTGCTTGCTGCACTGTGCATCTCTATCTATACAACTATCGATGGAGCCGCAGCGCGCCTCGTCTCTCCGGCTCCTTATACCGTGCTCGTGCTCGGACTCTCTGCCTTGCTACTCGTTCCCTTTGTGCTGCTGCGCTATGGACAGCGTCTGCTCGTCTCTACTCTGCGTACCGATTGGCTGCGTATTATCCTGGTTGGCATTATCATGCTCCTGACGTATATACTAGTATTGCAGGCATACACCATTTCCCGTGTCAGTTACGCTGGCTCGATACGCGAGGTCAGCATCGTCTTCGCCGCCTTGCTCGGCTGGCGCTTGCTGGGAGAGCGCTTTGGCATGGCTCGTACTATTGGTGCTATCCTTATCTCAGGCGGTATCTTGATCATCGCTATATCCGGTTGAACAAATTTTTCTGAAGAGAGATCGAGAGCTATGCAACAGACGACAGCGCCTATCTACATCATCGGTGATATTCACGGTCAGCTTAAAAGACTGCTCCACCTGCTCCAGGACGCGCACCTGATCAATCATAAGCATGCCTGGACCGGTGGCGCGGCGACGCTCTGGTTCCTGGGCGATTTCGTCGATCGCGGCCCCGACGGCATCGAGGTCATCAATCTGGTTATGCGTTTACAAGGCGAGGCCGCCGCTGCCGGAGGCCAGGTCTCTTCCCTACTGGGCAATCACGAGCTGCTCCTCTTCGCCGCCTATCGCTTCGGCAGGCGCTCCACCGGCCTGGGCAGCAATTTTGTCTCGCGCTGGAAACAGAATGGCGGCAACAAAAAAGATATCGCCAGCCTGACGCGCGCACACCTCGATTGGATCGCCGAACTGCCACCTATGGCCCTCGTCGCCGATCGCCTGCTCATTCACGCCGACAATACGCTCTATCTCAAACATGGTCGCACGGTGGACGAGGTAAACGTCGCCTTCAAGAAACTGATGCGCACCAGTGACGCCCTTGCCTGGGAAGATACGCTGGAGGATTTCGCCCGCCGTGGCGTCTTTATCCACAAACCCGAGGGCGAAAACTTTGCCCGCCGCTTCCTGACCATCTTCGGCGGTCAGCAGCTCGTTCATGGTCATACCCCCATCTCGGTTATGCTCAATACGCCCGCTAAGAAAGTGACCTCAGCCTTCGTCTACGCCGCAGAGCAGTGCGTCGATGTGGACGGCGGCCTCTTTATGGGCGGCCCAGGCTTTATCTACCAGCTTCCCGCCGCGCAGGAAGCTGCTGAAGAACCGTAGTGATAGATCGACGTAGGCTTGCGAGGACCAGTTTTTGGTACAAAAAGTACTTGACAAATCACAAGGCGTCAGGTATCATTTGCAAGCAGAAACGCAATGATTTTCTAGTAACAGGAAAGGAAGGACCGTGTCATGCAATGCAAACATACAATCTCCACAGCCAGGCCAACACAGCCATTCGCACGGTCCATGGTCCACCAGGCATGCAACCATACGAGGTCTTTGAGCATACCGCCGATGTTGGCATTCATGCCTATGGTAGCTCACTTTCAGAGCTTTTCGTCCATGCTGCCCAGGGCATGGAGAGCCTGATGGTCGCACCAGACCAGGTGCGTTTGCTGACCAGTCGGGAGATCGTGGTGGAGGGCCACGATACCGTCTCGCTGCTCATCGCGTGGCTCAACGAACTGATCTTTCTGTTCGATACCGAGTATCTCCTGCTGCGCGACTTTGTTATCGATAGCATCAGCGAAACGCGCCTGACCGCCAGCGCGACTGGTGAGCCCTATGATGCACAGCGCCACGATCTCAGTAGTGCCATCAAGGCCGTTACCTGGCATGAGGCCGCTGTGACCCATAGCGATGCAAGCTACAAGGTCCGCATCATCTTCGACATTTAACGGCACACGCGCGCAGATCCGGTCGCTGCAATACATGAGCGTCTCATACTGTGTGAGGCAAAGGCTGACGAAAACCTCTATGCAACGAACGTGTAAGCGCACGTGCTGAAACACATATATTATCCGTTGTGCCTATGGCTATTTAGCATTTCAGGAGCGTCAAAATGGGCAAGTCAGAGAACAAGATTCCGCTTGAGCGCGTGGACGCCAATCGCTGGCGCATCCCGCAGCACTTCAATCCAGCCATGCACGTACCCGGCATGGTCTACGCTGACGACCAACTGCTGGAAATGATGATCGCCGACAACGCCTTGCAGCAGGTGGCGAATGTCGCGACGCTGCCCGGCATCGTGGGCTACTCGCTGGCGATGCCCGACATCCACTGGGGCTACGGCTTCCCGGTCGGTGGCGTCGCCGCGACCGATGCTGAGCAGGGCGTCATCTCGCCGGGCGGCATCGGCTTCGATATCAACTGTGGCGTTCGCTTGCTCGCCACCGACCTTGTGCACGACCAGGTGCGCGGCAAGGTCGACAAGCTGGCCGACGAACTGTTCAACAACCTGCCGTCGGGCGTCGGCGGCGCAGGTATGCTCGCCCTCACGCCCAATGAGATGCGCGCGGTAATGGAGCGCGGTGTGGGCTGGGCGGTCGAAGAGGGCTACGGTTTCGCCGAAGATATCGACGCGACCGAGGAGCAGGGCTGTCTCGCGGGTGCCGCTCCCGCTGCGGTCTCGCAACAGGCCATGCAGCGTGGCATCAAGCAGCTCGGCAGCCTGGGTTCCGGCAACCACTTCTGTGAGGTGCAGGTGGTCGATCACATCTATGATGAGGCCGCCGCCCAGACGCTCGGCATTGCGCAGATCGGCCAGATCGTGACGACGATACACTGTGGAAGCCGCGGCTTCGGGCATCAGATCGCTGAAGACTACATCAAGCTTGCTGAGTCGCGCCAGCAGGAGTACGGCTTCAATCTGATCGATCGCCAGCTTGCCTGCCTGCCTTTGCAGTCGGAGGAGGGCCGGGCGTACCTGGCGGCGATGGCCTGTGGCGCGAACTTCGCGTGGGCCAATCGCCAGCTCTTGATGCACGGTGTGCGCAAGGCATTCGCCAGCGTCTTCGGGCGCAGGGCGCGTCCAAAGGACATGCCGCTGGTCTACGATGTCTGCCACAATATCGCTAAGATGGAGGAGTACGAGGTCGATGGTCGGCTTCAGCGCGTCTGCGTGCACCGCAAGGGCGCGACGCGTGCCTTCCCGGCCAACCATCCCGCCGTGCCTGAGCGCTATCGCGCGATCGGCCAGCCCGTGCTCATTCCTGGCGATATGGGCCGCTACTCGTTCGTCCTGGTCGGCGCGCAGGGTTCGGTGGAGCAGAGCTTCGGCTCCTGCTGCCACGGTGCCGGACGCCGCCAGAGCCGTACCGCCGCCCGCAAGTCTGTATCGAGCAGGGACCTTCTCGATATGCTCGCCGCCCGTGGCGTCACCGTACGCGTGCACAGCAAGAACCTGCTGCCCGAAGAGGCCCCCCAGGCCTATAAGGACGCTCAGCAGGTCGTGAACGTCGTTCACAACGCCGGGCTTGCGTCGCTTGTGGCGCGGCTGAAGCCGGTGATTGTTGTAAAGGGATAGTGGGAGTTACGTAAGCGGTAGGCGTGGTTCTTTGTGCTGCGCCTGCCATTAAAAATTTATTGAGGAGACACCTGTTTCCACCACACCCACCCCGCTCCCACGACCAGCAGGCTGAGAAGAGCACCGATGAGCAGGGCGATGGGAGCGCCGCAGAGACCAGCCAGCCAGCCCATCAGCAGATATCCCAGTGGGAGGCTTCCGTCGAAGAAGAGCACCTGCACGCTCATGACGCGTCCGCTCAGGTGGTCCGGGGCGACCATCTGGAGCGTCGTCATGGCCTGCATGGCAAATGCCTCCTCCGTAAAGCCAACACTCGCGATAAGCACCAGTGACAGGAGATAGATGTGCGAGACGGCAAAAACCGCCTCCAACAGACCGAAGACCAGCATGCCGATCAGCACGCGGCGGATCGTTGGCCGCTGGTTGCTCCAGGCCAGCCACAGCGCCGAGAGCAGCGCGCCAACACCGGTCGCGGCAGAGAGAAAGCCAAAGCCCGTTGCTCCCATGTGCAGCACGTCGGTGGCGAAGAGTGGGAGCACGACATTGAAGTTCGAGCCGAAGAGCAACACCAGGCCAACCACGAGGATCACCAACAACACCGCTGGCGTTTTCCAGACATAATCCACGCCCTCGCGCAGGCTCTGCCAGGTGCTTTGCCGCTCGCCCACATTGCTGGATTGAAATGCTTGAGCGTGCAGTTCATGACTCTTGATCAGTGCCAGACCCACAATCACTGGGAGAAAGCTGAGCGTATTGAGCAGAAAGAGCATGGTGACGCCGCTGGCGGCAATGATGATGCCTCCAAGGGCAGGACCCACGATGCGCGCCAGAGTAGAGAGGGAGGAATTCAAGGCAACGGCATTGGGCAGGTCCTCGCGCCCGACCATCTCGACGACAAACGCCCGGCTCGCCGGCCTACCCAGGCTGTTCGTGAGTCCCAGCAGCATCGCCAGGACATACAGATGCCACAGTTGTATCGTGCCGGTCGCGATCAGTGTCCAGAGGAGCAGAGCCTGGATCATGGCCGCTGATTGGGTAAAGAGCAAGACGCGCCGCTTGGGCCAGCGATCGGCAAAGACTCCTCCGAAGATTGAGAAGAGCAGTATCGGCAACGCTTGCAGCGCGCCTACCAAACCGAGCTGCCAGGCGCTATGGGTCAGCTCCAGCACTAGCCAGGTCTGTCCAATGATTTGCATCATGGAGCCCATGAGCGAGATCATCTGACCAAACCAGAAAAGACGAAAATTGCGTTGACGTAATGAGGTAAGGGCGCGCAACAGACCTTTTTCTGGTGGTCCGGGCTTGATGATCATGGGCGTTTCCCCTGACTGACGCTCCCAGGAACAGGCTGTTCCTGGGAGTCTCACGATGGATAGGTGCCCTCGCGCGCTTTCGTGGACATGCGCGGGGATAGCGCGTAACTACCCCGTAATCGCCGACCACAGGATACCCGGCACGCGCCAGGGGGCTGGATTGGCCTCCATACGTGCCAATTTCGGAAAGACCTTGCTACTCTTTTTGCCCTGGAGTGCAAACCATGTTGGCACTGGCACGCTGCGGAAGGGCGCGCGCAGGACTGACTTCTGCGACTGCGAGAACATGAGCGTATTGTGCACCACGCCGTTGCCCGATTGGATATCGTTCAGCGGGTGTCCGGGGAACGCTCCCCAGGTGGTAGTGCCCAGGGTGAAGCCGGTGCCGCCCCAGTAGTTGACGCCGATCGAGCCGTAGCGCAGTTTCGCCACCGCCCGCTCGATCGCCGCCGCGATCTGCGGATTCTTGAGCGACTGCGGATGCACGATAAGCGTGACGGTCAGTGAGCCCCAGATATGCTCGTTGGCGAACTCTACGGCCTTATCGATGTACTCCACGACGCTGTCCGCCTCCAGCGATGTCTCCGCGAACAATCCACAAAAGGCTTCGGTGGTGAAGCATACGTCGTTGACCTGTTCAGGATCGACGCCTGCGATCAGCGTCCAGGGCAGTTTTTTTCCTGCGTTGGAGCCCATCTGCTCGGCGTCGGTATGGGCCGCGACGAACAGGCGCTGCCGCTCCTGCGCGCCTGGATAATAGGCGTCGCGCGTCGGGAGTTCTCGCAGTATCCTGTGTATCTGTCCTGGCAGCGTTCTTCTGCGCTCCCAGGTGGCGTATTGGATAATGGTCCGCGTTGCATTGCAGTTGAAGCCGGCATTGTTGGTGAGCGATGTAACGATATGTTCGGCCTGGTACGCCAGGTCGCTCCGGCTCCACGGACCCGGTACGACGATGACCGGGCTGACGCTGCCCAGTTCGCCCGTGACGCGCTTGTTCAGCAGCCGCCTATTCTCCGCCTTGCGTTGCGCTCCTTCTGATCCCGTGCCGAAAACGATAGCGTCGAACGTCTTGTCCGAGCCAGTAATATGAATCTCTTCCACGTCTTCAGCATTGCACAGGTATGCGCCCTCGGCGGCTCCGCCGTATGTTACGCGCAAGAAGCCCGGTCCGACCAGTGCCCTGAAGCCCTCCTGGATCAACGGTCCCAGGTACGCGTTGACCGGATTCATCTTGAGCACGACAACCTGGTCCTCGACAAAGAGCTTGTACAGGATATCCAGCGGCGCGATGCTCGATACATTCCCGGCTCCCAGCACCAGCGCGACCTTGCCCATGTGCTGCTTATCCTGGTAGATCAGCGCCTGAGTCCTCGCCAGCCCGTCAGCGGTGATGCCCGGTTCCATCCAGACCTCAGCCGTCAGCCCGCTGAAGAAGAGACGATCGTAGGATGTCAGTGGAAAGACCTGCGCGACAACCTGTCCGTCTGCCCGTGTAGTAACTGGTCCCGGAATGGTGGGGGCTCCCAGCGCTTCGATATCCAGCAGCGACTGGTGCAACTGGCGGAGCTGTTTCAGTAGTACGAATGGTCCAGTGGCCCATTCTTCACCCACAAATGGCGTATTTGAGATCCCCTTTGCCTCGCAGCATGCCGCGACCCAGCGTCCAGCAAGCGCCGCGAAATCCTGTATGAGCGCCTCCACGAGCACAGTCCGCGAGCGGGTCGAGACCGCTACCCATGTGTTTTTATGTTCCTGTAACACCTGTAGCGCCGCGTCCATCTCTTCCCGTGTCGAGGGTTGCATACTGCCAGCAAAGGTTGGAAACTGGGGAGAACCCTGTCGGGTAGCTGTGGTCATGTTACCTCCATCGTGTCGCTAATGATCGCTCATTGAGGAGAGCGCTTCCTCTGGCACACCCTGCGCAGGCATCTATGCTATTATATTTCATCTGCGCGAGTATATTCTGTAGCGTCGGGGAGCGATCTGCGCTGGCGGGCCTGGAACCAGTTGAAGAGATACGCCAGCGTCATCAGCACAAAGAACACGTTGCGTATGCTCACCGTCTCCATAAAGCCTGGCAGCAGCGGTATGTCTCGTATATCGGTAACGGGCCGGGTGTACAGGTAGATATAGATATAGGTGGTTAGCGCTGAAGCGGCGCCCCAGCAGAGAATCCAGAATGCGTCAAACGCGCCCGCATAGGCCAGCAGGGGCATTAGCCATATCAGGTACTGCGGACTGAACACCTTGCCGGTCGTGATAAAGACAAGCAAGAGCGCAATCGTCACCTGCGCGATATCGAGCCTGCCGCGCCACTGCATCCACATTATCGCGAGATAGCCCGCCACGAAGCACAGCGTTCCCGACAGAGCGACAATCTCGTTCAGCCCGCTGATGATATTGAGCGACCCGAAGTTATTATCAATCGAAAACGGGAAGCCCAATCCCTGTCCCAGCCAGAGCAATGTGCTCCCTGTCGCTTCGACCTGTACTGGCCTCTGAAAGAAGTAGGCGAGCTGGTTGACGACCGCTCCCTGGAAGTTCAGCAGCGCGAAGAGGCCCGTGACGACCGCTAACGTGCCCAGGCAGATGAGTATATCCTTCCAGTGCCAGCGCCTGGCTTCACGTAGCGTGTACCAGAACTGCTGCGGCAGCGATCTCAAAGTAAGTTTTTGTGTAGGAGTATAGAAGTGCCCACTCGCCCTCTGCTCCGCGATGAAGAGCGCGGGCAGCAGCAAGAGCGGGTAAATCTTGAAGAGCACCCCGAAAGCCAGTGCGACGTACGCCGATGTCCAGTGTTTGCGTTCAGCGGCGATAACGCAGAGCAGCGTCAGCGCCGCGGGGATCAGATCGAAGCGCCCTTGCGCTGTTCCCAGCGCGCCTATGAAGAGACTGAGCGCAAAGACGAACGCCGCACCGCGAGGACCATATTTCAGCAGCAGCCAGTAAATAAAGACTCCCACCAGCGCCATCATAAAGGCGATGGCGAACTGGTAGTAGTGGAGCGGTGCCAGCAGCGCCAGCGAGAATGGCAGCAGCGTCAGCGGTGGATATTCTATCGGCAACATGTGAAATGGAGGCTGCGCGTGTGTGGCCTGCAGAAAATCGCATTGTCCCGCTGGCAGCATCGACGTCGCGCCGCTCCCGAACCAGAAGGTCAGCGCATAGCACTGGTAGCGCGCCGGATCTGTCGTCGTCAAGAAAATCTGCCAGGAGGAACCCACGAAAATAGCGATCGTGATAATGGTGATAGGGACGTAGGCCGCGACTCCGTCAAAGGTCAGTAGCGCGTCCAGCAGAGAATCTAGAATCTTTTTCAGCCTGCCTTGGTGCTTTGTCTGTATCGTCTTTGCCACAGGCCATCCCTTCTCCGTGCTGTTTGACAGTGTTTGCGAGGTGGTGCTACAATCCCGAACAGCACA
>DAOTTD010000090.1:0-13937 GCA_034438015.1 Ktedonobacteraceae bacterium | reverse complement strand
CTCTTGGGTCGCTTTGTTCCTGAACCGTGGCCTTGTGCCCCACCGGCCCTGCGAAAGGTGAACACGAAGAGCGAGGGTCAGGAACCAGCCAGGGAGGCCGCCTCATGAAAAACCTACTGTTGAAAGGCGCGGGGTATGGGGCCCCCCTCTTGCTCACATCAGAAGTCAGAGACGCCTGGAAGTGTGCGCAGCATGCTGGTGAGTTGGCCCTGGCACTCGATACCCTGGCAGGTGAGGCCCTCCCCTAACAGCTGTCTCCTTCAAGTGTGATCGTCTCCGGGGAGACCTTCGGCTGTCTCAAGTCAGTCTTTGACTTGTACCTCCAGAACAATCGGTGAAGTTCCCGACGCCGACAAAGCACTGTCTCTGGCTACACAATGAAGATCGTCTGTGGATCTCCAAATGTCCTCAGTTTGAGGACACTTCACAGGACATTGCACCAACGATACCTCACCCTGGCAGCTGCTCTCTCCAGGGAGTGATCATCATGATCACTCCCTTTTCCAGGCTGATCGCCACAGACACTTTGCAGATAACCCCGACTCTGGCAACTCCAGGGAAACAAAAGAAGAGGCCAACCCCCTTAGGAACATGCGCGAGCGTTTGAGGTCCCACGGGCGTCTCTTGACGCCAGCGCACTTCCTGGTGAAGAGAAACGGTCAGAGAAAACGGCGATCATCCTCCTTGCTCATGATAGTGGGCACATAGAGCATTCCACCGTCACTCCGATCCATGGTCATGATGGATGGTACAGAGGCCTCATGTCTGCTGGTGTGAGGGGTTAGTACTCTTTGAGGAACGCTGTGACCACTGCTACGAACTGCTCGAAGTGCTCACGGTAGATGAGATGGCCAGCATGCTCGAAGCGCACGATCTTTTCGTTGGGCTGCTCTGCTGGCTCCTCTCGCAGCGTCACAGGCGTGCCAGGCCTCGGGAAGTGTTCGCTGTAGAGCAGCAGGACCGGGCACGTGATGCGCCTTTGCAACTGCCTGGCCTCCTCATACTGCTGCCTGGCCCGTGACCAGAGTTCGTTGCCCAGCAGGACGAGATCCAGATCAACGTGAGCAGATGCCTCGACCAGTGGGACATACTCATCCTCAGGCAACAGCGGCACGCCAGGGGGAAGCAAGCGCAGTGAGGAGACCATGCGCTCCTCGTGCGTCTGGGTTTTGAGTGCCTTGAGGTAATCCACAAACGACTGGTACCATGCCTGGTAGCCTGGCGAGTTCACAAAACTCTGTGGTTGGGGCGCCTGGTCGTTGGCTCCTGCTACGATGACGGTGCGCAACAGACCCGGATGCGTGGCAGCGAGCCGGGCGGCTGTCTCTGCTCCCAGCGAGAACCCAAGCAGATGGGGCCGATCCATCTTAAGGGCCACGATCACGCCCGCAGCGTCTTCGGTCAGCAAGTGGGGCGTGAAGGCGGTGCCGGCATGATCGGAGAGACCGTGTCCCCTGGCATCGATCAGAATGAGATCGTAATCCTGCTCCAGCACTTTCGCCACGCGCAGCCAGCAGAGGGCGCTCTCCTGGAAGCCATGTAGCAGGACGAGTTGGGGTTTCTCACCACCCGTACGGTAGTAGTGATGGCGCAGGCCGTTGGCCGAGACCCTGCTCTCTGACCAGTGAGATGGAAGCAGCTCCTCTAGTTTCCGGTAACGCTTCACTGCCGCGAGGTCTTCGGGTGAGAATTGTGGTTGTAAGGATGGCATCGTCTTGCTGCTCCTCCTCTTTGTTCCATACGACGACGGTGTTCTGCTCACAGTATAATGGGTGACGTAACGTCATGATCAAGAGGGGAGTTGAGGTGGAGATGACGCGCTATAGGCCATCTCTCCCTTCACAAGAGGCGCGTCAGGCACTCTCGTTGGTGCCGCTGGTGTAGATGGGGACCAACCTCCTCCGTTAGCCTTTTCTACTTTAAGTGAAGTTTTTCTGCGAAACCATGCTTCTCCACCAGGGCTGCTCACGACCCGAAAATCCAAATGTGCGATGAACGGACCTCTCCCTCACGCTCAACCCTCTGCAAAACCATGGTCTCACGAATCTGCAAGACCATGGGTATAATGACAGGTTGAAGGCGACGAGCATCTGCTCAAGGCAATCCTTCCCCTCACCGATGTCATGGCGACAGGCCATCATGCTGCCATCACCGCAGGGGTCAGGGCAGGCAGCACGGTGGCAGTGATTGGCGATGGAGCAGTCGGACTCTGTGGAGTCCTGGCCGCCAAACGTCTGGGGGCCGAACGCATCTTTCTTATCGGACACCGGGAACAGAGGCTGAAACTGGCGCAAGCATTTGGGGCCACCGATGTCATCACGACGAGAGATGGGCAAGCGGTGCAGGAAGTGCTTGAGCAGACGCATGGTGGGGCCGAAGCGGTCCTGGAGTGTGTCGGCACGCTTGAAGCCATGAATATGGCGATTCACATGACCCGACCGGGGAGATCAGTCAGTCTCGTTGGCTTTACCCATGTCAGCCAGACTCCCGATCTGACTCACAGATTGTTCCAGAATATTACCATCAGCGGCGGCGTGGCACCTGCGCGCGCCTACCTGCCAGAATTGTTGCAGGATGTGATCGCAGGAAAACTTGATCCGTCACCCGTCCTCGACATGACGGTCAATCTTGATGGGGTTCCCGCTGGATACGCAGCGATGGATGAACGTTCCGCCATCAAAGTGATGGTGCTTCCGTAGCGGCCAGAGGCAACGAGCCTGAGAAGGGGCCTGGTTGCTTCATGCTTTCCTGGGTCTTAAACCAACCCGCAGTAGCTTCCGTCGCGGGTTCAGATGCATTTGGGAGGGCAACGTCTGCGATGAAGCAAAAGCAGGCCGAGATCGAGTTCGCAGCACTCAACGGTTGTACATTCACAAAGGAGACCTCTATGGCACACACAAATTTTAGCTCTGCTCTGAAGGGCGCCAACGAAATCGAGATCACCGTGACCGGTCGAACGTCCGGTCGATCCCTTTCCTACCCCGTTTGGTTCGCCCTGGAAGGCGACAAGCTCTATCTGATCCCGGTGAGGGGATCAGATACCGACTGGTACAAAAACCTGCGCAAAACACCGACTATTCGCCTGGCCGCCGGGGGGAAGACGTTCACCACGAGCGCCTGTCTTCTCACCGACGAGGCGCAGATCGGCAAGGTCCTTGAGAAGTTCCGAGACAAGTACGGGAGGAACGTGCAGTCCTACTACCCCAAGCTCGACGTGGCCGTCGAAGTCCCACTCCGGTGAGATGCCAACTCGGTTCTGGCATGTCGTTTCACGCTGGATCGCGATGCGTTCAATCGCTCGTCCCGAAGGCTGGCAACGCCGTGACGCTCCTTGCACAAGCAGCGCGCTTCCTGCGGTAGCCACCCTATCGGCGTGGTTCTGGCTTGTCGGTAGCATTGAGATGATCATCACCTCTCTCGATGAGAGCATTGCCGATGTTGAGATCGCGCCCACACACTCCGAGTGGAACTGAACTGCTTGCGTTCCCGGGCTACCGCAGTCATGTCAATGCAGGCACCACGAGCCGGTTTGGAGGCGACATTGCTTCAGCATCGGCCTCGCGCAGTGTGGTATAGTGAGCAGGTACAGACCGTCCGGCCATCAAGCACACCGATGGCAATTAACTCCATGAGAAACGATGCGAGATTCGATACAGATCAGACCAGCACAGCCAGGCGACGCTGAGGTAGCGGCGGTCCTGCTTTACTCAGCGTATATGCATACACACCTCACCTATCCTCTGCGCGAAGGACCCGAGAGCGGGTTGATCGAGCGTTTAGAGCACTTCTTCCGCCGGGACGGCAATCGTTTTAGCTATCAAAACATCCAGGTCGCTGAGCAGAGCTCAGAGGTGGTCGGGTTGGTTTTGAGCTTTGGGGGTCGAGATGAGGCACGGCTCAACGCCGCCGTTGGAAGCTGGCTCGAACGGGAGGCACAGGACGATGAATGGTATGTCGATGCGCTCGCTGTGTTCAGCAATTGGGGCCGCAAGGGGATCGGCGCGTGCTTGCTGCAAAGTGCGGAGCAGCAGGCACGCCAGCACCACTATCCCAAAATCGCTCTGCATGTCGCTGCCGGGAACAAAGAGGCATTGGATCTGTATACCCATCTGCACTATGTTGTCACCCGGCAGACCTTCCTCTATCAACGTCCCCATGTCCGCATGGTCAAAACATTGGCAAACGGGGAACAGGGAAACGACGGAACGGAGAGTACACAGAGGCGTTCTCAATGAATGTGGAGGTTCTGTGCAAAAAAATGAGGAAGAGGAACATGTGAGCTGCACGTTCCAACGGTCAATCAGTCTCGCGACAAAGAACGTAATTTACACTTTCTAGAAGAAGTATACCAGATGGGAAGCGGTTTGCCCAGGCTCTGAATGGTCGATTCCTCTGTTTCGCGCCGATTTCCTCTGTTTCACCTCAAAATCGGTCGAAGTTTGACCCAATTTACCAGCGGGCGAGGTTGATCCACATTGCGCGCTGTGCGGCGGCTTTCTCAAGGCCGCGACCATCCTCTTCGGCCAGCGCGTGCCCGAGAAGGAGCTTGTGCGGGCGAAGGAGATGGCCCTGAGCTGTGACCTCTTCCTGATCGTTGGCTCATCGCTCAAGGTCACTCCCGCCTCCACACTGCCGCGCCTGGCCCTACAGCACAACGTCCCGCTCATTATCATCAATCTGCAGCCTACCTCGCTCGACGCTTATGCCGATGTCGTCCTTCACGAACGAGCTGGCGATGTGCTGCCACCGCTGGTCGCCATGTTGTAGTTCATCTCCCCGGCTGGAATGGGGACTGATAGCCTGTTCTCGATGGGCGCGAGCGGACAGGTCCAGCGGTAATTATAAGCACAGGAGGGATTGTAGGCATAGTTAAAATCGAGTAGGATATGCCGCTGATCCTGGACGTCAGGAACGAACAGGAAGTCGCTGCCCTTGATCGTGTCGAAGAGGTAGCGCCCGCCGCCGTAGCTCTGCGCTGGACTGGTGGCGTCGCGGAAGGGCAGGAACAGCCCGCCGCCATAGACGTCGAGCCAGTAGAGCGAGAGCTTCATGGCCTCGTCGCCGACCATAAAATGCAGGCGCCCGATCGTCGTCATCATCATCGTCTCGCTGGCATTCATCGTTATCTCTTGACGCGTGTGCTCTACATCTATATCTATAGTGGCTTCGCAGCAGCCGGCGGGATTATAGGGGAAGTAGCGCAGTCCGTCGAAAGCGCCGCGTTGCTCCTCGTCGAGCGCCGACTGGGGATGCTGTGCAAAAAGTTGGTCACGCTGCTGGCGAAAATGTTGCAGCACCGCCGCAGCATTCTCACCACTCAGTAGAGCATGGTTGCGTTCGCGATACATGGCGGCAACGCGACAGCGATAGTCATAAAGGTCGAGAAACTCTGACATAAAACTCTCCTACGGCATAAGGGTAACACAGCGAACTTGAGAACCCGTTCTCAAGTTCGCATATAATAGATTACCCGATTTAATAGCTTTCTCTATCATACGCGCGTAAATGGAAGTAGGATCAACAGGGGATAGTATATATGACAGCATTCAACGTTACACGCTGATTGAGCTACCAGGCGCGGATCATTTCGTACTGATCGATCCAACCTCGGCGGCGTGGTCAACGACGGTGAACGAGATCGACAGGCTCATCTCTTAACTGAGATGCGCCGCCTCCTCAATCGAGCCAGCGGACTGCGCATCGATGATCTGAAAAATCGGATAATTGGGCGCGACCGCCGTGAAAGCCTCCAGTGGCTCATCGGGTCCTATAGAATAGGCGAAACGACCGCCCCTCATTCGCTGTATAAATGCCTGCAGGATCGGCGCACGCTCCTCCGGTGCCACCTCAGCCACCGTTACGCGCTCGGACTGTCGGCCCTTAGTCAGGACGCCCCAGCCCGAGACCTGAATATTTCTCACCCAATCCGCCTCAGCAAAGCCCGCGACCAGCCAGCGCCGCCCATCGAACTCCAACAGCGGGATGGGGGTTGAGCGTAACGCACCGCTCTTGCGCCCAGGAACGCTCAAAAGGTGTACAGGCCCCATCCCCTCGGTCATTTCTGGATTGATCTTTATCGCCTCGTTCTGCCGGCGAATCTCCTCCGGTAATTGAACTCGTCACGCCGGTTTCGCGTAGAGCCCCGTTTGCGAGACAAGCACGGTATAGCTATGATTATCGGCTGGCACGATGACCGCGTTGCCGTAGGCGGCCTCCACGAAGGGGGACGACCATGCCTGTTTGTACACGGTCTTGAAGAAATTGTCTTCGCCGCCGTTGAGCGTTACGACCGTGTGTTTCAGATTGCTTTCGTCGTTGGGATCATCGTACTGACCCTCCAGGCGGGTCAGCTTGTAGCCCGAGTGCAGGCCCAGCAGGTTCACCCAACCGGGAAACTTGATGATGTCGCCCTGCAACAGCCAGCGATCACCCATCACGAAGTATGTCTGGTCGGATGTCTGTTTCCCACTCTCGTCGTAGAGCGTCAGTTCGACGCTCATCATATGCGGCTGGTTCGCCACCGGGCTGGCGTGCACCTGGGCGACCTTTATATCGCCCGTGAGATTGAGGTAGGTCTGCACCAGCGACGCAGCCCACAGTAAGATGACGGCGACCAGGACCAGGAGGATACCCCCAAGGCCACGCATCCACTTGAAACGACGGTACCGCCTGCTATAATAGCGCTGCCCATCTTCGCCTTCAAAAATGCTGCGCTGCCCCCTCACCAGGCTCATGAGCGAGGAGATGAGCAGTCCCAGTCCGAGTATAGCAACCAGCAAGATGATCATTTGCGCCAGGCCAATCTGGATAGGTGTATTCATAAATTGCGCCTTTCAGAAATCTTTCTCTCTAACTCAACGTCAGTTATCCTGAACGTTCATTAACACCCTCTGCATACTACACGAATTACACGGGAATTTCATTGTAGCCGTACCGCGCACAGGGCGTATAATGTTTCGCAGAACTAAAAAACTTGCCTTTCGTAGTAGTAATGATAGCGAACCAGTTGAGCGATGATGCACAAAAATATTTAGGAGACAACGGATGTACACCACAAAAATCGGACATGCCCACCTGAAAGTGCGCAACCTGGAGCGCTCAGTTGACTTCTATACGCGTTACCTGGGATTGCACCTCACAGAACAGGTCGGTCAGGCGTACGTATTTCTTACTACGGGTTCTTATCATCACGAGCTGGCGTTGCAGCAGGTAGGCCCGAACGCGCCACAGCCCACATCCAGCAGCGTCGGACTGTATCACGTGGCCTTCGAGGTGCCGGATAAACACGCATTCGCCGAAGCGTATCGCACGCTGCGCGAGGCGGGCATCCACGTCGCAGCGGTCGATCACCTGATTAGCTGGGCCATGTACTTCGACGATCCAGATGGCAACGGGCTGGAGATCTACTGCGACACGCGCAACGAGCCAGGCGGGCGAGCACTATGGTACGGCGAGAATGTGCCTTTGACGGATGAGACTATCCTGGCGGCGCTCTCCCCTACATAAAATTAGTGCCCTGAAACCGCAGAAGCCAACGAATATGGTACGATAGAGGGGAGTCATCGCCAGCCAGGCGTACCCGTCTCGATGAAGAAGGAGCAGTCACGTGTCCCGTCCCTCTCTATCGTCCTCGCAATCAGCAGAGCAGCATATAGTACGCAGGCACCCCAGCAGCGTCCCACTGCGCATTGCCGCAGCCTGTTTTACGTCGATGATGATTGCGGTCAACTACACAAACTACAGTCCGTTGATCGCAACCATGCGCGGCGAATTGCACATCACAAACGAGCAGGCAGGACTCTTCTCGACGCTGCTATTCCTGGGACTGGCGCTGGCCTACATCCCCGCTGGCATACTGGGCGACCGCATCGGGGCGAGGCCGGTCCTGATCGGCTCCTGTGCGCTCATGGGCGTGGGCGCGATACTCCTGCCGCTGTTCCCCAATCTGCTCTGGATGCTGACGTGGAGGTTTCTGGTGGGCCTGGGATCGGGCGCCGCATTTGTAACGGGCGCGGGCATCTCAGCCGGCCTGGGCAAATATGCGTCGCTGGGACAGGGCATGTACGGCGGCACGACCCAGGCCGGCTCTGGGCTTGGCTTATTGCTCACGCCGCATCTCCTCGCGGCGATCGGCTGGCGTGGTAGCTTTCTCTTCTGGGGGCTGCTCTGCGCGTCATCGGTCGTGTTCTGGCTCTTCGTCAACGACGGGCGCGAGATACACACGCCGACGCCGGTCAATCTGAAAGTCGCCACGCGCTCACCGGCAATCTGGACGCTTGGACTCTCGCACCTGGGCACCTTTGGTCTGGGCAACGCCGTCGCCGCCTGGATCACCGTCTACCTCGTCACACAATACGAGCTGCCGCTCACCACGGCTGCTACCATCGGCTCGATCGCGCTGCTAGGCGGCGTCCTCTTCCGTCCCCTGGGCGGCATACTGCTGAGCCGCAAGATCATCGGCGCGATCCCTCTGTTGCGCGTTGGAACGATCATGGGCTGCATCGGCGTGGGCCTGCTCGCCATCCCCCTGCGCATTCCACCTTTCGCCGTTGTGGGAATGTCGCTCATTGCCGTCGGTAGCACTATCCCCTACACCTCGGTCTTCAACTCTGCCGCGAACCTGCGCAGCGTGGGCAAGGGGGTCGCGCAAGGGTTCGTTAGTGTTATCTCCAGTCCTACCGTCATCATCGGCCCCCCGCTCATCGGCTTCCTCGTCGATCGCACAGGCAACTTCTTACTGGCCTTTGGCTCGATTATGCTCTTCGGTGTCGTCGCGATTGTGGCGTCGTTTCTGGCAGGACCCGCGCTGAAACGTGAAGCAGCAGAACCGTAGGGGCCTCACATCCTTTTTACTCCATTGTATCTCTCGCTCTAATCTGGTACATTACAGGATAGTTGATTCTGCTATACTTAAGGCGCGCAGGTCACAACAAACGCAGCCCGTACGTGTTACTAGTAAGAGTCAAAAACGACTTGACTCTCGCGAGTACACAACACTACTTAAAAATAGGAGTGATTTTATGTTGCAAAAGCCCAGAGCCATGCTATTTGATCTCGATGGCGTATTGACCGACACGTCCACATATCACTATCGCGCCTGGAAGCACCTGGCCGATGATGAGGGTATCCCCTTTACCGAGGAAGAGAACGATGCGTACCTGCGCGGCGTGCCCAGGCGCGAATCATTGATGTACATCATTCGAGGCCGCCAGTATAGCGAAGAGCAGATTCAGGAGATGATGGACCGCAAGAACCGCTACTACAATGACCTCATCGAGCAGATGACCCCCAACGAAGTGGTCGCGGGCGGACGCGAGCTGCTGGAGGAACTGCGACGAGAGGGCATCAAGACGGCGATCGCCTCCGCCAGCAAAAACGCCGATATCGTGTTACAGCGCCTGGAGATCATCAACTATTTCGATGGTATCGCGGACGGCGATAGCGTGAAAAATGGCAAACCCGCGCCAGATATCTTCGTCTACGCGGCGGGGCTCGTCAGAGTCCCGACCTCGGCCTGCCTGGGCGTCGAAGACGCCGACGCGGGCATCGAGGCCATCAAAAATGCAGGCATGCAGGCGCTGGCAATCGGACCAGTGGAGCGCTTCCATCGCGCCGACAAAGTGATATCGACGATGGAGAACAAACGATTGCAGGACCTGATCGACTAAGATAGAATAGAGCCACTTCCTCTCAGACAGATGAGCGATCGCTAGCTACGAAGTAGCGTTTCTGTCTGAATAAGGAGCTTACTTCCTCTCAGACAGATGAGCGATCGCTAGCTACGAAGTAGCGTTTCTGTCTGAATAAGGAGCTACTTTTGGTACAAGGAGGATCACTTGTGAACCTATGGCAGATAAGTGAGGATACATTCAATCCGGAACTAAAGCATTTGCATAGCCAGGAGACGGTCTATACCGTCGGCAATGGCTACTTCTGCACACGTGGCACCTTTGAAGAAGGCTACCTTAAAGCCAATCCCGCGACACTCCTCTTCGGCGTTTTCGACAGCGTTCCGATCGCGAAGGAAGAACTGGCGAACGCGCCCGACTGGACATTGGTGAGTCTGACCGTCAATGGTGAGCGGTTCCGTCTGGAGAAAGGCAAGATTATCGACTACAATCGTACGCTGGATATGCAGAAAGGTTTGCTGCAGCGTACCGTCCGCTGGGAGTCGCCGCAGGGCTTGCACCTAAAAATCACCAGCGAGCGTTTCGCCAGTCTGGCAGATGAGCACGTCGGGGCTATCCGCTATACCGTGACGAATGAGGAGAGCGATACAACGCTCGATATCGGGCTGTGGGCAGAATTCAACAGCGCGGTGGGCAACTACGATCTGATGCACTGGGAGACGGTCGACCAGGGCTTCGAGCAAGAGATTCTATGGTTGCAGAGTGAGACTAAAAAATCGGGCGTGCAACTTGCGCAAACGATGACCTTCACGGCCACGCTGCCCGACTCTCGCACAGAATATATCTCTTCTTACATCGCTCCCAGCATCCGCATCTACGGGAAACTGGCACCGGGTGAGACCATGACGGCGGTGAAGTTCGTGGTCATGTATACGACGCGCGACGGCGATACCGATCCCGTCCGGGCGGCACTCGAACACCATCGCAATCTTCTGAACACAGAGGGCACGCAGACATCTGACCCCCATACTGTGCCTTCCCAGAGCGATCAAAGCGCGGAGGTTGTGGCGGAAAAAAGCGTGCGCACCTATAAGCAGTTACTGGCAAGCACCCTGGAAGAATGGCAAAAGTTCTGGCAGGTCGCGGATGTGATTATCGAGGGCGACGACAAATCGCAACTCGGTATGCGCTACAACATCTACCAACTGCGCATCAACGCCTCCGCCCACGACGATCGCTACAGCATCGGCGCCAAGGGCCTGACGGGCTTCGGCTATCGCGGGCACGTCTTCCACGATACCGAGATCTTTATGCTGCCCTTCTTCACCTATGTCTTGCCTGATATTGCGCGCAACCTGCTGATGTACCGCTACCACCTGCTGCCGGCGGCGCGCAAGAAAGCGGCCAGCAACGGCTATGAAGGGGCACAATATCCGTGGGAGAGCACGCTCAACGGCGAAGAGACAACGCCCATCTCGATTATTCACCCGGAGACGGGCGAACTGATCCCGGTCCTGAATGGCTTCATCGAGCTGCACATCACGGCGAGCATCGCCCATGCCGTGCAGCAATACTGGGAGGTGACCGGCGACGACGATTTTATGCGCAACTACGGCGCAGAGGTCGTGCTGAGCGCGGCTATCTTCTGGGGCAGCCGCGCCGAGAAGAACGACGAAGGCGGCTACTACGAGATCACGAACGTCATCGGCCCTGACGAGTGGCACGAGCACGTCAACAACAACGCCTTTACCAACTATATGGCGCGGGACAACCTGCTCAACGGCCTGAGAGATCTTCAGTGGCTGCAAACGAAAGAGCCAGCGAAGGCCAGGGAACTGGTACAAGAGTTGAACCTGACTGAAGAACGCCTGGCACACTGGCAGGATGTCGCGGACCACATCCGCATCCCCCAGGACCCGAAGACGAAGGTCTACGAGCAGTTCGATGGCTTCTTCAAGCTGGAGCACCTCGATCAGAGCAAGTTTGCAGGGCGCAAAGATTCTTTCCAGGGCCTTATGGGCCTTCCCGCGGTGCAGAAGTATCAGATCGTCAAGCAGGCCGATGTGCTAATGCTGCTGACGGTCCTTGACCAGCAGTTCGATCCGGAGACCAGGCGCGCGAACTGGGACTACTACTATCCGATCACCGATCACGACTATGGCTCCTCGCTCTCTCCTGCGTTTCACGTTATGCTGGCGTGCGAGCTGGGCCTGAGCGGTGCCTCGTACAAGCAGTTCCTGCTGGGCGCGCTGGTCGATCTGGAGAATCTGCGCGGCAACACGCCGGAAGGCGTTCACGCCGCCTGCTCCGGCGCGGTCTGGCAGGCGGCTATCTTCGGCTTCGCGGGGTTGCGCGTCACCGAGGAAGGCTATACGACCAATCCATCCTGGCCCGACAGTTGGACGCGCATAGCCTTCAACTTCCAGCACAAGGGACAGTTGATCGCGGTCGATCTACATAAATAGGGTGCCATCAATGCGCCAGGATGCAATGAACAAGCTCAATCAGACGTTTGGCGATCTGGATGAGGATGGGAAGCCTGATGACGACGGTACGAGCGGTGGCGTGCCGGCGAAAAAGTAGGTTGCTGTAGTAGCCGTAGTTCTGCTAAAAATGAAAGTGCCTCGACTGGCTTTATAGGCTGATCGAGGCATTTCTTCTGGTGTCGTTAGTAGCGCATACGGGATTCGAACCCGTGATCTCCGCCTTGAGAGGGCGATGTCCTAGGCCGCTAGACGAATGCGCCTTGGGGACGGGCCGCCTGCTACTTCAGCAGCAGCAGGGTGGACTCATCACGGGCTCTATAATAACGTGACTTGCCGCTTTTGTCAATAGGGTGTGGCGGAGATTTTTCGTCCCCACCACATTACTAACGAGGAAATCAACCATCCTCAATAAACAAAAACAGCGATTTTGAGCTCAGAAGGGACGAAGAAGGACAGCAACAAACAAACCAATTCACGTCTGGTCTTCGAAATGCAAAAGTGATGCCATATCAATGTTGTATAACGCTATGTGCAGCAGCGAAAAGGTGTTAAACCTAACCTTGACAGGCTTGCAAGCCTTTTACTTTGTATCATTCGGCGGGGAAGTACGTGAAAGCCCGGAGGAATGATCTCATCCCAGTTGATCACCGCATCCTTTGGGGCCCATATACCTCGAATACCGGACCAGGGATGGCGAACGATCTCGACTTCCCAGCCCATCTGTTCTTTAGATCCACTCTCGTCCTTTGCCTGTATACGCCTGATCTACCCAGACCTTCTTCATCCGGGGGAACACTCCTTTGATTGGCGAGAGGAGCAGCGGCACGCCTTCTCGATCCTGGATATTGGCTTCATGAACCACGACGCCCAGCACCAGCCCAGTGGTATCAACCAGAAGATGCCTTTTGCACCCATTGACCTTTTTTCCTCCGTCAAAACCATGTGGCCCGCCTCGTTCCGTGGTTTTCGACCTTCTGACTCTCGATGATCCCAGCGCTTGGAGTGGCTTGGCGCCCAGTCTGAACGCGACAGCGTTCGCGTAAGACAGTCAAGATCCGTTCCCATACCCCCTCATTCCGCAAGAGTGCAAAGTAGCCGTACACCGTTGAGCGCGGCGGATAGTCGCGCGGCAACATGCGCCAGGTGCAACCAGCTCTCAGTAGATAAAAGATCCGCACTCTGCACAGCACGCATATCGACCTCACGTGGTCGCCCACCAGGCTTGCCAGAAGGGATGAGTGGTTCCAGAAGAGCCCACTCCGCCTCGGTCAGATCAGAAGGATAGATTTCCATTGGCCTCCCCACCTTTCTTGTACACATTTAAGCCCTTTCCACCCTTTTTCTCCTTTATTCTATCACATTATTCTCTTTTCCCTGCGCAAAGCCTTCAATTGTCTCCCCAAGCCTTTTCGGTCACCCTCTCAAGCCATTAGGCATCTCTGTTTCTCCACGAACGTGTGGGCGCATCATGGCAGAAAATCGTCGGCTCTACGGAATCAAGCCGAAACCGGAAGAGCCTCACAAACCAAAGCCCCACCCGTTCAAGGCCACAGCTCGCCATGAACGATGGTGCGTAGATATCCGCTATATCGAAAAACATCGCATTCCTGAGATCAAGGGTTCGTTTTATGTCATCACCGTCATGGATGCCTTCTCGCGAGCCATTCTCTCCAGCGACATTTTTCAAAGCCAGGGTTTATCTTGTGTCTTGATTGTCCTGTATGCGGCCGTCGAGCAATTTGGGGCGCCGCTCAAGCTCATCACGGATAATGGCGGGGTGTTTCGGGCGAAACAATTGTTGGCTATCTGTGAGGCATTGGAG
>DAOTTD010000089.1:0-3616 GCA_034438015.1 Ktedonobacteraceae bacterium | reverse complement strand
CAGCCTGTTGAAAAATGCTTTTAAAAACTCATCAATAAGGAGGGATGCATTGTGTTGCATGACTATTGAGTAATCTGAACCAATCGGGAAGGAAAAAGACCACTACGCCATAAAGTGCTGGCAACCCCCCCCGAAAGCAGCCAAAAAGAAGGCAGAGAGGGCCTCTGCTGGCTCCGGACGATGCCTCCCTCCTCGTTTTTTCAGCAGCCGCTTCAGATTTTGCCCAGCCGCTCGCATCAACGCTTCACCATTGACCCGCTCCAGCTCTCGCAAGCGGAGCCGTCGCATGCCATGCCACTGTTTGCCCTCTGCGAATAAGGGTTCCACCCACACACTGCGCTTGCGCAGGGCTTTCTTGTAGGGCTCGGTCGGTTGATAGGCACGCACCCGATCCAGATACTCCTCATCCACACTCCGGCACAGACTGCGTCCCTGCTTATTGGTGGTACACTGGGCTTGCAGTGTGCACGCATTACAGTCCTTGACATAGGCCCGATAGCGGCGTTGTCGGTCAGTCGATTGTCCCTGCACAAAGTGCAGTTCTTTGCCTGCTGGGCAGATGTAGATATCGCGCGCCGCCTCATACCGGAAGCGGTCTGGGCTAAAGAATGCGGTACGGTGGTCGTGATCGGGAAGGGGAATGTAGGCGTGGATGTGCTCCCGTTCAATAGCTGCGATGTTCTCCTCAGTGCCGTACTTGCGATCACCCGTCACGTGCCTGGGCCACAGCTTCCAACGAAAGCGCACCCGCCACAGCAGATCCAGCATCGGTTGGTTGTCCATCACCTCCGACGGGGTCACCAGCACCTGGAGAATGACCCGCGCTTTGCCGCCATCCACGACATAGTGCGTGTGGTAGCCCATATCCGCTCCGTGCTTGGTCAGCATGAGGGTGGCATCTGGGTCGGTGGTACTCACACGCAGATCGGCCATGCGTTGATAGCAGCGACCCGCGACACTCCGATCTTGCGCTCCCAGTTGGAGGGTCCAATCATGACGCTCTTCATTGTGCTGGGCGAGTGCTTCCTGTTCCTCCTGGGAGAGCGAGGTGGGGAGAGGCTTCGGTGCTTTCGGCGAACCCTGCCCACTGGATGCTGCTTCCTCCTGGCTGCGATCCTGATCGCTCTTGTCTCCTGCTTCCTCGGCTTGGGTCCCAAACAAGGTAGCCACATGGGCATCAACCGCAAAGCGGGGTTTGACCGAGTCGAGCGAAGCGTTGGCTTCCACTTTGGTACCATCGAAATACAGCTCTTTCCCCCACACCAGTCCTGCTGCTTGACATTGCTCGACAATCGCTTCAAAAAAGCGACGAAAGACCTCGACCCCATAGCGCTCACGGATACGTGTCAAGCTCGAATGGTCGGGTAACGGCTCATCCAGATTGTATCCCACATACCAGCGCACGCTGAGTTTATCTGCCACCAACTGCATGAGCAACCGCTCCGAGCGGATGTCTTCAAAAAACATCACGAGTTGCAGCTTGAAGAACACGACTGGGTCAATGGAGGGACGACCACCGTGGGCATAGGTCTCTTTGACGAGGTCACGGACAAATGACAGGTCGAGGACGTGATCCAGATGGCGATAGAAATGGTTGATTGGAACGAGGTCTTCAAGCGAAATCACAGCAATCGGCGCAAAGATGCGCGCTTTGGTTCCCATCATAGCCATCGCCTTTCATCGCTTCATCCATCCTTTGAGCGAACAGGAGGATTGACTCTCCAAGGAAGATGATGTGTTTCATGGTGTTCCAATGGACGCAACCACAACGAGACGTGTGCGGGCTGCATCGTCTGCTGCACGACAGCCAGCAACTGCTCGCGCAACTGGTCCAGGTCCACTTCCTGGCGCAAGGTGGCGCTGAAAGCTGCCACCGTCTTGACGGCGTCATACTTGCTGCGGTAGAAGCGCCGGTCAATGATCCGTTGGATACCTCGACGTAGCGGCCCGAACAGGGCATAGATAGCCAGCGTGGAAATGACGATGGCCACGCTGTTGTCCTGGCTGATGATGCCTCGCAGAAGCGCGGAGAGCCCAATCACCAAGCCAACGTAAACCAAGGCCAGTGATGCCGTCAGTATACCGTAGACCAGCGTGCGATTGATCAGCACATCAATCTCCCACAGCCGAGAGCGCAGCATGGCGAACCCAAACGAGAGTGGGAGGAAGAGCGGCATCAGGGAGCCGACCTCATTGTAAGCCAACAGATAGAGTGAACCGGGCGAAGCCAGCCCTGGGACAATCAGACCCAGCACAGTCACGATCATAAAGACCGTAATCAGCACAACGAGACCGAAGACCACCCATTTGGTCTGCTGCCGTTGCAGGGGGCTGGACACCCGCCGGTAGCGGTAGAGTTGGACGAATGCAAGCGTCGCCAGCTCGCCGAGAGACACGAGCCAGAGTTGGCTCACCGTTGTATCCGGCATGAAAGGCGCGGCTGGGAAGAAAGTGATAGGGACTTGCACTGCGAGAAACACGACGAGGGTCCAGCGCATGAAGCTCGGCACAAACTGCCCAGTAGGAAACAAGGAGAAGACGAGCATGAACAAGGCAAGAAAGAGGAAGCTCAGGCACTCGTTCGGGATCAGCCAGAGGGAAGGACTACTCGCCGGAAAGTCGCCCGTCTCGATGATCGGGCCTAACGTCACTAACAGGAGCGCGACGATGAGCGCCATGCGGTCGTCGGATCGCCGCCAGACGATGAGCGTACTGACCGCCAAACACACCACTACCGAGGCCAGCAGGAGCGCGACCGTGTACGCTGCGTAATCACCGAGAGACAGGCCAATCCCTTTGAGCGTCTCTCCTTGTCCAGGAGTGAGTTGCTGGTATTGGCATGCTGGCCCAGTACAGGGAGTTTGCAGTTGTGCCAGGTACACCGGGAGGCTGGCGAAGAAGATCAACAGGGTGAGGACGACCAATACGAGCCAGATGCCTCGGGCGAGCAGGAGCCTGCGCCCATGCAAATGTGCAGAGCTGTGCCGTTCACGGCTCTCAGTTACTTCTGTTGGCGCATGCCGAACGTTCATTCGCGCACTCCCTGTCTGCTGCTCTGGTCTTGCTGTGGATGGTCCTACTGACTTTCATGAGACGCCAGGCGCCTTCTTCCCTATCCCGTTCGAAGTAAGGCGTCTTCATCTCCTCCGCTGTTCCAAGAGACACTCCCATCTTACCATATGTGCGTCATCCAATCGTTACGACACGCGTTACGAACTGCGAGAGTTGAGCGACGTTTGGAAGGTAATCTGATCTTCTTTATACCTACCATTCAGAGTTTTTCAACAAGCTGGGTCATTCTGCGACTTATCGATAAGAGAGATAATCTCGGCTCCCGATTATATGTGAGCGTATTCTGGAGCATTATGCGGCGCATAACAAATTAGGAAAAATCTTTGATTTAGTTCATTAAAAAGCTCTTCAATAGTGATCTGTTTGTCAGGATCAGCTTGACCGATCTGCACTGGAGAAGGATCTTTCTCATTTTTATATTGGTGTTTAAACTAATACGGACTCACCGAACCCTTGCTCTGAGAGCAGAAAGGTTCAGAAAACTGCAAACGATGAGAGCAACAAGGCGACCATCAAGCCAATTGGCGAGGCTTTTTGGGCACCG
>DAOTTD010000088.1:0-4251 GCA_034438015.1 Ktedonobacteraceae bacterium | reverse complement strand
CACCGCATGTCCTGTTTCCAGGAGAAACTAGAGTAGCTCACCTGTGATGAGTCTGAGAGGTAAGGAGGAGCGCCTGTGATGTACTGGTGAGGCTCTGCGTGTATCCTTGTATTGAAAAGAATGAATGGGCTGTATCACCCTCTGGAAAGTGAAACAGGTGGAAGAAGAGAGATCGAAAGGTAATATTGGCTTGCAGGTCCCTCTTCTGGAGACGAAAGGCTTCTTCGACTATGCATCCCTACTCATCAGAGCAAAAACGGCATCAGCAGAAGACTCGTGGCGGAGGCTTAAAGCGCTTCCTGTTCATCCTGCTACTCTTGAGCCTCACGGCGATGATTGTTTGCCTGGTTGTCCTCGCGCAGCTATGGCATACCTCAAATATGTCTGAGCAGCATCCGACCCCCTCGCCAGTCGTTACACTCTCTCCTCACCCCTCGCCCACCCTTGTCCCAACACCCACTCCGACTGCTAGTCTGGCGCAGCGCATCGACACGTATATCGATCATCTGACGCAGACGCAACAGATCGGGCAGTTACTCATGCTGGCCGTCTATACTAACGGCTATACAGCTGCGCTGAACCAGCCGCTGCAACACTGGGATATCGCTAACGTCATTGTTTTCAATAATTATAATGGTGGGCCGCTGATGCCAACGACCCTGAGCGGGTGGACACAACTGGTGCATGACCTTCAAACGCATGCCAATCAATCGCTGATTATTGCCACGGACGAGGAGGGAGGAATCGTTGACCGTCTTGCCCCCTATTAGACCCAGCGCCGAGATACATGTAAAAATAGGACATAGGGGAAACGAGCAGAAACGGTAAAAACAACTTTTTCTGCATTACGCAGACATCTCTTCCGCATCTCCGCTCTGTTCCGAGAGCGGATCGGAGATGGTCTTTTCTTGATTGGAGAGAGGAGCCACTGGCCGAAGTTTGAGGGTATACTCTCCGAAGCGTTGAAGATGCTCAGTCATATAAGCAGACAGGTGGGCGACATCTTCTGGCTGAACAGGATAGCCACGTTGCTTCAATTGTTCTAAGGCGTCTGTCAAATCTGCCACATTTCGCAGCATCAACGCGTTGGCGACAATGTCGGTATAGCGAACACGCTTTTGCTGCTCGTCAGGATCATTCTCGGCCATGAGTCCACCCGACGCAAAACGAATCCACTCGCAAAACTGGTTGTAGCGTTCCGCGATGTTGGTGGTCTTGGTGATCTGCTCACGTAAGGGGATATCCGAGATGTAGCGGAGCAGAAAGATCGTGCGGACGACCCTCCCTAATTCCCGAAACGCCTGGTAGAGGCGATTTTTCCGACTCTCATGGCCCAGCTTTCGCAGCAAAATTGATGGTTGCAGTTTTCCGACACGAACAGAAAGCGCCACTTGCATCAGATCGGTCCAGGTGTCTAATGTCAACTATTTAGGACCCCCCTATGACAACTATTTCTGCCGGTTTCTGAGCCGCGATCTGCGTCGCTTCTTGCTGAAGCTTGCGATGATGGTTGGCTTCGGTGGCACGATAGCTCTCGACCTCCATCATATCTAGGATGACGGAGTGATGGACGACGCGATCTATGGCCGCCATCGTCGTCATCGGATTTTTGAAGATGTGGTTCCACTCGCTGAACACGAGATTCGTGGTAATCATCACGGATCTGGTTTCATAGCGCTCGGACAGGAACGTGAAGAGCACTTCCATCTCATCACGGTCATGCTGGATATAGCCGATGTCATCGAGAATGACACAGGCAAACTTATCGAGCTTGGCTAACTCCTGGGGGAGCTTCAGATCACGTTTGGCAGCCAGCAGTCGTTGCACCAGGTTGCTCGTCGGCGTCCACAAGACGGGATGCCCTTGCAAAATCAGTTCATAGCCCACCGCTGCCGCGCAATGACTTTTCCCAACGCCCGGCCTCCCAACGGCGACCACGTTGGTAGCGCTCTCGAGAAAGCTGCCACTTTTGAGGCGCTCAATCTGAAGCTGGAGCTGCGGCGAGAGCTTTCCCAGATTGAGGGTGCGAAAGGTCTTGTCTGCGGGAAGGGCTGAAGCACGCAGGAGTCGTGCAGTGCGCCGTTGGGTGCGCAGCTCCTCCTCGTGCTTGCCCAGTGCAAAGAGATAGGCTTCATGGGAGAGGTTCTCTTTGGCGGCTTTGAGCGCCAGATCCGCAAAGACAGCGGCCATCGCACCCAGGTTGAGGCGCTCTAAGAGCGCGCGCAATTCGTCGTGTTGGTTGACTTGATTAGCCATTGGTCCTCCTTGATGGGATGAGTTGATCGTAGGGTGAGAGATCGAGGGATGGGGTGTGCAGTTGTGGGATAGACGGCATGGCGGGCAGATGCACCAGGTCACGCACGGCAAGGAAGGTCGGCAGTGTCCCGGCTTCCAACAACAAGCCCAACGCCGTTTCCACCTCGGATTCGCTGGTCGTAGCAGCCAGGTGCAAGATGCGCACATACTCAGGGTCAGCTCGCTTGGGCCACTCGGTGAGCAGCCGATCGTAGGCCAGGCGGAAGGTGGTCGTGGGAAAGAGTTCATCCCGGTATTGGTAGGCAGCGACGGCTCCCGGCTTGCGCACCAGCGACCAGATCAGGTGATGGTAATCGATGTGATGCTTGTGCTTGCCCACCAGACGCGGCAGGATGAACACCGGGGAGGTGCCCACATAGCCTTCCAGTGTTTCTGCTCGCACCCGGATCATGACTGTTGTCCCAATCAAGCGCGATGGCACGGAGTAAATATTACTGCCCACATGGATCGTGGAAAAGCGCGAAACGGTGACGCGCAACTCCTTGCAGGGGGACAGCGGCGTGGCTGGCAGGGGGCGCAAGACCTCCTTCTCAGCGCTAAAGCGGGCATCGCGTGTCTGGTTGCGTTTGTAGACCAGATCCTGCAAAAACTGTTCGTAGGCCGAACGGCTCGCAAAATCCCGGCACCATCTGACGCGCAGCGCCTGGTCAACGGCCTGCTTGAACCGATGATGGGATTGTTCCACATCCCCGTTTTCATGCGCCACCCCAGTATTGTTCCAGGTGGGCTGCATCCCGTAGTGCTGCATGAGGGCCTGGTAGCGAAGCGTCCAATCTTCTCTCTCCTCTTTGCGCAAGTGCCGCACGGCGGCGCTGAGATGGTCAGTTCGGTGTTGCTCTGGAACTCCACCAAGCTGCCAGAGCGCTTTCTCGATCCCCTCAGCCAGGGCCTCAAACGGTTCGCTGAAGCACAGGCTGATCGCTTCTGCGTTGGAGTAGGTGAGCACGAAGTGATAGACCATGTGCGGGAAGGGTTCCCCTGCAATGGTCACGCCCAGATCCTCCATATGGGTGAAATCCGATTGTGCTCGCTCGCCGGGCTGGTGCCGTTGCTCAAAGATCACTTCTTGCTCTGGTCCATGCACGGCCCGCCATCGAGCGATATGTCGCTGTAACGTCCTGATTTGGGTCGGTCGATAGCAGCCTGGATGTTGCTCACAGAGCAGCGCAAACAAGGTGGACCCTTGCAGTGCTGGGTCGCGTTCAAGCTGCGCGATGACCCAGGGCCAATGTTCCTCAAACGGATTGGCGCGGGTTGCCCAGGTATGGGGACGCTTGAGATGAGAAGGAAGCTGGCCCGCTTGTTCATACTTGCGGGCGGTGCGTTCGCTCATCCCTGCGCGTGCAGCCGCGAGCCGTTGAGCGGTCCCTTTGCGTCTCTCTTGCATCAATAGCTTCACCTCGGTATCCTTCTTCATATGACACTCACCTCTTTGCTTGGATGAGTGCCATCGTAGGTCATCAATGTAGCGCTTGTCTCGATTGATGGCCTGAATTGTCAGAGGTGATCACGGGAATGGGTTGCGCTTGACACGCTTGCCATCCCCCTTTTGATCGTTTCGCACCACAACGGATTATGCTGACCACCTCTGCGCTTTACAACAGGGCCCAAAAAGTTCTTCGCGTGCGGTCTTCTCGCGCAATGAAAACCAGTTCCTCCTGCGAGCTCACGCCCAGGGTCCCTTCCCCACCTCCATGCCAACTACCTCCGGGACCCTGGACTTCGCTCGCATCCTCAGCCCTTTGCCTCGACTGCCTCCATGCCAACCCGTCCACCACCTCAGTCGATCAAAGGGCTGAGCTTGCCCCTACCTCACCACTGTTCGTTTATCAGGTTGCAGATTGCGTCCCACATCGAGCAAGGGCGCAGCGAAGAGACGAGTGAAAAGCGGCAATTTTAATTGGTTCTACCGGCAGTTTTATTATGCGCTTAACA